>NZ_JBKFTN010000024.1:0-101526 GCF_050432945.1 Pseudomonas sp. 18173
TAAGTCGCCGTTACCGCAGAAACGGATATGTACTCCGTCAGGCCGCCTTCGCGAGCAGGCTCGCTCCCACAAGGAATATCCGAAACATGGCCTAATGTTGGCAGCGGGCATTTCAGGCCTTGGCGACAACCCATGTCGTTCGCCAAGACCTGTTCACGTCAACTCAAACCAGCTTGAGCACAACGTTGATGTTGTTGCGCGTGGCTTTCGAGTACGGGCAGTACTGGTGCCCGGTGTCGACGATTTTCTGCGCGGTTTCGCGATCCAGCCCCGGCAGGCTGACATTGAGCCGCGCCTGCAACAGATAGCCGCCTTCGTTGGTGCCCAGGTCGACTTCGGCATCCACGGCCACATCCTTGGGCAGCGCCACTTTCATTTCCCTGGCCGCCACCTGCATCGCGCCGATAAAACAGGCTGACCAACCGGCAGAGAACAGTTGCTCCGGATTGGTTCCGCCGCCACCCGCTCCCGGAGACGACAGCTTCACGTCAAGAATTCCGTCAGAACTGCGGGAAGCGCCGTCGCGCCCCCCGGTGGTGTGGGTTTTGGCGGTGTACAACACTTTATCGATCTGGTTCATGGTGACCTCCTGATTGAGTTGTAAGGAACCGGTTTCAACACCCCATCCGGTCGTTGGGATGGTCAATCAATATAGACGTCACAGCCCCACAGCGTGGTCGATCCGACCGACGCCCGCTTGTTCTTTTTACTTACGCGCCAACTTGTACCTGACGCAGTCTTCATAAAAGCTCTGCCGTACGGCCGTCGGTTTCAATCGCGACGGACTGTCATAAGTTTGTTCTGTAATGCCAAGTGCCATCATGCGCATCCATGTTTTGGCAAACTTGTAGACCTGTATTTTCTGGCGCGCGGCGTACAGGGAAACACCTGAAAGCTTGAGCTCCTGAGCCCTTGCAGCGGTGCCAGCGCCCCAGCTGCACACGTACTGATCATTGCTGGCCAGCTCTTTGGCGTGAGCCGAACTGGCTATGCCCGCAACAACTAGCGGGATTAATGCGATCCATGTCTTGCGCATCTTGACCTATTTAACCGGTTGAAAATGAACTAATTTTGCTGAGGATTTTTAAACTTGGGGGCCAGCATCCTGCCTTTTTTGCGATTTAGTGCAAAAACCGAAATGGCTGAGGTCATTTCTTGCGAGTTTTCAAACCTTTGCTATAGCTAAGACTCTCAATCGCCAACTAAGTGAGGCAACGGAATGTCAGTCGCAAAGAAAATGAGTGTGGGGCAACTGACAATGTTGACCGCGGTCAACATGTTGGGCTCAGGCATTGTGCTACTACCGACGAAACTCGCGGAAGTCGGTGCAATTTCGATTCTCTCCTGGCTGGTGACGGCCACCGGCTCCCTCGCTCTGGCCTACGCCTTTGCGCGATGCGGGATGCTCAGCCGCAAGACCGGTGGCATGGGCGGCTATGCCGAGTACACCTTCGGTAAAGCGGGTAACTACATCACCAACTACACCTACGGCCTCTCACTGTTGATTGCCAACGTGGCGATCAGTATTACTGCCGTGGGTTATATCCAGGTGTTGTTCGGGATAAAACTTGATTCCCTGCAAGTAGGCCTGGCGACCATCGCCTTGTTATGGATCACCACCTTCGCCAACTTTGGCGGCGCCAGCATTACCGGCCGGATCGGCGCGGTGACAGTCTGGGGTGTGATCGCACCGGTGGTGCTGGTATCCACGGTCGGCTGGTTCTGGTTTGACAGCAGCGTCTACGCCGCCGGCTGGAACCCCCACGACAAGAGCTGGTTCGAAGCGGCAGGCGCCTCGGTGGCGATCACCCTGTGGGCCTTCCTCGGCCTGGAATCGGCTTGCGCCAACACCGACGCGGTGGAAAACCCCGAGCGCAACGTACCGATAGCCGTACTGGGCGGCACCCTGGGTGCGGCGGTGATCTACATCGTTTCCACCAACGTCATCTTCGGTATCGTCGGCAACGCAGAGCTGGTCGCGTCCACCGCACCTTTCGGCCTGGTGTTCGCCAAGATGTTTACCCCGATGGTCGGTGACATCGTGATGGCGGCAATGGTGCTCGCCTGCATCGGTTCGCTGCTGGGTTGGCAGTTCACCATCGCCCAGGTGTACAAAAGCTCGGCAGACACCGGTTACTTCCTGTCGATCTTCGCCAAGGCCAACAAGGCGGGAACGCCGATTGTCGGCATGATGGTATTGCTCACCGCGCAGACCGCGCTGGCCCTGCTCACCATCAGTCCCGACCTGAGCAAGCAGTTCGACACCCTCGTCAACCTCGCCGTGGTCACCAACCTGGTGCCTTACATCCTGTCCATGGCCGCGCTGATGACCATGCAGAAGGTCTCCAACGTACCGGAAGGCAAGGCGCTGGCCACCAACGTCATCGCCCTGGTCGCGGCAGCCTACAGCTATCTGGCGCTGTACAGCTCCGGTGAGCAGGCGCTGATGCTGGGCGGCGTGGCCACCATCTTTGGCTACACCCTGTTCGGGTTCGTCAACAACCGCCTGATCCGCCTCGAAGCTCTCAACAACAGCGTACCGACGCAAACCGTCAGTGCGCAGCACCTCACTGCCGAGCCAGTGCCGGTGAACAACCTGACTAATGCCACTCTGGAGGTTCAATCATGACGGAATATAAACACTCGCTGGGAATGCTGGCGCTACTGGTCAGCAGTCCGCCGGACAAGCGAACAGTGTTTGGCCGTGCCCTGGATCAACTGGTTCACGACGTAGAGGGACGTGGCGTCAGTGTCCTGGCCTCGGAAAGCCTCAGTGATGCCGCCTCGATCCTGCGCTCGGACCCTGCCGTTCAATGCGTGCTCATCCGATGGGAAATGGACGCGAGCGAAGGCCACGCCGACTGCATCAAACTGCTGGTCAAACTGCGCGAACGCAACACACGTGTGCCGGTGTTCCTGATCAGTGACCGCACCACCGCCTCGAGCATTCCGCTGCTGGTGATGCAACATGCCGACGACTTCATCTGGCTGCCCGAAGACACTTCGCGCTTCCTCAGCGGGCGTATCCTGGCCGCTATCGAACGTTACCGTCAGGCCGCCCTGCCGCCGATGTTCGGCGCACTGGTGAAGTTCGCCCGTACCTATGAATACTCCTGGCACACCCCCGGTCATGCCGGTGGTACAGCGTTTCTCAAGAGCACTGCGGGACGTGCCTTCTACGAGTTCTTCGGCGAGAACCTGCTGCGCTCCGACCTGTCGATCTCGGTCGGCGAACTGGGCTCGCTACTCGATCACAGTGGCCCTATCGGCCAGGGCGAACGCTATGCGGCCAAGGTCTTCGGCGCGCACCGCACGTACTACGTGACCAACGGTTCGTCGATGTCCAACCGCGTCATCCTCATGGCCAGCGTCACGCGCAACCAGATCGCCCTGTGCGACCGCAATTGCCACAAGTCCGCCGAACATGCGATGACCCTGTCCGGGGCGATTCCGACCTACCTGGTGCCGACCCGCAACCGCTACGGCATCATCGGCCCGATCCTGCCGCAGACCCTGAGTGCAGAAGGCGTGAAAGCCGCCATCGCCAGCAACCCGTTGGTCAAGACAGGCATCGACCCGACGCCGGTGCACGCCATTGTCACCAACTCCACCTACGACGGCCTGACCTACAACGTCACCCGCGTCGAAGAGTTGCTGGGCGAAAGCGTTGACCGTCTGCACTTCGACGAAGCCTGGTACGGTTATGCGCGCTTCAACCCGCTGTACAGCGGACGCCATGCCATGCACGGCGACCCTGGCGATCACGACAAGTCCAAGCCGACCGTGTTCGCCACCCAGTCGACCCACAAGTTGCTGGCCGCCCTGTCCCAGGCCTCGATGATCCACGTGCGCGACGGCCGCAACCCGATCGAACATGCACGCTTCAACGAGTCGTACATGATGCACGCCTCGACCTCGCCGAACTACGCGATCATGGCGTCCTGCGACGTCAGCTCGGCGATGATGGAAGCACCGAGCGGGCAGATCCTCACCAGCGAATCGATCGAAGAAGCCATCAGTTTCCGCCAGGTGCTCTCGCGCATGCACAACGAGATGCTGAGCAAGGACAACTGGTTCTTCACTTGCTGGCAACCACCGACCGTACAGGTGGGCGCAGCGACCGTGCCGTTCCATGAGGTCGACCCGGTACAGCTTAAAACCGACCCGAACTGCTGGGTCCTGCACCCGAACGCGGTATGGCACGGTTTCGGTGACATCGAAGACGGTTACTGCATGCTCGACCCGATCAAGGTCTCGGTACTCAGCCCGGGCATGGGCGATGACGGCACCCTGCTCGACTCCGGCATCCCCGCTTGCGTGGTCACGGCGTACCTGGGCCGCCAGGGGATCGTGGTCGAGAAAACCACCGACTTCACCATCCTGTTCCTGTTCTCGATCGGCATCACCAAAGGCAAGTGGGGCACGCTGCTCAACGCCCTGCTCGACTTCAAGCGTGATTACGATGACAACGCCGAGCTCGAGCTGTGCCTGCCCGACCTGTACAACGCCCACCAGCAACGCTATGCCGGCATGGGCCTGAAGGATCTGGCCAACGAAATCTTCGCCGCCATGAAGAAACACAAGACCACCGCCAACATGTCCCAGGCCTTCGGCACCCTGCCAAAAGCCGAGTTCAGCCCGGTGGAGGCGTACGAAAAACTGGTGCGCAACGAAATCGAACTGGTCACCCTCAAAGAAGCGGCCGGGCGCCTTGCCGCCACCGGTATCGTGCCGTATCCACCAGGCATCCCGCTGCTCATGCCAGGTGAGAACGCAGGGCCTGCGGACGGTCCGTTGCTGGCGTATCTCAAGGCACTGGAGGCGTTCGACACATCCTTCCCGGGCTTCACCCATGACACCCACGGGATCGAAGTCGAGGACGGCGTTTACCGGATGCTGGTATTGAAATAATTCAGGCAGGTTCATCGCAACCCCTGTGGGAGCGGGCTTGCTCGCGAAGGCGTGGTGTCAGTCGGCACAACTGTCGATTGACACCACGCCTTCGCGAGCAAGCCCGCTCCCACATTGCTTTGCTGCCCCTCAAAATCCCTATGGGCAAATTCGATCACGGCGCTCTATGATTGAATCCCATGACCACCTGCGCTCCGATTCGCCAACCCTGCCCGCCCGGTGCCTGCGACTGCGGGCGTGATCCGCTGCTGGAAACACCAGGGGCGGATGTGCGCATTCTGTTTCTGACCCGCAACGAAGAAAAACGCCTGATCGAACGCCTGGAGAACCTGCAGAGCCTGAGCGATCTGGAGCACGTGCAACAACGCATGTTCGAACAGCTGGGGATCCGCGTGGACATCGCCCCCGGCTTCAATGAAGTGCGCACCATGCGCGGCATCGGCATCCAGATTGGCGAACTGCCGGGGCTGTGCCGCAAGACCCGCGCCAGTATTCCCGCAGCCATTCGCCGTGCCATGGAGAAACGCCCGGAGATTGCCTACGAACTGCTCAATGCCAACGACCTGTTGCGTGATGCCTGATGAAACCTTTTCTCGAATTCCCTTGCACCGACGAGATTCTCACCTCGTTCGCCCTGGCCATCGGTGCCGACCTGCAGGGCTACCGCAACCATATTTACCGGGTACTGAATTTCCATAGCGCCCTCAGTGGTGCCGAAAGCCTGCCCCCGCTTGCCATACAAATCGCGGCGGCGTTTCATGACCTGGGCATCTGGACCGATGACACCCTCGACTACCTGCCGCCATCCATTGCCCTGGCCACTGAATACCTCGACGACCAACATCGGCCGGAACTGAAGGAAGAAGTCAGTGCCTTGATCCTCGAGCATCACAAGGTGCGTCGGTATCAGGGCGCTCATGCCGACAGCGTCGAACCCTTCCGCCAGGCCGATCTGGTGGATGTCTCCCTGGGCCTGGTCCGTTTCGGCTTGCCCCGAAGCTTCATCAAGACCGTGCAGTCGACTTTTCCCGACCATGGTTTTCACTCGATGCTGATCAAGCGTTCGTTCCGGCAATTCATCCACTCGCCGCTGCGACCGCTGCCCATGTTTCGCTGGTGAAACAAGCCACTGCCCTCCCCCTCGAACAACCACCTGAACAGGATCAGCGGTCGTACATGAATCGCGAGGCGCTGCTATGCCTTCCATGGGAGATTCTGCCGCAAGCCAGCCAGGACGGACCTGTAAACCCCGCGCGGCCACGGCCCCGGCGCCAGCCAGGTGCGCGCATGAAAACCGGTGCCGATCCGCAACAGGAGGTGGCCTATGTTATTCATCGTCAGTTGGACAATCAGCCCGGACAACCGAGATGCCGCCATCGCGCGTTTTCTCAAGACCGGTGGCGCACCGCCCGCAGGCGTCACCATGCACGGACGCTGGCACGCCGTAGGGAGTTCGGCCGGCTTCGGCATTGCCGAGGCGAGCGACCTGGTACAGATTCAAAAATGGGTGCTGGAGTGGAACGACCTGATGAGCATGGACGTGCACGCCGCATTGACCGATGAGCAAATGGCACCATTGCTGGCCGCCACTGCGGCCCGGTGATGACGATCAGGGCGGCGGGCACCGCTCGCCGCCCTGATCTGGCCGGTGTCCTTGGCGGAGCATATTTTCGGCTAAATGCGCCTGAATCAATGCTTTCTGACTACTCATTACTGGATATTTCGCAATTCAAACCTACGCTCAAAGTTCACTGGGATAGCTATGGTCGAACGCCAATGATCACGGGAAAAAGTCCGTCGAACCGGCATGAAATCTTCTACTTTGGAGAGAGTGTCCCGGATGCAATCCGCAGCAATGGGTTCAAGTACCGCTTCATCGACCATCCTGATGTCAGGTAAACAGCCAAATTCAGGGGTGGCCGGTACAGTTCACCCCCGAACTCAAAATGGACATTTGACGAGGTAAGTACATGCCGACGAGAACACTTGCCCGGCCTGCTTGCGCGCTTCTCGCCCTGTGCTGTCAACAGGCCTGGGCCGGCGGCATCATGCTTTACGAAATCGGCACCGATAACGCCGGCCTCGCCAACGCCGGCGCCGCCGCCCGCGCCCAAGGCCCCTCGACCATCGCCAGCAACCCGGCGGGCATGAGCTACCTCCCCGGCACGCAGATCACAGCCGGCTTGCAGGTCCTGTACGGCGATTTGAGTTTCGACCGCGATTCCGGCACCAACGTTTCGGGCAGCGGCAGCGGCAATGCCCTCGATCCGATTCCCGGTGGCAGCTTCTTCATCAGCCATGAACTGGACGAGCACTGGAGCGTCGGCTTCGGCCAGTACGGCGACTTCGGCCTGGCGGTCAAATACGACAACGACTGGTCCGGCCGTTATTTCGCGCAGGAATCCAGCCTGCTCGGCTTGTCCCTTGTACCGAGCGTGTCTTACCGCTTCAACGAGCAATGGTCGGTAGGCCTGGGTCTCAAGGCCATGTATGGCATGCTGAAGGCACAAACGGCGATCGACCGCTCCCCCTTCGGCTTCACCGACCGCACCGACAGCCAGTTCAAATACAAGGACAACGCCTGGGGTTATGGCGCCAACGTCGGAGTGATCTACGCCCCACAACCCGGCACGCGCATTGGCCTGACCTACACCAGCCAGGTCGACCTGGACTTCAAGGACCGATTGGACGTCAAGGGCGACGGCCGCCTGCTCGAGCGCGTCAACAACACCGATACCGAACTGGACATCAAGGTGCCGCAGACCGTGACCCTGAGCCTGTTCCAGCAGCTGGACCGGCAATGGGCCCTGCTGGCCTCCGCCAACTGGCAGGACTGGTCCGAGTTCGGCGATATCGGGGTACAGGTCGACACCACTGCATTCGGCGCGCAATCGAAAACGATCGACGCCGGTTTCAAGGACACCTGGCACCTCTCCCTTGGCGCGCAATACCAGGCCACCGAACAGCTGTTGTGGAACTTCGGCGTGGCCTATGACAGCAGTGCCGTCTCGGACGGCAACCGTAGCGTGATCGTGCCGATGAACGAATCCTGGCGCATTGCGACAGGAGCCACCTATGCTCTGAACAAGGACACCGATGTCAACGTCAGTTGGGCAATGGTCTGGCTGGGTGATATGCCGGTCGAGCAGACCAAGTCCCCATCGGGCAATCAAATCTCCGGTCAATTTGACAATGCCTGGATTCAAGCCTTGACCGGGAACATGACCTGGCGATTCTGATGCACTGCAAACGAAAGAACGACGATTTCATCCAAGGAGTAAACACCACTATGAATCTGTCCCGAAAACTGCTGGTCGGCGCTGCGCTGGCAAGCCTGTTGCTAGGCGGTTGCACCTCGAAAGTGACTGAAAAGGCGCAATACTCAGGTTTCCTGTCCAACTACAACAACCTGCAGGAAGTCCAGACGCCGAGCGGTGGAACCGCGATGCGCTGGGTCAGCCCTTCGTGGAACCCGAACGCTTATGACACCGTGGTGTTCAACAAGTTGGAGCTGTACCCGGCCCCAAAACCCAATGAGCGGGTCAACCAGCAGACCCTCGCCGACATTCAGAACTACATGACCAGCAAGGCCAAGGCCACGCTGGGTCAGAAGTACCGTGTAGTGTCCGACACCTCCGCTGCACCGGCGGGTTCCCGGTCACTGATCATGCGTGCGGCGATCACCGGGGTGAGCGCCGAAAACGAAGGCATGAAGTGGTATGAAGTGGTCCCCATCGCGGCCGTTGTCGGGGCAACGCAGGCAGCCACCGGTCACCGTGACCAGGAAACCATCCTGTTCATCGAAGCCGAATTCATCGACGCCAAGAGCAACCAGACCGTGGCCAAAGTAGTGCGCAAGGTATTTGGCACCGCCCTGGAGAACGAGAGCCAGAAGGTTACCGCCAAGGACTTCAAGGCGGCGATCGACAAAATGGGTGCCGACTTCCAGGCGTTCCTCAAGTAACACGCTCTTGTGGCGAGGGAGCAGGTTCCCTCGCCACAGGGAGTCCGCTACGAGCCATTCCCCCCTCCGATGCTTCCCGGCAGTGATTGCCTCTTCGCGAGCAGGCTCGCTCCCACACTGGATCTTTTGCCAAGGGCAGATGCACCCGTCAGGCCGTCCCCCGGGCCTGCTGCTCCAGGTGCAATTGCAACTGCGGATCGATCTGCAATGCCGCGGCCAGTTCATCCAGATAGTTGCGCTCGGCGTCCTGCTGATCGTCCACCAGCATCACGCTGGCCAGGTACATCTCAGAAGCCATGCCCGGGTCGGTGGCCGACTGTGCCACTTCACTGGCGTCCAGTGGCTTGGCGACCTCATCGTCCAGCCATTGCTGCAATTGCGGATCGTCGGTATGACGCCCGATTTCAGCGCTGATCATCTGCTTCTCGGCGTCATCGATCCGGCCATCGGCCTTGGCCGCGGCAATCAATGCCCGCAGGATCGCATGGCTGTGTTCTTCGGCTTCCGGGCCGGCCAGCAAGTCCACGGTCCGTGGCGCCTCTTGCGGTGCCGACGCCTGACTGCGCTGCCAGGTCTGGTACGCCTGGAACGCCATCATGCCGAGGGACGCCAGCGCCGCGTAATTGGTAGCGCCGCCGGACCGGCTTTGCGCTGCACCGCCCATCGGCGAGCCGCCGCCAAGCAAGCCACCGAGCAAACCGCCCAACCCTGCGCCACCGCTACCCGCACCGGTGCCGCCGCCCATCAACCCGCCCAGCAATCCACCGAGGTCGCCGAGCCCGCCCTGGGCCGAGGCGCCACCGCCGCCCTGTTGCGCCATCGAACCCTGGCCGGCGCGCAATAACTGTTCGAGCAGATCGCTGGTGTTCATGACGCTTGTCCTCTTGGGAAGGGTTTTATCCAGTCAGGCAACGATAGACCTCGCAGACGAATGTGCCAGCACCGTTGGGCTGACACGCCCGCGCTACCCGGGATTTGTCCGGGGTGTTTTTTTGCCGGGCAGCTAAGATTCATAGGTGGTGAACCTTATTCCCGGATCCCCGGTCGATACCTGCAACCCGACCCGCTTTGCCACCGCCCCCGTTCGCGGGGTGACAACTGGCTTGCTTCATTCACTGGAGAACGCCCCCATGATCTCAACCCTGCACATCGCCAGACTCAAAGCATGGGGCGCCCATGGTTTCACTGCCACCGGCGTAGTCACCGCCTTCCTCGCCACCCTGTCATTGCTGGATAACCAGCCGACCCATTGCCTGCTGTGGCTGGGCGTTGCCCTGATCGTCGACGGACTGGACGGCGCGCTGGCGCGCAAGGTCAACGTGCAGTCGGTGTTGCCGAGCTTCGATGGCTCGATCCTCGACCTGGTGATCGATTACCTGACGTATGTGTTTATCCCGGCACTGTTCATCTATCGCTACATCCCCTTGCCGGACTACACCTTGCTGCTTAGCGTGTCGCTGATTCTGGTGTCGTCGCTGTTCTGCTTCTGCAACGTCAACATGAAGAGCAAGGACAACTATTTCCAGGGCTTCCCCGCCGCCTGGAACGTGGTTGCCCTGTGCCTGTACATCATCGCCCCGTCGCCGTGGATCACCTTCCTTACCGTCATAGGCCTGGCCCTGCTGACCGTGACCCGGATGAAATTCCTGCACCCGTTCCGGGTGCGCCGGTTCATGCCGATCAACATTGCGGTGACGGCCATCTGGTTGCTGTGCAGCTTGTCGCTGGTGCTCAACCATCCGCTGATCAACCCGTTGGTGATGGGGCTGTGGCTGCTGATGTCGGCGTATTTCCTGGGCATCTGCTTCTGGCGTACGGCGCTGGAGTGGATCGACGAATCGCGGCTCAAGTAGCCATGCCGGTCCATATCGTTCAACTCGGATCACCCCGTCGTCCCGATGAAGGGTTGCGCTTGGGCACAGTGCGCCGCCCTCCCCGTGGCGTACCGAAAGCCGAATTCGCCAGTCGGGATTTTTATGATGTGTGGCAGCCGCTGCTGTCGCCCAGTACGCAGTTGGTGGCCGAGGCCAAGGCTGCGCAGGATGCCAAGGCCTGGGAGGTGTTCCGGCGCAAGTTCAAGACCGAGATGAACCAGCCCGCCGCCAGTCAGATGCTTGACCTGCTGGCCGCGCTGTCCCACCAGACTTCACTGGCCGTGGGCTGTTATTGCGAGGATGAAGCGCATTGTCACCGGTCGGTGTTGCGCGAGTTGCTGGCGGCGCGGGGTGCCGAAGTGATCTAGATGCCATGACCAGCACACAATCCCTGTGGGAGCGGGCTTGCTCGCGAAAGCGGTCTTTCAGTCGAAGATGCTGTGGCTGACACACCGCTTTCGCGAGCAAGCCCGCTCCCACATTGGACTTGGGTCAACTCAACGCCGCGTAATCACCACTTCCAGGTATTCACTCGGCACCACCAGCGACTTGTCACCCGCCCGGTTCATCCGGTTGATCAGTTCGGTCAGGTCCGTCTCCAGGGCCTTGGCGCCGTCGGCGGGCAGCGCGGCGAAGGCCTTGTGCATCGGCCCGTACCAGTTGCGGAAGGTGTCGATGAAATGCGCCGCCGAGCGATAGCGGAAATTGAACGTGCGACGCGTCACCTGGAGCAGAAATTCGCGCTCGTCAAAATGCTCGTGCAACCAGGCTTCGGTGCCCCAGCGCGACGGCGGACTCGCGCCCGGTGGAGGTGGCAGGTGCTGGCCCAGGGTCTTGAACATCTGGCCGACGAAGCCTTCCGGCGTCCAGTTGGCCAGGCCGATCCGCCCACCCGGGCGACAGACCCGCGCCAGCTCCGCAGCGGCCTTGGGCTGGTCCGGCGTGAACATCACGCCGAAGGTCGACAGTACGGCGTCGTAACTCGCATCGGCAAACGGCAAGGCTTCGGCATCGGCGACCTGGAAGGCGACGTTCAGGCGTTCTGCCCGGGCCCGCTCTTCGCCGCGCTCGAGCAAGGCCGCGACATAGTCGGTGGACGTCACCTGGCAACCACGGCGCGCCGCCGCGAGGGTCGCATTGCCGTTGCCGGCGGCAACGTCGAGCACGCGCTCATCGCACAACAGGTCGCAGGCTTCGGCCAGCTGCTCGCCGACAATTTGCAGGGTGGTGCCGATCACGGCGTAGTCGCCGCTGGCCCAGGAGGCCATCTGGCGGTTTTTCAAGGCAGTCAGATCAATGGGTGTACTCATGAAGACAGTCTCTGGTTCGAAACACGAATCGGGCCTGACCGCGGTTACTCCGCCGTCGTCGGATCGATGATGTTCATGACCTGGGAAATGCGGTTGGCGGGAAAACCGCTGATTCTGGCGTGCTCCTGGATCTGCGCCTCGCTCGGCGAGATATACACGCAGTAGAGCTTGTCACCGGTGACATAACTCTGCAGCCACTGCACCTCTGGCAACTCACGCAACGCCCGGCAGGACTTTTGCGAAGCGGCTTTCAAATCCCTTTCCGACAGAGCTCCGGCGCCCTGGATCTCACGTTCAATGACGAACTTCGGCATGGCAACCTCTCTTTTCTTGTTGTGGGTGGCAGGGCCGGTACAGACCCTGTGAACTCACTATCGTCCCGACGGGCGCTGGCGTCCTGTCCGATCGTCGCCCAACCCTGCCCGATCGTCCGGAGATTCCACGTTGCACGCCGAGGCGTTCACAATCAGGAATCCTTGCACGGGAAACCCCAATGGACGCCCTGTCACAGACCCTGCGTGTCGTGCACCTGGTCGGCGCGATCTTCATCAACGCCCGGTTCACCGCGCCCTGGTGCTACCAGTCGCCCAGTGCCGACACGGCGGCGCCTTTTCTGGAGCCCGATGCGGAACGGGTGGTGATCTTTCACCTGATCACCGAGGGCGAGTGCTACGTGGAACTGGGTGATGACCCGCCGCTGCTGCTGAGCGCGGGCGACGTGGTGATCTTCCCCCAGGGCGATGCCCATCGCATGTGCTCCCGACCGGGATTGCCCCCGGCCACGGGTGCGCGGCTGGATGCGGTGCTGGCGCGCCGGCCCCGGCAGTTGAGTTATGGCGGCGGTGGCGCAGTCACCCGCCTGGTGTGCGGCTACCTGGCGTGCGACACGCGGCTGGCGGGCATGTTGCTCAAGGGCTTGCCGGCCGTGGTGCGGGTCAATGTGCGCGGTTCGAGCGCCGGTGTCTGGCTGGAGTCTTCGGTGCGCTATGCCCTCGCCGAAGCCCGCTCGCCCCGCCCCGGCGGCGAAGGGGTATTGGCCAAACTCGCCGAAGTACTGTTCATCGAAGTGCTGCGCCTGTACATGAACGAACAGGGCGAAGGTCGCACCGGCTGGCTGGCCGGCGTACGTGACCGCATCGTCGGCGCCGCCCTCAACGCCTTGCACAAAAAACCCTGCTACGCCTGGACGCTGGACGAACTGGCACGCACCGCCAGCACTTCAAGATCGGTGTTGGCCGAACGCTTCCAGCAACTGGTGGGGATGTCGCCGATGCAGTACCTGACGCAATGGCGCATGTTGCTCGCCGCCAATCTGTTACGCAGCAGCAACAGCTCCTTGACGCGGATCGCCGAAGAAGTCGGCTACCAGACCGATACCGCCTTCAGCCGGGCCTTCCGTCGCGAGTTTGGTGCGCCGCCGGCGGCATGGCGGCGCGGTCAGGAGAAAAAGGACATGGCCCACGAGGCAAGACCTGTGAGCCATTGATCGAGCGGGTCAGGCCGCTGGCGCGCTGGCCTTGGCCTCCTCCAGCAACTGCTGAATCATTTTTTCCTGAGTGTCGTAGCTGCCTTCACCGAAGTGGCTGTAACGCACCTGACCCTTGGCATCGATCAGGTAGTGCGCCGGCCAGTACTGGTTGTCGAAGTTGCGCCAGATCGCGTAGTTGTTGTCGATCGCCACCGGGTAGGTGATGCCATACTCCTTCACCTTGGCCTTGACGTTGTCGATGATGCGCTCAAAGCCGTATTCGGGCGTGTGCACGCCGATCACCACCAGGCCGTCCTTTTCATATTTCTTCGCCCAGTCCTTCACGTACGGCAGGGTGTGCCTGCAGTTGATGCAGTCGAAGGTCCAGAAATCCACCAGCACCACTTTGCCTTTCAGGGCTTCGTTGGTCAGTGCAGGCGAGTTGAGCCAGTCCACTGCGCCGGACAGCGAAGGCATCGCGCCCTGGGCATTGTCCATGGTGCTGTCGGCCTTGACCTTGCTGACCAGGTAATCGACGACTTTCGGCACGGTTTCCAGCACGCCTTTCTCGACACTGCTGACACCTTCGGACGAGGTGTTGGCCAGCAGCACGTCATTGGCCCCCGTTGCGATCACCGCCGCACCGGCCAGCACCGCAACCCCGGCGCCGCGACGCAACCAGCCGGTGACCGGAATCGACGGCTTCAGGCGATTGACCAGGCCGCGACCGGCAAAGATCAAGGTGCCCAGGGACAGCGCACTACCCGCGCCATAGGCCACCAACAACAGGCTGGTGCCGGCGTTCGCGCCTTGCAGCATGGCGCTGGTCAGAATCACCCCGAGGATCGGCCCGGCGCAGGGCGCCCAGAGCAACCCGGTGGCGACACCGATCATGATCGAAGCCAGCGGCCCGGACATCTTGCGCGAGTCCGGGTCGATGCGATTGCCCAGCAGCACGAAGGGACGGGCCAGCCAGTCGCCGACCCGGGCGGAGATCAGCGACAGGGCGAACAGCACCATCACCGCCAGCGCTACGTGGCGGCCGGTGTTGCTGGCCTGAATCACCCACTCGCTGCTGACCACCGCCAGGCTGGAAACCAGTGCAAAGGTCAGGACCATGCCGCCGAGGGTGAGCAGGATCGAGGAGCGTGTGCGGTCGGTTCCAGCGAACAGGAACGGCACGACCGGCAGGATGCACGGGCTGAGGACGGTCAATATGCCGCCCAGGAAAGCGATGAGTAACATGGGATCACCAGATACAGATTAAAGGGCGACATAAGGCCAGTGTGGGAGCGGGCTTGCCCGCGAAGACGTCGGAACATTCACTAGAGATGTCACCTGCAAGGCCGCCTTCGCTGGCAAGCCAGCTCCCACAGTGGATTCGGGTGTTCTCAAGCTGTTTGCTCATCCAGCCGTTGGCCCTGAGGCGTGCGGCTGGCGCCGTTCTCGGCGAGCATCTGCCCTTGCGGTGTGCGGCTGGAGCCGTCTTGCGCGAGGAAGCCCTGGGTGCCCTTCTCGGCTATCGGCGTGAGCTGGAAGCAGGTGTTGCTGGCGCAGGCGCTTTGCTCGACAGCGGCGTTGGCGTGGGCTGCCGCACCGGCGACGGCAAAGGCGATGGCGGTCAGGTAGCGGGAAATGTTTTTCATGATGTCCTTCCTGTTTCAAATGGATTAAAGGGTGGTTGATCGCAACACTCAGTTTTGCGAGTTGCAGTTGTCGGCGAATTTGCGGTAATCCAGCACCTGGGTTTTCGATTGGGAGTCGAGGTACGTCAGCCGCGCATTCACCACGCCGCAAGAAGGTGCAGAGTCCTCGGTCAGCGCCACCACCTTCCTGATGTCAAGTTGGGTGCCGTAGGTGTAGGTTTTTGGAGTGACATCGGCTTCGGCACGGGCCGACAGGGTGCAGATGTTCAGGGCGGCAAACAGGCAGGCGGCGTAGATGGCTTTGGTGTTCATGGCGAGTTCCTCAAGGTTTCAACAGGCTGATCGTTGGTTGATCCGAGGCGCTCTGGTTTGCCTCGATGGAACCTATTAAAAGCTTGCGAGGTATCTCGTCTGTGTCGGGAATCGGCGAGAATCAATCGGTACGTATCAGAACGGTGCCTGGATACAAAGCAATACAAAACCGCTGGAAACCGGCTTTTTTGCCTTCGTGTGTATCCGCAGGCAGGCCGGATACACTGCAATACAAAGGGCGGCAGGCGACCCCGCCGAGGCTCGATAGACTGTGTGGCAATCCCCATTCATCAGAGGTTTGGCCCAATGGATCACGTTGATCACATCCTCATCGTTGACGATGACCGCGAAATCCGCGAGCTGGTAGGCAACTACCTGAAGAAGAACGGCCTGCGCACCACCGTCGTGGCGGATGGACGGCAGATGCGCGCCTTTCTGGAAACCACCCCGGTGGACCTGATCGTGCTGGACATCATGATGCCGGGGGACGATGGCCTGCTGCTGTGCCGCGAATTGCGCGCCGGCAAACACAAGGCCACGCCGGTGCTGATGCTCACCGCCCGCAACGATGAAACCGACCGCATCCTCGGCCTGGAAATGGGCGCCGACGACTACCTGGTCAAGCCCTTCGCGGCCCGTGAACTGTTGGCGCGGATCAACGCGGTACTGCGGCGTACCCGCATGCTGCCGCCGAACCTGGTGGTAACCGAAGCCAGCCGCCTGCTGGCCTTCGGTCGCTGGCGCCTGGACACCTCGGCCCGTCACCTGCTCGATGCAGACGGCACCATGGTTGCCCTGAGCGGCGCCGAGTATCGATTGCTGCGGGTGTTTCTCGATCATCCGCAACGGGTGCTCAACCGTGATCAATTGCTCAACCTGACCCAGGGTCGCGACGCCGATCTGTTCGACCGATCCATCGACCTGCTGGTCAGCCGTCTGCGCCAGCGCCTGCTGGACGACGCCCGCGAACCGGCCTACATCAAGACCGTGCGCAGCGAAGGCTATGTGTTTTCCCTGCCGGTGGAAATCCTGGGCGATCAATCATGAGGCAGGCGTTGCATTGGCCGCGCACCCTGGCTTCGCGGCTGTCGCTGATCTTCCTGATCGGCCTGATCCTCGCCCAGGCATTGTCCTTTGGCGCGCAGTACTACGAGCGCTACGAATCCTCGAAAAACACCATGCTCGGCAACCTGGAAACCGACGTTTCCACGTCCATTGCCATCCTCGACCGCTTGCCCGCCGATGAACGGGCCGGCTGGCTGCAACAACTGGAACGACGCAATTACCGTTACCTGCTCAATGAGGGCTCGCCGGGCACGCCCATACGCACCGACATGCCCGATGCGCCCATCGCCATCGCCTCGATCAAGGACGCCATCGGTCACGATTACCCGATGAGCTTTACCGACATCCCGGGGCCGAACAAACATTTTCAGGTGCACTTGAACCTGGCCGATGGCAGCCCGCTGACCATCGACGTTCGCCCGGCGATGGTGCCGTTGTCGCCCTGGCTGCCCATCGTGTTGCTCGGGCAGCTGGCGCTGATGCTCGCCTGCTCCTGGCTGGCGGTCAGAATCGCCATCCGCCCCCTCACCCGCCTCGCTGACGCTGTCGAGAACCTGGACCCCAATGCCCACCCCGTGCTCCTGAACGAAAAAGGCCCGAGCGAAGTCGCCCACGCCGCCAAGGCCTTCAACTCGATGCAGGCACGCATCGCGGCGTACCTGAAAGAACGCATGCAATTGCTCGCGGCGATTTCCCACGACCTGCAAACCCCGATCACCCGCATGAAGCTGCGCGCCGAATTCATGGACGACTCCAGCGAAAAAGACAAACTGTGGAACGACCTGGGCGAGATGGAACACCTGGTACGCGAAGGCGTGGCCTACGCCCGCAGCATCCACGGCGCCACCGAAGAAAGCCGCCGCACCGACCTCGACTCGTTCCTCGACAGCCTGGTGTTCGACTACCAGGACATGGGCAAGGACGTTCAACTCACCGGCAAGAGCGCAACCGTCATCGACACCCGCCCCCACGCCTTGCGCCGAGTGCTGGTCAACCTGACGGACAACGCCTTGAAGTTTGCCGGCGCAGCCGAGTTGCAGGTGGAAAAACAGGCCGATGGCAACCTGTCGATCAAGATCCTCGACCGCGGCCCGGGGATCGCCGAGGAAGAACTCAAGCAAGTGATGGAACCCTTCTACCGCGTGGAAAACTCCCGCAACCGCAGCACCGGCGGTACCGGGTTGGGGTTGGCGATTGCCCAGCAATTGGCGATCGCGATTGGCGGAGGGCTGACCTTGAGCAACCGTGAAGGTGGCGGGTTGTGTGCCGAGCTGAGATTGCCGGGCCAGGCGTAAGGAAAGGGTTGGGTGGCAGGGTGGCTTCGTGAGCAATCCGGCTTGCGAAGGCTTTTTGGCTGGCGACGTTGTTTTTGTGTACATATCCGGTTCTGCGGTAACGGCCACTTAAGGTTCCGCTCTTACAGCGGGTTACTTGGAAGAGCCCCAAGTAACCAAGGGCTCTTGCCCCTGACGTTCGGTGCCTCGCCAAGGCTCGGCATTCCCTCGCTCCGGTCCTGCTCCGTGGGCCCGCCGCGATCGGCCATCCATGGCCGTACGCGGCTAACCCGCCATCCATGCCGGGTTGCCCACTGCGCAGAACCTGCGCTCGGCCTCTCGAGGGGGCAAGCAGATCAAAAGCAAAAGCAAAAGCGAGGCGGCCTACTGGCCGACCTGATCTAACGTGACCGCGCCCCCCCTGTAGGAGCGAGCCTGCTCGCGAAAAACGCCAGGACACCGCGGGGATTCAGACCGCCCGCGTCATCGTTGACGTCCATCGTCGGAACGCCGCCCGGAGCAAGCTCGCTCCTACAGATGCTGAGTGCATCTGCAAGAAATTGGTTGGCTGGCAGGCCGCCTTCGCGAGCAGGCTCGCTCCCACAAAGTAATTGGGCATTCCCTGTAGCTGTGTCTGGCCGAGACCCCATGTGCTTGAACTGTTTTGTTACCTATGTGGGTGAGTCATACCCGAGCGTTTTTTTGCTTACTTTTTTTAGGCGCTTGTAAAAAAAGTGAGTCGCCGTAAGGGCGAAACCGCCAGCCGCCACAACCCAAAAAACGGATATACACACAGCACAACAACAGCCTGGTCGGCCCAAAGGCCGCCAAGGTCAAACAACCCCAACAACCCCCTCCCCATGCATCTGCCGCAACAACCCCAACCCCCCCTCGAAAAACACCGAAGAACCCACCTGCCCCGCCTCCACCGCCAACCCCTGCAACTGCTCACCCCCGGTCAGCCCGGGAAACTCACCAATGCGCTGCAACAACCGCCACGCCAACGGACTCAACCCGGAAAACCTCACACTCCAGTCCTCATCCCGACGCACCAGCAAAAAGGTCGGCTGATCAGGTAAAACCTCCGGCTGAAAATCGGGCCCCAACAACTGCACCGGCCAGGCATACGCCAACGGCCAGGCCAGCGGCGACACCTGCAAGGGCCGATCCAGCAACATCGCCGCATCACCGACAACCAGGGGCTCGGCATCGGACTGCTGCAAAACCATTTCCACCCACTCGTAATGCGCCAGCTCCACCATGAACGACGGCCAAGCCCCCTCACTCAACGCCTCGGGCCCGGTCGCAAGAAACTCGACAAACTCCTCAGCGATTTCACCAAACTTCGGAGTCCGGGCCCGGTAGTCCCGCAAAAAGATCCGCACCAGCGAACGCCATTGCTCATCCCCAATAATTTTCAACAGCACCGGAAAAGTGCCACTGAGCAGCGAAGACAGATTGGCAAACACCAGATCACGGTAAACCTGTGCCCGGGCGGGGTCCATTTCGGCGGGTGGCGCATTGTGTTCAGGGTCACGCAGGTACAGGCCCATGGTGGTTTGTTGATGCAAAAGCCCCGACTTATCCACGGTTCACGCCCTCCTGCTGCAAACGGCGAATGGTCTGCAATTCCGCCACCAGTTCGGCGAATGCCGGAAAGTTGAAATCGCGCTCCAGCAAGGTCGGTTGCGCACCGAACCGGGCATACGCCTGGGCCAGCAACGACCACACCGCCGGTTTGACCGAAGCGCCATGGGTATCGATCTTCAAGGTATCGGACTCGTCGAAATGCCCGGCAATGTGCATGGCCACCACCCGACCGGAATCGATGCCGGCCAGAAACGCCTGGGGATCGAAGCCGTGGTTGATCGAATTGACATAGACGTTGTTGACGTCCAGCAGCAAGTCGCAATCGGCCTCACGCAGCACGGCATTGGTGAATGTCACCTCGTCCATGTCCTGTCGGGGAGCGGCGTAATAGGAAACGTTCTCCACCGCCAGGCGTCGACCGAGGATGTCCTGGGCCTGACGAATCCGCGCGGCGACGTGGTGCACCGCTTCTTCGGTGAAGGGCAGCGGCAACAGGTCGTACAGGTGACCGTCGTCGCTGCAATAGCTCAAATGCTCGCTGTACAGCGGCACGTTGTAGTGATCGAGAAAGCCGCGGACTTCCTGCAAGAACCCGACGTCCAGCGGCGACGGCCCGCCCAGGGACAGGGACAAGCCATGACAGGACAACGGATAACGCTCAGCCAGGGCCCGAAATGCCGCACCATGGGCGCCGCCGATGCCGATCCAGTTTTCCGGGGCGACTTCCAGAAAGTCGAAATCGCCTGTCGGTGCGGCCTGGAGGTCTTTGAGTAAACCGCGACGCAGGCCAAGCCCTGCGCTGGCCTTGGCTACGGGGGGAATGGGTGTCTGCATGATGTCGATCTCAAACGGTGTCTGGGGTGCGAGCACCGTATGGATGCTCGCCGTCAGACACAGTTAATCGAAGGGGTGTATCGGGCCTGTGTTCATTTGTGCCGGAAAATGCCAGCGTCTGTATCGCCGGCAAGTCCATACACACTGCGGTACAAACCCGCCACTGGCTGTCAGGCCAGATCGTATTTCTCACGCACCAGATGGCCGATGCCCATGCGATCGAGCACCGTCATCGGGCACAGGAACGTCACACGCACCGTGCCCGGCAGGCGACTGATATCGATCGAGCCGGTGATGGTGGCGCGGTTGAGGACTTCGTCATAAGGCAGGCCGGTGACGGAAGCGGCGCGTTGCAGGCCGTTTTCCACCGCCAGATTGAGGTTCTCGCCGCTGCCGATGAAGGTGATCGGCCCGCTCTGTTCGATCTCGTGCTGCCCCCAACGCTCGCCCAGCTCACGGACTTTAGCCTTTTGTCCGGCGTTCATTGGCCGGGCCATCGGCGGCAAGTCATCGAGGTTTTGCAACAGGATCGGCCCTTCCAGGGTCAGGTTCTTCACCACTTCCACTGTCACTTCGGTTTCCCCGGAGCAATCGGTGGCGTGTCCGGCGATCTCGCCGTTGCCCTGCTGGGCATGCATGTCACCCATGTACACCCCGGCACCGGGAACTTTCACCGGGCAAATCAGCACGCAACCCTCGCGGATCGAGTTGGTGTCCATGTGGCCGTCGGTTTTCGCCGCGTGCAGTTCTTCGCGGGTCATGCCGAAACGGTGCGGTGCATTGATCAGGTACTGACCGAAGTCGGCGCAGTTGTGGGAGTCGGGCAAGTCCCGCGATGGCAAGGTGCCGATGTTGCCGAGAAACGGCCGCATGTGAGCCGCAACGCCGGGGATATCGGCACGGGCCAGGGACAGGATCGAATGTTGGGCAGCGAACTCCGGCAGTGCCGACATTTCTGAAGCGTTACCCGCCAGGCGATTGGCGATGTCCTGATTGACCGTCAGGCTGACCTGGTTCTGCGCATCGAACACAATCACATAACCGTGGCTGAACCGAAACGCGCTGACCTCAGCTCCACAATGGTTGCAGCGAATGGCCTCGGCGCCGATGCCTTCGACATGGCTGGCGGGATGATCGGCGCCACAGGTGGAGCAGAATTTCGAGACGAACGGATCGCCGTTGTAGCGCCCCTCGACAAAGCTCATGACCCCGGACGAAGTCGCCAGCGACGTCACGCGCATGCTTTTGATCTTGATGGCCACCGCATCACCGATTTGCGCCCCGGCGATCGCCACCGGTTGCGTCACTTCATGCCCGCCCTCGAAGGCTGGCGTGATCATCGGCCCCCAACAGCCCGGCGGTGTACCGGTGATCAGCGTGCCGCCGTCGGCCAATGGCCCGAGCATCGGCTGGCTTGGGCCGATGATGCCATGGGTGTAGTGATCGACCCGCAGGCGATCCACGGGTGTGACGTCGGGATCGGTTTGAGACACAAGCGTTGTCATGGATATCCCCTTGACCGCATCAGGCGCGGAACAGAGTCAGGAGCGTACGACCGCCGGTTGCGACGGCCAGGGAAAGCGTCTTGGCCGCCACGGATCAACGGCGCCAAAACGGCCTTCACAGTTCATCGCAGGTTTGTATCGGGACTGTGTTCGGCAGGGGCCTGAAGTTGCGCGGGACTGTATCGAAAGGCCGGTGAGATACAGTGGGATACATCAGCCCTCTGTGGGGGTCAGTGTCGCTCGGGGACAGGTAGCTTTCGTCGCTCAACGCCGCGCTGCCAGGGCTGCAAACTAAACTTAATGCACACAGGACCGGCTCAGCGTCCTGCACATCCCCACGACCACCGCCCAGTGGCGAATGCCCCGCCAGACAATGCCCCTGGACCGTGATCCTGCTGAAGGAGCACACGTGATGGACGAGGCCAGACTCAACGATTTCATGGGCAATCTGGTGAATGACATGGGCGGCGCGGCAATGCTTGCCAACGTCATCCTCGGCGAAGAGCTCGGCCTGTACCGGGCCATGGCCGACAGCCAGCCCGTCACCCCCGAAACCCTTGCCGGGAAAACCGGCTGCAACACCCGCCTGCTGCGCGAATGGCTCAGCGCCCATGCCGCCTCCGGCTACATGGAACACCACGACGGCCAGTTCCGCCTGCCCGAAGAGCAAGCCCTGGCCCTGGCCATCGAAGATTCACCGGTCTATATCGCCGGTGGCATCGGTGTCGTCGCTTCGTTTTTCCACGACAAGGACAAGCTGGTCAACGCCATGCGCGGTGACGGAGCCCTGCCCTGGGGAGAACACCATCCGTGCATGTTCAGCGGCACCGAACGTTTCTTCCGCCCAGGCTACAAGGCCCATTTGGTCGCCGAATGGTTGCCGGCCCTCGACGGCGTGGTGGCCAAACTGCAAGCCGGAGCCAAAGTGGCGGACATCGGCTGCGGCCATGGTGCTTCGACGGTGATCATGGCCCAGGCCTTTGCGGATTCGCGCTTCGTCGGCTTCGACTACCACGCGCCCTCCGTGACCGTCGCCACCCAAAGGGCCGAAGAAGGCGGCGTGTCCGGTCGGGCCCGGTTCTTCCAGGGCACGGCCAAAAGCTACCCCGGCAGCGACTACGACCTGATCTGCTACTTCGACTGCCTGCACGACATGGGCGACCCGGTGGGCGCGGCCAGACATGCTTATGAATCGCTGAAAGACGACGGCACGGTGCTGCTGGTCGAGCCCTACGCCAACGACTTGCTCGACGACAACGTCAACCCGGTCGGACGCCTGTTCTACGCCGCCTCGACGTTTATCTGCACGCCGAACTCGCTGTCCCAGGAAGTCGGCCTCGGCCTCGGCGCCCAGGCCGGTGAAGCGCGGTTGCGCAAGGTGTTTACAGAGGCCGGTTTCACGCGCTTTCGCCGGGCCACCGAAACGCCGTTCAACCTGATTCTGGAGGCGCGCAAATAAACACCCCCCGCCATCTCTGTAGGTGTAGGAGCGAGCTTGCTCGCGATAAACGCGATCACGCCGCGGGGTGTCAGGCTTACAGTGTTATCGTTGACGACCATCGCGAGCGAGCTCGCTCCTACAGGCCTGCACAACATGTTCGACAAGCTGATCCACGAACAGCTCGATCGCCTCCATCAGCTCATGGCCGACGCGCCGTTCGCGGTCCTGACCGGGGCTGGCATCAGCACGCCCTCGGGCATCCCGGATTATCGCGACAACCAGGGCGTGCGACGGGGCCGGCAGCCGATGATGTACCAGGAATTTCTCTCAGCCCCGCAATCCCGGCAGCGTTATTGGGCGCGGGCGATGCTTGGCTGGCCACGGGTGCGTCAGGCGCAGCCGAACGTGGCCCACGACACCCTGGCCAGTCTGCAAGGCCGGCGACAGATCGGCGGGTTGATCACCCAGAACGTCGATACCCTGCACGACCAGGCCGGCAGCCATGACGTGATCGAACTCCACGGCAGTTTGCATCGGGTGTTGTGCCTCGATTGCGGCCGGCGCAGCGAGCGTGATTCGATCCAGCGCTTGATGGAAACACAGAATCCGTACCTGGCCGGCGTCGATGCCGTGCAGGCGCCGGACGGCGACACCTTGCTCGACCCGGCCTTCGAGGCACGCTTCCAGGTCCCGCATTGCCCGCATTGCGCCGGGGAACGGCTGAAGCCGGATGTGGTGTTTTTTGGCGAGAACGTCGCGCAGGCCACGGCGGCCAGGGCGATGGCCGCCGTCGAACAGGCTGCCGGGTTGTTGGTGATCGGCTCGTCGTTGATGGCCTATTCGGCATTTCGCTTGTGCCGGGCCGTGGTGGATCAGGGCAAGCCGTTGATTGCGATCAACCTGGGCAAGACCCGGGCGGACGAGATGCTGGAATTGAAGATCGAGGGGGCGTGCGAGCAGCTTTTACCGTTGTTGGCCGAGCGACTCTCTTCCTGATCAACACATACCCCTGTGGGAGCGGGCTTGCCCGCGAAGAGGCCGGCACATCCAACATCTTTTTTGCCTGACCCACCGCTTTCGCGAGCAAGCCCGCTCCCACAGGAAACAGTGATCAGCCCATGGCAACTCGTTGCCCGAAATTTTCTTCTTTCAACACATCAAACATCGCCTGCGCTGCCGCCGACAGTTCTCCCCCCGGCAACGTCAGTACCCCAAGCGCCCGCTCCACGACCGGGTCACGCAATGTGATGCAACGCGCACCCAGTTCACGCATCTGCCCGGCACACAAGGCTGGCACGGCGCTTACGCCCAGGCCACTGGCGACCATGCGCCCGACCGTCGCCAGTTGATGGCTTTCAAACTCCACCGGCAGCTTCATGCCGCGGGCCTGCAGGTGCTCTTCCAGCATTACCCGCACGGTGGAAGGTCGCTGCAAGGTGATGAACGGCTCCTTGAGCAGAGTCTGCCAATCGATGTCATCCAGCCCGGCCAGCGCCGAGTCCAGGGGCACCACCGCGACGAAACGGTCGATGTACAACGGCGTGAACTGTAGCGACGAACTCATTGTCGGCTCGAACGCCACCCCCAGTTCAACCTGGCGGTCACGGACCATTTCCAGTACCTGCTCGTTGATCACATCGTTGACCGTGACGTTGACATTCGGATAGCGGGCGCGGAACGTCTTGAGGATCGGCGGCAGCAGGTTGCCGGCGAACGATGGCATCGCCGCCAGGGTCACCCGGCCGCGTTGCAGGGTGAAGCGCTGGCGCATTTCGTCCTCGGCATTGTCCCAGTCGGCGATCAGGCGGCGCGCCAATGGCACCAGGGATTCGCCTTCGGCGGTCAGCGCGACGTTACGTGTGTTGCGGGTGAACAGCCGCCCGCCCAGGCCCTCCTCCAGCGCCTTGATGGTCAGGCTCAGGGCCGACTGCGACAGGTGCAGGCGCTCGCAGGCCACGGCGAAACTCAGGCTCTGGGCCACGGCCAGGAAGGCACGGATCTGCTTGATGGTCATCTCGCTACGCTCAAGTTGTAAGCTGCTAGCTTCAAGCTGCAAGTTTAGAGCAGCAGTTTATTGAGTTTTATCTATCAATCAACCTTAAAAATCAACTTAACAAATGAATCAAGCAGCGCGACACTCAACCCCATTCGGCTAGCCAGCCGCCCACAAAGAATAAAAGAGGTGCATATGGCAGGTTTCGACAAGCGCGTGAGTTCCTATGAGGAAGCTCTGGCAGGTCTTGAAGACGGCATGACCGTGATCGCTGGCGGCTTCGGCCTGTGCGGGATTCCGGAGAACCTGATCAACGAGATCAAGCGCAAGGGCACTCGCGACCTCACTGTGGTCTCCAACAACTGCGGCGTCGACGGTTTCGGACTGGGCGTACTGCTGACCGACCGCCAGATCAGCAAGGTGGTGGCGTCCTACGTCGGCGAAAACAAGCTGTTCGAAGAGCAACTGCTCAAGGGCGAAATCGAAGTCATCCTGACCCCGCAAGGCACCCTCGCGGAAAAAATGCGTGCTGGCGGCGCCGGCATCCCGGCCTTCTTCACCGCCACCGGTGTCGGCACTCCGGTTGCCGAAGGCAAGGAAGTGCGCGAATTCCATGGCCGCAAGTACCTGATGGAAGAGTCCATCACCGGCGACTTCGCCATCGTCAAAGGCTGGAAAGCCGACCATTTCGGTAACGTGATCTATCGCCATACCGCCCAGAACTTCAACCCGCTGGCGGCCACCGCCGGCAAGATCACCGTGGTCGAAGTCGAAGAAATCGTCGAACCCGGCGAGCTGGACCCGGCGCAGATCCACACCCCTGGCATCTACGTCGACCGGATCATCTGCGGCACGTTCGAGAAGCGCATCGAACAGCGCACCGTGCGTAAGTGATCCCCTGCCCCCGGACCGAATGAAGGAATAAAAACAATGGCACTTTCCCGCGAACAAATGGCTCAACGCGTCGCCCGCGAAATGCAGGACGGCTTCTACGTGAACCTCGGTATCGGCATTCCGACCCTGGTCGCCAACTACATCCCCGAAGGCATGGAAGTCATGCTGCAGTCGGAAAACGGATTGCTGGGCATGGGTCCCTTTCCTACTGAAGAAACCATCGATGCCGACATGATCAACGCCGGCAAGCAAACCGTGACCGCACGTACCGGCGCGTCGATTTTCTCCTCGGCCGAGTCCTTCGCGATGATCCGTGGTGGTCATGTCGACCTGACCGTGCTGGGCGCCTTTGAAGTGGACGTGCAAGGCAACATCGCCTCATGGATGATCCCCGGCAAACTGGTCAAGGGCATGGGCGGTGCCATGGACCTGGTGGCTGGCGCAGACAACATCATCGTCATCATGACCCACGCGTCCAAGGACGGTGAGTCCAAGCTGCTGTCGCAATGCAGCCTGCCGCTGACCGGCGCCGGTTGCATCAAGCGCGTGCTGACCGACCTGGCTTACCTGGAAATCGAAAATGGCGCTTTTGTCCTCAAGGAACGCGCTCCTGGCGTCAGCGTTGAAGAAATCGTCGCCAAAACCGCTGGTAAACTGATCGTCCCGGACCACGTACCGGAAATGCAGTTCGCTGCCCAGTGAGGAATCATTCCATGCAAGAAGTCGTCATTGTTGCCGCCACGCGCACCGCGATCGGCAGCTTCCAGGGTTCCCTGGCCAATGTCTCCGCTGTCGACCTGGGCGCGGCGGTGATCCGCCAGCTGCTGGCCCAGGCCGGCCTGGACCCGGCGCAAGTCGATGAAGTGATCATGGGCCAGGTGCTGACCGCCGGCGCCGGGCAGAACCCTGCGCGCCAGGCCGCCATCAAGGCCGGCCTGCCCTTCGCCGTGCCGGCGATGACCCTGAACAAGGTCTGCGGCTCCGGTCTCAAGGCCCTGCACCTGGGCGCCCAGGCGATTCGCTGCGGCGACGCCGAGGTGATCATCGCCGGTGGCCAGGAAAACATGAGCCTGGCCAACTACGTCATGCCAGGTGCGCGCACCGGTCTGCGCATGGGTCACGCGCAAATCGTCGACACCATGATCAGCGATGGCCTGTGG
Source organism: Pseudomonas sp. 18173 (assembly GCF_050432945.1). Classification (NCBI taxonomy): domain Bacteria; kingdom Pseudomonadati; phylum Pseudomonadota; class Gammaproteobacteria; order Pseudomonadales; family Pseudomonadaceae; genus Pseudomonas; species Pseudomonas sp. 18173. The sequence continues at coordinate 27,242 of NZ_JBKFTN010000024.1, forward strand.
GATGCGTTCAACGATTACCACATGGGCATCACGGCCGAGAACCTGGCCGAGAAATACAGCCTGACGCGCGAGCAGCAGGACGCGTTCGCCGCCGCCTCGCAGCAGAAAGCCGTGGCCGCCATCGAAGCCGGGCGCTTCGTTGACGAAATCACACCGATCCTGATCCCGCAGCGCAAGGGCGATCCGTTGTCCTTCGCCACCGACGAGCAGCCACGGGCCGGCACGACCGCCGATTCCCTGGGCAAGCTCAAGCCGGCCTTCAAGAAAGATGGCTCGGTGACCGCCGGCAATGCTTCGTCACTGAACGACGGCGCCGCCGCCGTGATCCTGATGAGCGCCGACAAAGCCAAGGCCCTCGGCCTGCCAGTGCTTGCAAAGATCGCCGCTTACGCCAACGCAGGTGTGGATCCGGCGATCATGGGCATCGGCCCGGTATCGGCCACTCGCCGCTGCCTGGACAAGGCGGGCTGGTCCATCGACCAGCTTGAGCTGGTTGAAGCCAACGAAGCCTTCGCCGCACAGTCCCTGGCCGTGGCCAAGGACCTGGAATGGGACTTGAACAAGGTCAACGTCAACGGCGGCGCCATCGCCCTGGGCCACCCGATCGGTGCCTCGGGTTGCCGTGTGCTGGTGACGCTGCTGCATGAAATGCTCAAGCGTGACGCCAAAAAAGGCCTCGCCACCCTGTGTATCGGTGGTGGTCAGGGCGTGGCACTGGCGCTCGAGCGGGCTTAAAGCGTTCAACAGACGGCGCGGGGACCCACGAAGAACCGTCGCCGCCTGGAAAAACACCCGGTGTGACGCAAGTTGCACCGGGTTCTTTTTTGCCTGCGTTTTTATCAGGTAGACCGCGTTATCGTTCTTCGCGAGCAAGCCCGCTCCCACAGGGGATTTGTGAGCACTGAAGATTAACTGTGGGAGCGGGCTTGCTCGCGAAGGGGCCAGATCCGTCACCCCAAAAACCGCAGAATCAACAGGTTCAGAGTGCCGCCCCCAGCAACTGCTGGCGCAGCTCGGGGTTGCTGGTACGCGGATCGAGCCAGATGGCAAAAAAAGCCTGGGCGAATTGCAGGTCCTTCACTTCACGCAACAACTGCTGGCCAAGAAAAAACCGCGCGCCCTGCCCTGGCAAATAGACACCGGTCAAACGCGTGCCAGCCTGCACATCGACGAAGGACTGGTGCATTTGCGCCTGCCAGGATGCCAGTTGCTCGTCACTGATCTCGGTACCGGCAAGCCGCTTGATTTCCCTGATGCTGGCGTTCACCAGGTCTTCACGGGAAATGCTGCGCTGGTAGACCAATTCCAGGGCAAACGGCTGATCGCTCGCCAAGGGCCGTGACGTACTCCAGAGCCGCGCACTGTAGACATCGAAGCCGTACTTGCGGAATTCGCCACTGCCGAGAATCTGCGCACCGGGCAGTGAATCCTGCCAATTGGCCAGGGCCTGACAGCTCAGCAGTACAAGCAGCCACAGACCATGGCGCAGCAGCGATCGTTGACGGTTCATGACGGGTTGGCCTCGTTGCGGGATGCCCGGACAAAACGTATGCGCAAAAGACCCTTTCGTACAATTTTCGAGGGGCTTTATTTTTGTATACAAAACTCGCACACAGACAAGGCAATCTACCTGATGCAATGTTACCGTTGCCACCTCACACAGGTCGGAGACGTGCGCGTGTTGATGCTCAAACTGCTGGTGATTCCAGGCTTCCTGCTGCTGATTTCCCTGGCGGGCAAACGCTGGGGGCCGAGCGTGGCCGGCTGGTTGTCGGGACTGCCGGTGGTGGTCGGGCCGATCCTGTTGTTCCTCGCCCTTGAACAAGGCCAGGCGTTCGCTGCGCAATCGGCCACCGCTGCGCTGTCTGCCATGGTCGCAATGATCGCGTTTTGCGTGACCTACGCCCAGGTCGCACAACGGGCCGGATGGCCGCTGGCGTTGCTGGTCTCGCTGTCGACCTGGGCGGTGTTGGCGGTTGCCCTGTCGCTGGTCCCGGCGTCCCTGGTGTTTTCGGTGGGCGCCGCCGCCAGCGCGCTGCTCGCCGCACCGTACCTGTTCCCCACCGTGCAACCGGTGCTCAGCGGCCCGGCGCCGAAATCCGACAAGCTCCTGCTGCGCATGGTGGCCGGTGCGGTGCTCACGCTGGTCGTGACGCTGCTGGCCAGCACCGTGGGCGACCGCTGGAGCGGCTTGCTGGCGGTGTTCCCGGTATTGGGCAGCGTAATGGCGGTGTTCTCCCAGCAAACCCGGGGCCCGGCCTTTACCGCCGCGTTGCTGCGCGCCACCGCCACCGGCATGTATTCGTTCGCGGCCTTCTGCCTGGTATTGGCGCTGGCGCTGCCGACGATGGGGATGAACGCCTTTATCCTCGGCATCGCGGTGTCGGTGGCCATGCTGGGCGTGACCAAGCGCTTGCTGGCACGGCCGCTCGGCCCGACGACGGACACTGGAGGAACGGCGATCAAACGCTAAGCTGCATCAAGTCATCGGGCCAGGATGTTGCCCGCCTCAACGCGCTGAAGGAACAGACATGACTGCATCTCGCTTGCGCACTGCCCGTTCGGCGACCGCCGTGGGCGTGATTGCGATCTTCCTCTGGTCCTGCCTGGCGTTATTGACCACCCTCACCGAAGGCATCCCGCCCTTTGAGCTGCTGACCTTGAGTTTCGCCGTGGCGTTTGCCGCGAGCCTGATCACCCTCGGCCGCCACGGTTTGGCCGGGTTCAGCAGCTGGCGCCAACCCTGGGCCGTCTGGGTGACCGGTTTCATCGGCATTTTCGTGTATCACGCGCTGTATTTTTTCGCCCTCAAGGTCGCGCCTGCCGCCGAGGCCAGCCTGATCAATTACCTGTGGCCCTTGATGCTGGTGCTGCTGTCGGCCTTCGCTGCCGGAGAAAAGCTGCACAAGCGCCAGGTACTCGGCGCGGTGCTGGGCCTGGCGGGCACTGCGTTCATCATGCAGCAACGCACCACCCACTCGGCGGCGACGATGCCGGTCGCTGGCTATCTGGCAGCGTTCGGCTGTGCGCTGATCTGGGCGGGCTACTCGGTGTTCAATCGTCGTTTCAGCGCAGTACCGAGCAGTATCATCGGCGCAATCTGCGGCATGTCGGCCGCCGCCGGGCTGGTCTGCCATCTGGCCTTCGAAACCACCGTATGGCCTGATTTCAATCAATGGGCTGCGATTGTCGTCCTTGGCCTCGGGCCGGCCGGGCTGGCGTTTTTCGCCTGGGACCACGCCACCAAACATGGCAACCTGGCGACGCTGGGGGCGCTGTCCTATCTGGCCCCCTTGATTTCGACCCTGCTGCTGATCGTCATCGGCCATGGCCACGCCAGCCCGATCCTCATCGTGCCCGCACTACTGATCATTGCCGGGGCGGTGATCGCCACCGCACAGGCGCCGGAAAAAGCGCCGACAACCCGTTCGATGGTTTCGCACGAGTAGAGCAACAACCTCGTACGTCAATCGAACGGGTTTGCTTCAACATCAGCCTCAGTTCCAACCCCTACCCGACTGAGGCCTGCACCATGCAATTCTTTTTCCACCCTTCGCCGAACCCGATGAAAGTTGCCCTGCTGCTCGAAGAGCTGCAAACACCCTACGAATTGATTGGCGTCGACACCTTCAAGGGCGCGCAACACCAGCCAGCCTTCCTGGCGATCAACCCGAACGCCAAGGTACCCGCGCTGGTGGATGGCGATGCCACTGTGTTCGACTCCCAGGCGATCCTGCTGCACCTGGCGCAGACACATCAGCGCTTCCTGCCGACGTCCGCTGCCGGCCAGGCCGAAATGCTCTCGTGGCTGATGTTCATCGGTACCGGCCTGTCACCGTTTTCCGGCCAGGCGGTGCACTTCCTGCACCATGCACCGGAAGACCTGCCTTACGCGAAAAACCGCTACTTCAAGGAAGTCGAACGCCACTATCGCATCCTCGACGAGCGCCTGGCCCGGCATCAGTACCTGGCTGGCGACACCTACAGCATCGCCGACATGGCCCTGTGGGGCTGGGCCAACTATGCGCCCTACATCCTCGGCGAGAACGGTCTGGCGGCGTACCCGAACGTCAAGCGCCTGTTCGATGAAATCAGCGCCCGCCCGGCCGCCCTGCGCGCCCACGGCCTGAAAGAAAAACTGGTGCTCAAGGCCGAATTCGACGAAGAAACCCGTCGCAACCTGTTCCCGCAAAACCAGGTGTAATCCACCGGTTCCAGCCTTCGAGGGTGATGAAATGAGTGATCAAGTCGCGTTTATCGTTTACCTGCCGGCCAAACCGGAACGCTTTGCCGAAACCAGAGAACGCCTGCTGGATGTGGTGCATCAGATGTCGGCCGAGCCGGACTTCGTCAACACCTGGGTGCACCAATTGCAGGACGAGCCCAATACCCTGGTGCTGTACGAAACCTGGAACTGCAGCAAGCAAGACTTCATCGCTCGTCACTTGAGCAAGCCGTACCGCCAGGACTACGAGCAGTTGCTGCCGGAACTGCTGGCCAGCGAACGGCGGATCGAGTTTCTCGACGTGATCCAGAGCTATCCGGTACGGCGCAAGGCCTGATCCGGGCACATCTTTGTGGCGAGGGGGCTTGCTCCCGCTGGGTCGCGAAGCGGCCCCCTGCATTCTTTCAGGAGTACCGCATAGAGAGGACGAGCGACTGCTTCGCAGTCGAGCGGGACGGTGCAGCGATCCGACAAGCTCCCTCGCCACAGGTGATTAGTCGGTCAAAAGAGAGTGACCACTCGTTAGGGCACACTGGAATGCATCGCAACCTCCGTGGGATGATCGCGCCCCACCGCGCGCCCATCCCTGGAGATTCCGATGTCATTGTTGAGTAAAAAAGCCCTTGTCCTGCTGCTGGCCGCTGCTACCGGCCTGGGGGCTTTGAATGCGCAGGCGGCCAAGGCCACTTCCAGCGATAACGCGCCCGCCCAACAAGTCTCGATGCTTGGCGGCAAGTTCACGTTCAACCTGCCCAAGGGTTTCCTCGCCAACCCGCTGCCCGCCAGCCCGGACGGAGCGACAGGCACCCTGTACAGCAACGCGACCACCAAGACCGTGGTCATCGCCGCTGAAAACGACTTGCCCAAGGGTATCGACGTCAAGGACAACGACGGCCAGTTCCTCGACAGCACCGTGGCCGACTTCGATTTGGCGCAACGCAAATCCCTGCCTGACTACAACAAGCTCAGCGAGAAAAGCCTGACCCGGAAAACCGGATTGGGCTTGCGCCAGGTCGATGGCACCGCCACACAGGGCGGCGGCATGACCCTCACCACCACGCTGATGGCGGCCTCCGGCACGCGCATGACGGTGATCCAGGTGATCTCCCGTCCTGGCGACATGGCAGCCCACGAAACCCTGATCAAACAGATCGTCAGCGGAAAATAGGGCTCAGGGGTTCAGGCGCTGCAACCAGGCGCTCAAGTCCTGTATCTCGTCGGCGCTGATGTTGTGACCGACACCGGGGTAGCCGTGAAACTCGGGTTCGAGTGACACGCTCTGCAACAGGCTGTTGGCTTCGGTGCCGTCACTGTAGGGAAGGCGTTTGTCCTGCTCGCCATGGCCGATGAAAATCGCCAGCGACTGGCGCTTCTCATCCGGCTTGAGCTCGGCCTTGAGCACCGGCAGGACCCGCCCGCTCAACGCAGCGATCCCGCCCAGCGCCTCGGGATGCCGCAGCCCCACTTCGTAGGACATGATCGCACCCTGGCTGAAGCCGACCAGGAACACTTTCTCGGGTTCGGTGTGATACTTCTTCGTGGCTTGTGCGACGAAATCCAACAACACCTGGCCACTGGACTTCAGATCATCGGTCTCCCCGTTGTAGGCCCCTTCGCCCTTCTTGCGAAACCACTGATAACTACCCGCCTCCATCACCAAAGGCGCCCGCACCGACAAATAGGTGTAGGACGCGGGCAAGTCATCCTTGATGCCGAACAGGTCCTGCTCGTTACTGCCGTAACCGTGGAGGAAAATCACCAGGGGCTGATGGTTCGAATCGGCGCTGGCCTGCTCCAGGTACTTGAGCGGCAAGTCGGTTTGCAGCGGGGTTTGCGCGTGAACGGCAGTGGATGCCAACAGCGTGAGCAACGCGAGAATCTTCAACATGGGTCTTCCTTCACGGAATGCAGGATTCGCGCAAGAGCCTAACACTGAGAACCTGGCAGGAACATCTCGGGCGTGGCGGATGCCGCCTTCGCGAGCAGGCTCGCTCCTACACACCCGCGCCATTCAGGTCGACTGTCAGGCCGCCATCGCTGGCAAGCCAGCTCCCACAGAAGAGCAGAGCAAAGCAGGTCGGCGTACACCCGCTCTGCCCTTCACCACTCAACAGGCCGAGTGTTAGCTCGCCTGCCGCTCTTGATCTTGATCTTGATCCACCCGCCGCCTCGACAGGCTGAGCGGAGGTGTTCATCCGGGGAATGGCGCGCAGCGCCGTGCGGCGCATGCCGCACACATTGCGGGGGGGTGCAGCGAAGCAAACCGTGGGGCAATGCCCCCGGATGAATGCCGGAGCGAAGGAACCCCGAGCCCAAGCGAGGGGCCGGACGTTCGGGGCGAGCGTTTTTTTGCTTACTTTTTTTTAGGCGCTTGTAAAAAAAGTGAGTCGCCGTAAGGGCGAAACCGCCAGCCGCCGTTACCCAAAAAACGGATATGTACACCAACAAAAAAACACAAGCTGTCAGGCCAACCCCGGATCAGTCGTTGATCAACTTCCCCACCCGAATCGGCTCACGCCCGGCAACTTTCGCCTGCCAGGTGCCCGGCTGGGTATAGCGCCCACGGTCAATGGCAAACAGCACACCGCTGGTACCCGCCCGTACGATGGTGACCTTGTCGTTCAACGGATCGACCACCTCGAACAGCGCATCGCCCTTCTCCACCCACTCCCCGGCTTCACGCAGGAAACTGACCACACCGTGATGCGGTGCAAACAGGTATTGAGTGCCTTCGAACGGCATGCCTTCACAGCATTCGGCCGGTGCCGCCGGCCAGGTGCCGGAGATCAAACCCTGCTCGGCGAGGAACCCGAGAATGGCCTCGCAATTGGCCTGGGCCTGGTCGACGCGGGTGTCACCCATGCTGCCCAGCTCCAGCGTAGTCGCCAGGTTGGCCGGCGGAATCGCCGCCGCCGGGAACGCCCTGGCCAGACGCAACCATGGCGAAGAACAGGACTCATCGAACGAACTGCCGCCGGAGTCTTCACACAACAGCGCCACGCCGGCCTTCAAGCGCGCCGCCAGGGATTGCCATTGTGGCCAGTGCTGCGGCAAGGCATAGATGTGAATCGCCGCATCGAAATCACAATGCAGGTCAAGGGTGATGTCGGCGTCGCAGGCATGGCGCAGCAACAGGCGGTGCATCGCTTCGAGCTGCGAGGTCGCTGCCGGCAAGCCGTCGAGAACCTGACCCATGGTCTGGCGAATCAGTGTGATGTTGGCCTGGGCATCGCTGCCGAGGCGATCGCCGATCAATTCGGCCACCGGCGCACTGAGTTCGACGAACGAGCGGTTGAAGTTCTTGCCGCTGCCCAGCTCGAAACGCCCCATGTGGCTGCCTTGCAGGTGCTGATCGAGGCCAATGGGATTGGCCACCGGCACCAATTCGATCACAGCGTTCAGTTGTCCCTGTCGTTCAAGTTCGGCCAGGCGTTGCTTCAGCTCCCAGGCCGTGCGCATGCCCGGCAGTTCGTCGGCGTGCAGGCTGGCCTGGATGTACACCTTGCGCGGGCCGGAGCCATAACGGAACACGCTGAGGGTACGCTCGCTCCCGAGATGGCTCCAGGGCAGTGAATGGTCGATGCGTTGCATGTGGGGAACTCCTGAGTGTCTTTGCGGTGAGATCACCTGTGGGAGCGAGCCTGCTCGCGAAAGCGCCGTGTCAGGCAACGTGAATATTCAATGTGCCGACGCCTTCGCGAGCAGGCTCGCTCCCACAGGTCTCTCTACGCTGAAAATGATTGCACAAAAAAAATGGCAACCGCGCCAACGGTTGCCATTTTTTCAGCCTGCTCGCTTACTCGCCGTAAACGTCAAACTTGAAGTACTTGTCCTGCACTTGCTTGTACTTGCCATTGGCACGGACTTCGGTGATAGCGGTGTTGAATTTTTCCGCCAGCTCCTTGTCGCCCTTGCGCACCGCAATGCCGGCGCCGCCACCGAAGTACTTCGGATCGTTGTACTCAGGGCCGACGAAAGCAAAACCCTTGCCGGCGTCGGTTTTCAGGAAACCGTCGTCCAGGTTGACCGAGTCGGCCAGCAGCGCGTCGATGCGGCCGGAGACCATGTCCAGGTTGGCTTCCTGTTGCGAGCCGTAACGCACCAGGTCGATGCCGGCAGGCACCAGCACTTCCGTGGCGAAGCGGTCGTGGGTACTGGCGCGCAGCACACCGACTTTCTTGCCCTTGAGTTCGGTCAGCGGGTCCTTGATATCGGTGCCTTCCTTCATCACGAAGCGCGCCGGGGTGTGGTAGTACTTGATGGTGAAATCGACGTTCTTCTTGCGGTCGTCAGTGATGGTCATGGACGACAGGATGGCGTCGATTTTCTTGACCTTCAGCGCAGGGATCAGGCCGTCGAACTCTTGCTCGACCCAGGTGCATTTGACTTTCATCTGCTCGCACAGGGCATCGCCGATGTCCACGTCGAAACCGGTGAGCTTGCCGTCAGGGGTTTTCATCGAGAATGGCGGGTAGCCGGCTTCGATGCCGATGCGGATCGGCTTGGCGTCTTCAGCCACGGCGGTCAGGGACAACATCGACAGTGCCAGGGCACCGAACATCACTAGCTTCTTCATTTATAACTCCTGTGTGCGGAGGCTTTTATTGGCAGCTTCGATTGGCAGCGTTCGGCCATCGCTTTGTGGGCGGGAACCGAAGTGGCCGGCAGTCTAGAGCGGCTACAGGTGGGTAAATTACGCCGAGGCGACAAATATTTATAGAAAAGTGGCACCAAGAGGGAAGCCATGAGGTGAACGCGCAATGACGATGCAAAATTGCCCTCTTTGCGTCCCATCGAGAGTAGCGCAATGCCCACGTTGAACCTGATCCAGCATCACCCCGCCGAAGGTCCGGGTGCCATCGCCCTTTGGGCCGAGTCCCGAGGGCTGGCGCTGAAGGTGTTTCGCGCCGACCTCGGTGAGTTGCCGCCCGTCAGCGCCGATCCGCTGATCCTGTTGGGCGGGCCTTATGAATCCAATGCCGGCCCGGCCTGGCTGGAGGCCGAACGGCAATGGCTCAAAGGCAGTCTGGACCTGGGTGGGGCCGTGTTCGCCATTTGCCTGGGGGCTCAGTTGCTGGCGTTGAGCCTGGGCGGGAATGTACGGCGGATGGCACGCAGCGAAACCGGATGGACCACCGTGAACTTCATCGATGGGCAAAGACTGAAAGTACTGGAGTGGCACGAAGATGCCATCGACCTCCCGCCTGCCGCGCAACTGCTGGCCAGCAGCGCGCAATGCGAACAACAGATGTACCGCGCCGGGCCGACGCGGCTGGGGTTGCAGTTTCATCCGGAGTGGAACGCCGAGTCGGTGGCCGTGCTCAATGCGCACTTTGGCGATGAGTCGCCGTTGCCCAGAGGACCGCAGGACGGTGCTGCCTACGCCGACGTGTTTACGTGGTTGCAGGCAACACTGGATGAGTGGTGGGCGGCCTCCAAGCCACACTGATCAATGGCGATTGAAGATCAGCATTCACAACCGATCGCGGCATTCGCGGGCAGGGGCACCCCGACACTCAACTCAAACCCTTCATCCAGCCATCCGGTCACGCCACCGATCATTTCCTTGACCGGATAACCCAGGGCCGCCAGTTTCACCGCAGCCTTGTTGGCACCGTTGCAATGAGGCCCGGCGCAATAGACCACAAACAGGCTGTTTTTCGGATAACGGGCCAGGCCTTCGGCGCTCAGCAAGCGCCCCGGCATGTTGATCGCTCCCGGCACATGCCCGCGTTCGAACGCCAGCGGGCCACGAACATCCACCAGAACGAAATCGACTTCACCGCCCTGCTGGCTGGCGTAGACGTCGGAACAATCGGTTTCGAACGTCAGACGGTTGCTGAAGTGCATCAGGGCGATGGCCGATGGGGCCGCGGGAATGTCACGAACCAGGCTGGTCATGGGCTGTACTCCAAAGTAGCGGTGGGTGTGGGAAGACTTTATCCGCCCGTCACTTGCGGCTACAGTGGCGTACAGGACACCCACCGGGAACTTTCCGCCAAATGCAGCCCACCCCAGGAACAGTCGCGATACTGGCCTACGACGGACTCTGCACCTTCGAGTTCGGCATTGCCGTGGAGATCTTTGGCCTGCCACGACCCGAATTCGATTTTCCGTGGTACGAACATTGTATAGTCGCTGTCGATCAAGGCCCGATGCGTGCCATGGGCGGCATCCAGATCCTGGCCGATGGCGGCATGGAATTGCTCGCCAATGCCCGCACCGTCATCATTCCCGGCTGGCGCGACCGCAGCGCCGCGCCCCCCGCGCCGTTGATCGCCGCCCTGCGCCAGGCCCATGCGCGGGGGGGGCGGTTGCTGTCGATCTGCTCCGGTGTTTTCGTTCTCGCCGCCACCGGGTTGCTCGACGGGCGCGGCGCGACCACGCACTGGCGCTATGCCTCGGAGCTGGCCGAGCGGTATCCCGGCATCCTGGTGGACCCGGACGTGCTGTATGTCGATTCCGGCCAGGTGATCACCTCCGCCGGCAGCGCGGCAGGCATCGATGCCTGCCTGCATCTGGTGGCACGGGACTTCGGCACGCAGGTGGCCAATTGCGTGGCCCGGCGCCTGGTCATGTCGCCGCAACGCAGCGGCGGCCAGGCGCAATTCATTCCAACGCCTGTCAGTCCCACACCGCGCAGCGATCTTTCCCGCGTCATGCAGTGGGCACGTGAGCGTTTGCACGAACCGCTGGAAGTGCGAGACCTGGCCAGCAAAGCCGCTATGAGCGAACGCACGTTCCTGCGCCGCTTCACCGAAGCCAGTGGGCAGTCACCGAAAACCTGGTTGCAGCACGAACGTCTGGGCCGCGCCCGCGAACTGCTGGAAAGCAGTGACCAGAACACCGAGCAGATTTCCGAACGTTGTGGTTATCGCTCGGTGGAAAGTTTCCGGGTGGCGTTTCGCACAGTGGTTGGCGTGCCGCCGTCGGTGTATCGGGAGCGGTTTGGGCGTGGGGGCAATGCTGTTTCTTGAGGTGTTCTCGAGGCCCTCTTCGCGGGCAAGCCCGCTCCCACAGGGTTCGCGCAATCCTTGTGGGAGCGAGCCTGCTCGCGAAGAGGTCAGCCCGGCCACCTTACCGCTCAGGGTTTTCTCAGCAAATAAGTATCCATGATCCAGCCATTGGCCAGCCGCGCCGCCTTGCGCACCCGCTCGATTTCATCCGCCACGTCCTTGAGCTTGCCGCTGATCAGGATTTCATCCGGCGTCCCCAGATACGCCCCCCAGTAAATCTCGGTGTCCTGATCCACCACCTGACGGTAGGCATCCTGAGCATCGAGCATCACCACCAGGCTGTCGGCATCGCTCACCTGCCCTGCCGCCAGGCGCCGGCCGGTGGTGATTTCAACGCAGCGGCCAATCTGGTTCAGCGGCACCTTGTGTTGTGCCGCCAACGCCTGGACGCTGGTAATGCCGGGGATCACCTCGAACTCGAACGTGCAGGCACCTGAAGCCTGGATGGCCTGCAGGATGCGAATGGTGCTGTCGTACAACGCCGGGTCGCCCCACACCAGAAAACCGCCACACTGGCCGTCGGACAGCTCTTCATTGATCAGCCGTTCGAAGGTCTGCTGCCTGGCCTGGTTCACGTCGTCGACACTGGTCTTGTAGTCCAGCTCTCCGCGCTCGCGCTCAGGGCTGTGGGCTTCGACAAAACGGTAAGCGGGGTCGGTGATGTAGCGTTCGCAGATTTCGCGCCGCAGATCGATGAGTTTGCCTTTGCCCCGGCCCTTGTCCATGAGGAAAAAAACATCGACCCGGTTCAGCGCTTTCACCGCTTGCATCGTGATGTAGTCGGGATTGCCGGCACCGATACCGATGACCAGGAGTTTTTTCATCACGGCAGGTCCTCGGCATCGGTGCCCGGCAAGCGTAGCCGCCAGCGGCCATGGAACCTCAACTCGAGCGCCGACAGGGGGTCGACGTCGATCAGGCCGGACGATCCCCCCTGCAACACCTGCGTCAGCGCGGCGCGGATGACAAAGGGATGGGTAATGGCAACGATGTGCCCTGGCGTCGACTGCAACGCTGTCAACCACGCCCCCACCCGCTCGTCCAGTTGCAGCAGCGACTCGCCGCCGTGAGGTGCCGAAGCCGGATCCCCCAGCCAATGCTGGAGCGCCTCGGGGTCGGTTTTTTGCAGGTCGCCGATGCGCTTGCCAGCCCAGCGCCCGAAATCGCAGTCCTTCAACGCGTCGACAATCTGCGGCGCACTGCCAAACAGTTCAGCGGTTTGCCGGGTGCGCAATTCCGGGCCGCAGACAAGGTGCAGCGCGCCCTTGAATTGATTGCAACGGGAAAGCCTGAGCGCTTGCCAATCCATCTCCAGAGGCTCGTCCAATGGAAAACGCGCCAATTTCTGAGCAACGGTTCGAGCGTGGCAAATCAGGGTTAAACGGGTTGCCTGCACCGGCAATCACTCCAGGGATGGAAAGGAACAAAGGCCTCGGCTGAGCGCCATGGCGCAATTGTGCCGCAAGAAAGCAGGCCCTGGGGGTGTTTAATTCCCCCTGCATGAAAGGGATTCCTACAGTCATTTCCTGCCAGGCTTTCTGTAATGGCTGACCGCAACTCAGGCAATCACCTACAAGACTTTACGAGATCGGCGTAGCCCCTTGGTACAGGCATTTCGCCCCATTTTCGGGCACGGCCAGGCCCTGCGAAAATTAACTAGACAGGCAGTACGCGATAATTAAATACTCCTTTCAACGGACTGTTAAAACATGAACCAAACTCATCCAGCAGGAGCCCGGATGCCCTTTCCCGAACACCCGATCAACGCGCCCGGCCAGGTATCTATCCGGCTGAGTCGCACGATCCTCGTTTAATGCGGTCCTTCTCCAGCAACACCTGACAAGAAAAACAGTGGCGCCTGACAACCCTCAGACGACCACCGGCTTAACGTGTGGAAAAACCGACAGTGATAGTCAGGTTCGGCTCAACCGCCGAATCGTTTGATACAGGAGTGTCTCCATGCTGGTCTTGCGTCCAGTCGAGTTAGCCGACCTGCCCCGGTTGCAGAAGCTGGCTCGTGAAAGCCTTGTGGGCGTCACATCCCTGCCCGACGACAGCGCACGGCTGCGCGGAAAAATCCTTGATTCCTGTGCCTCGTTCGAAAAGGCCATAGAGAGCCATGGCCCGGAAAACTATTTTTTTGTCCTCGAAGACCTGACCACGCAGCACCTGGTCGGCTGCTCGGAAATCCTCGCCACCGCGGGGTACAGCGAGCCGTTCTACAGCCTGCGCAACCGGCACTTCACCAGTGCCTCGAGGGAGCTGAACATCGAGCACGGCGTACCGGCCCTGTCGCTGTGTCACGACCTCAGCGGCCACACCTTGCTGCGCGGCTTCCATATCGATGCCGCACAGGTACGCACCGCGCATTCCGAACTGCTGTCGCGGGCGCGCCTGTTGTTCATCGCGGCCCACGCCCGACGTTTTTCCGATACGGTGATCACCGAGATCGTCGGCTACAGCAGCGATGACGGCCACTCGCCATTTTGGGATGCCGTGGGCAAGCATTTCTTCGACTTGCCCTACGTCGAGGCCGAACGGCTTTGCGGCCTGCAGAGCCGCACCTTTCTTGCCGAACTGATGCCGCACTATCCGATCTACGTGCCCATGCTGCCCCAGGCGGCGCAGGACTGCATCGGCAGCATCCATCCCGATGGCCAGGAGGCCTTCGATATCCTCCAGCGTGAAGGTTTCGAAACCAACAGCTACATCGATCTGTTCGATGGCGGCCCCACACTGTTTGCGCGCACGTCAGGCATTCGCTCCATCGTCCATAGCCAGTGCGGTATCACGCGGCCTGGCCCGGTGATCGATGCCCGGGGCCGCTTTCTGGTGAGCAACGAATCCCTCAAGGATTATCGGGCCATCGTCGCCGATCTTGATTACACCACCGGGCAACCCGTCACGCTGGATGCTGCCATGTGCAGCGCGCTGAAGGTGACCGAGGGCAGCCCGATCAGGCTGATCGCCCTGTGAACACCCACCAGGGTCAATGCCATCGCCCGAGCACACGCGAACAAGGAACAGCCGCATGATTGTCCGTCCGGTCCAGATCACCGACCTGCCCGCCGTGCTTGCACTGGTGCGTCAGGCGGTTCCGGGGCTCACCAGCCTGCCGGCCGACGAAGAGCGCCTGGCCTATCGGGTCCGCTGGGCCCAACGCACTTTCGCCGGGCAGGTTGATCGGGCCGACGCCGATTATCTGTTCGTGCTCGAGGACGACGAGCAGCAAGTGGTGGGCGTCAGCGCCCTGAAGGGTGGCGTCGGCCTGCGCGAGCCCTGGTACAACTACCGGGTCGGGCTGACGGTCAGTGCTTGCGCGGACCTGGGTATCCAGCGCCAGATCCCGACCCTGTTCCTGAACAATGAATTGACCGGGCAATCGGAGGTCTGCTCGTTGTACCTGCGCCCCGATCAGCGCCAGGGAAGCAACGGCCGTTTGCTGTCGCTCGGGCGTTTGCTGTTTGTGGCCGAGTTTACGCAGTTGTTCGGCAACCGGCTCATCGCCGAATTACGCGGAAGTGCTGACGAACGAGGCGGCTCACCGTTTTGGGACAGCCTGGGCCGACACTTTTTCAAGATGGATTTCAGCCATGCCGATCACTTGTCCGGGCTGGGCAACAAATCGTTCATCGCCGAACTGATGCCGCGCCAGCCGCTGTACACCTGCCTGCTCACCGAACAGGCCCAGGCGGTGATCGGCAAGGCCCACCCCAATACCGGGCCGGCGCTGAAGATCCTCAGCGCCGAAGGATTTGCCCACAAGGGCCATATCGATATCTTCGACGGCGGACCGGTCATTGAAGCCCCGGTTTCCGAGATCCGCACCGTGCGTGACAGCCATCCACTGTCCCTGGTCATCGGCTCGCCGGACGAAAAAGCGCCCACCTGGCTGATCCACAATCGTCGCCTGGAAAACTGCCGCATTACCTGTGCCCCGGCCCGACAGGTGGGCAACAGCCTGGTGGTCGATCGCCTGACCGCCAAGCGCTTGCAGCTGCAACCCGGTGACTCGGTGCGCGCCGTGCCGTTGCTTGACCTGCGGCAACAGACCGAGGCGGCGTGATCTATCAGGTCCATCGTTGCGAAGTCAATCTGCCCAACCCAGCAAATTCGTCATCATTGTCCCCCGGTGCGCGTGATAGCCTTTTATCTCTTCGGCGTTGACACTTTTGCTCAAGCCCTTCCATTCCATTGGTGGAACTCATATGTCCAGGCTCTCCCATCAAGATTTGCGCCGCAATTTTCGCCAATTGCTCGCCTCCGACACCTGCTACCACACCGCCTCGGTGTTCGACCCGATGTCGGCCCGTATCGCCGCCGACCTTGGCTTCGAAGTCGGGATCCTCGGTGGTTCGGTCGCCTCGTTGCAGGTGCTGGGCGCCCCTGACTTTGCCCTGATCACCCTCAGCGAGTTCGCCGAACAGGCCACCCGTATCGGCCGTGTCGCCCAGCTGCCGGTGATTGCCGACGCCGACCACGGCTACGGCAACGCGCTCAACGTCATGCGCACCATCGTCGAACTCGAACGTGCCGGCGTCGCCGCGCTGACCATCGAAGACACCCTGTTGCCCGCGCAGTTCGGCCGCAAGTCCACCGACCTGATCACGGTCGCCGAAGGCGTCGGCAAGATCCGCGCGGCACTGGAAGCCCGCTGCGACAGGGAAATGGCGATCATCGCCCGCACCCACGCCGGCATTCTGCCGGTGCAGGAAATCATCAGCCGCACCCGGCAATATCAGGACGCCGGGGCCGACGGCATCTGCATGGTGGGCGTCAAGGACTTCGACCATCTGGAGCAGATCGCCGAGCACCTGAGCGTGCCGCTGATGCTGGTGACCTACGGCAACCCGCTGCTACGCGATGACAAGCGCCTGGCCGAACTGGGTGTGCGCGTGACCATCGACGGGCATGGCGCGTACTTCGCCGCGATCAAGGCGACCTACGACAGCCTGCGCGAGCAACGCCAGATCCTCACCCAGACATCGGACCTGAGTGCCACCGAGCTGACGCACACCTACACGCAACCGGAAGAGTACATCCGCTACGCGGAAGAGTTCATGAGCGTGAAGGAATGACGCTTTAAACCGATACGCCGCCTTCGCGAGCAAGCCCGCTCCCACAGTGTATTTTGTTGAACACAAAGCTTGTATTCACTCCAGATTCCTGTGGGAGCGGGCTTGCCCGCGAAGGGGCCGTCAAAGCCAACACTGATTCCGCCTGACACACCGTCTTCGTCGGATCGCCGCCCGGAGCAGGCTCGCTCCCGCAGGTCATGCAATGGACAGTCATGCCGAGTCGAGCAGTTCGCGATGGGGCTTTCCGCCGCCGCAACAGATCACCCGATTCCGCCCGGTGGTCTTGGCTTCGTACAGCGCATGATCGGCGTCGTTGAGCCAAAGCGTCGCGTCGGCATGGGCCGGGTTGAATGAGGCCAGGCCAATGCTCAGGCTGACTTTCAGCGCCGGGTTCTGCTCGTACCCCAGGGTGGCGAAGCGATCACGCAGGGCATCCATGACGGCGGCGGCGCGGCTCAGGGGAAAGTCCGGAAGGATCACGCAGAACTCGTCACCGCCGTAGCGCCCGGCCACATCGGTCGCCCGCAGGTTCTGCTTGAGCATTTTGCTCAACTGGCGCAAGACGATGTCACCGGCAACATGGCCATAGGTGTCGTTGATGGCCTTGAAATGGTCGATGTCGATCAGGGCGATCGCCCCGCCTTTCTGCTGGCGTTTGCAACGCTGGAACTCGACCTCCAGCTGGTCCTTCCAGGTGCCATGGTTGAGCAGGCCCGTCAGGCTGTCGGTGCGGCTCAGTGCCAGCAGCTCACGTTTCTGACGGCCAAGGGTATGGGCCTGGCGAAAGCAGATCCAGCCCAGCGCCAGCGGATACAGGCACAGTAACGGCAAGCAGGCATAGAGCTGCATCGGACTGGTGGCTGGAATGAACGCCGGGGCGAAAATCTGCAGACCGACACCGATGCCCAGCACTTGTGCGGCCGTCCCGGCCAGCAGGAAGCGCATGCCGCCGATGGCCACGTTGTTCATGGCCATCATGGAAATGGTGGTCGCGCTGGGCAGTGGATTGAACTGCATCGCTGCAATCCAGAAGCCGCCGAGAAAGGCATCGATCAGCAGATTGCGGTGTTCGGCATGATAGGGCGCCCTGGCCCGACGCGCCCATTGGTACGCCAGGTGCGGCCAGAGCAGGCCGTTGAACCACATGAAACCCCAGACCCAAGGCGCCGGATCGAGTGGATACATCGCCGCGCTCACGCACACCAATCCCAGGGCCAACCCCAGGATTCGCGATGTATAGAGCCTCCTGGCCAATGAAAATCCCTTTCCTCCCGTTTTTGCCATAGGGCCTCTGTACCACTCGACGGAATGCGATAACAGCCTGTGCCTCTGCGCTGGAGTCTATCAGGGCGAGATTAAATAGCCATCACCGGCTGGCGGGCTGATATCACGGCATCACGCGCCTGTAAAAGCAAAAGCCTCGTCTCCAGAAACGGCTATACATGAAAGAAGGGGTTGATCGATGACCATAAGAGGAGGCCCATGCAGACCTTTCAAGTATTGATCATCGGCAGCGGGTTTGGCGGCCAATGTGCAGCAATCAATCTGCTCAAGGCCGGCATCGACGACTTCCGCCTGCTGGAACGACGGGATTTCTTCGGTGGCACCTGGTGCCAGAACACCTACCCCGGCGCAGCCGTCGATGTGCCCTCGCCGCTGTACTCCTTGTCTTTCGCCCCGTATCGCTGGACGCAGATGTTCGCCGAACAGGCGGAACTGCATCGCTACACCCGCCATGTGGTGGAACACTTCGGCTTGCGGGACAAGGTGGAGCTGGACGCCAATGTCGAGCGCATCGAATGGGACGACACCAACCGGCGCTGGACGGTGCACACCGCCGGCAAAGGCACGTTTTGCGCGCAGTTCCTGATCAACGCGACGGGACCGCTGAGCCAACCGGTGGTGCCGCATTTCGACGGACAGGAGCGCTTCGAGGGCAAGACTTTCCACACCAACAACTGGGATCACACCTACGACTACCGGCAAAAACGCGTGGCCATCGTCGGCAGCGGCGCCAGTGCGGCCCAGGTCATTCCGGCCATTGCCCCGCACGTCAGGCACTTGCATGTGTTCCAGCGCACGCCTCACTGGGTGCTGCCCAGGGCCGACCGCAGCTTCGGCCGCTTGCAGCGCTGGCTGCTGGGGTTCAAGCCCGCCTACAAGCTGCTGCGCTGGGCGATCTACTGGCAATTCGAAACCCGGGTGATTGCCTTCAAATATTCGAAGCCAGCCGTACACATGGTCCAGCGCCAGGCCCTGGGTTTTCTCAAACGCCAGGTAGCAGACACCGAACTGCGGCGCAAACTGACGCCGGACTACACCATCGGCTGCAAACGGGTGATCCTGTCCAGCACGCTGTACCCGGCACTGGCCCGCAGCAACGTGACGTTGCACAGCCGCGAGCAAGGCATCGCGTCCATCGACGAAACCGGCATCGTGACCCTCGATGGCCAACACATCGACGTCGACCTGATCGTCTGGTCCACCGGCTACGACGCCACCGACGGGGTGATTTCCTACCCGGTAACCGGCAAGAACGGTACCCGCCTGAAGGACGTCTGGGCGCAATACCCGCGGGCCTACCTCGGCACCGCCCTGCCCGACTTTCCCAACCTGTTCATCGTCACCGGGCCGAACACCGGCATCGGCCACACCTCGGCGCTGTTCATCATCGAATCCCAGATGAATTACATCCTCGACTGCATTCGCACCTTGAAGACTCAAGGTTTACGCAGCATCGAAGTTCGCCATGAGGCGGAACGTACCTACACTGAAATGATCCACCGGGAAATGGAACGTACCGTGTGGAAGTCCGGTGGTTGCCACAGTTGGTACCAAAGCAAGAGCGGTCATGTGATTGCCATGTTTCCGGGGTTCAGCTTCAGTTTTCATCGCTTGACCCGAGCGCTGAAACCCGCCGATCACATTTTGTCCTGAGCAGATAGAAGGGAGACGCATGATGCTTTTGTTGTTCGTCGTTCTCGCAGTATTCGTCGCCTGGAGCTGGCTGACCTACCCGGCCATCGGCTACTGGCTCTATGACCTGAACATGGCGGCCGAGGCCAAGCTTTACCGGCTGCACAAAATCGTCGTGCCCATCCCCGAGATGACCGTCTCGACCTGGCAAGGCGGGCCGTACGAGGCCACCAGCAATGTGCTGATGCTCCATGGCTTCAGCGCCGACAAGAACCTCTGGCTGCGTTTCGCCCGGCACTTTGTCGGCAGCCACCGGGTGATCATCCCGGACATCGCCGGCCATGGCGAAACCGGCTTCAAGGCCGGTGGCGGCTACGACATCCCGCTGCAGGCCAAGCGCATGATCCAGTTGCTGGACGTGTGCGGGGTCGAGAAGGTGCATGTCATCGGCAATTCCATGGGCGGCTACATGGCGGCGTGGCTCGCGGCCACGTACCCGGAACGCATCGTGTCCGTGGCCCTGATCGACCCGGCCGGGGTCACCTCACCCGAACCCAGTGACCTTGAGCGGCATTTGGCCAAGGGCCACAACCCGTTCCTGATTCATTCGCGCGAAGAATTCCGGCGTTTCTACGCCATGACCATGGCTTCGCCACCCTGGGTACCGAAGCTGGTGCTCGATGCCGTCGCCCAGCGCTATGAACAGTCGCGCGAGGAGCTTGAAGAAATCTTCCGGGATTTTCGCGCCAGCCCGCCGATGGAACCGCACCTGCCCGACATCACCGCCCCGGCGCTGTTGCTGTGGGGGCGCAAGGACCGGCTGATCGATGTCAGCAGCGTGGCGGTCTGGAGCAAGGGCATCGTCGATCTGCGCGTGCACATCTGGGACGCCGTCGGGCACATGCCCATGGTGGAAGCCCCCACGGGTTCTGCGCGCCTGTATCGCGAATTTTTGGCATCGCTGCGTTCGGAGAGCCCACAGGATCAACGACTGCACTAGGGAAACTAATTGAGAACGCCCTATTGCAGTCCTTTGCAGAATGAAGTTCGTCAGAAACTTCGTTTGTCGGCGTCGCTGAAGGCTGCGATCTTTCGTCCATCCTTTACGTCACCGCGCCAGGAATCCTGTTCATGAACCACCCGAATTTCGTCAGCCCTGACCTGATCCGCCAGCGCTTCTCCAAAGCGATGTCCGACATGTACCGCGAGGAAGTGCCGTTGTACGGCGCGTTGATGGAACTGGTGGAACAGACCAACCGTCACGTGCTGCAAAGCGATCCGCAGACCCTGCAGCAGCTCACGAGCACCGGCGAGATCGAGCGCCTGGACCTGGAGCGCCATGGCGCCATTCGTGTCGGTACGGCCGATGAACTGGCGACCCTCGCCCGCCTGTTCGCGGTGATGGGCATGCAACCGGTGGGTTACTACGACCTGACACCGGCCGGTGTGCCGGTGCATTCCACAGCGTTTCGCGCGGTGCACGAAGCCTCGTTGCAGGTCAGCCCGTTCCGCGTGTTTACCTCGCTGCTGCGCCTGGAGTTGATCGAAGACCTGGAGCTGCGAGCGTTTGCCCAGTCGATGCTCGACCAGCGCTCGATCTTCACCCCCAAGGCCCTGGAGCTTATCGAGCTCGCCGAATCCCGGGGCGGCCTGACTGAGCCGCAAGCCCTGGCGT
Source organism: Pseudomonas sp. 18173 (assembly GCF_050432945.1). Lineage (NCBI taxonomy): Bacteria > Pseudomonadati > Pseudomonadota > Gammaproteobacteria > Pseudomonadales > Pseudomonadaceae > Pseudomonas > Pseudomonas sp. 18173. The sequence goes on from NZ_JBKFTN010000024.1 coordinate 48,152, forward strand.
TCGTCGAGCAGGCCCTGGAAACCTTTCGCTGGCACCACAGCGCCACCGTCACCGCCGGGCAGTATCAACAGCTCAGCGCCCAGCATCGGCTGATCGCCGACGTGGTGGCGTTCAAGGGGCCGCACATCAACCACCTGACGCCTCGGACCCTGGACATCGACATCGTCCAGGCGCAAATGCCGGCCCATGGCATCACCCCCAAGGCGGTGATCGAAGGCCCGCCCCGCCGTCAGTGCCCGATCCTGCTGCGCCAGACCAGTTTCAAAGCCCTCGACGAGCCGATTGCCTTCACCGATCAACACGAGGCGCGCGGCAGCCACAGTGCCCGCTTCGGCGAGATCGAACAGCGCGGTGCCGCCCTCACGCCCAAGGGCCGCGCACTGTACGACCGCCTGCTCAATGCCGCACGGGACGAACTCAAGGACTTCCCCAACGAAGCCAACGCCGCGCGCTACAACGCCCTGATGGCGCAACATTTCAACGAGTTCCCCGACACCTGGGAAGGCATGCGCCAACAGGGCCTGGCTTACTTCCGCTACTTCGTGACGGAAAAAGGCCTGGCGGCGGGCGACCTGACAAACACCGCACTGGAAGACCTGCTCGGCAGCGGTTACCTGCGGGTTGAACCGCTGGTGTACGAAGATTTCCTGCCGGTCAGCGCGGCGGGGATTTTCCAGTCAAACCTGGGGGACGCGGCGCAGACCCGCTACGGTGTGCACTCCAATCAGCAAGCGTTCGAAAAGGCCCTGGGGCGGCCGACGATCGATGAACTGGGGCTGTATGCCCAGAGTCAGCAGCGTTCGATCGAACAGTGTTTCGCCGCGTTGGCCGATGTTGTTCAAGTCAATAAGAAACATGTCTGAACGACGTCTTACAACTTCATGAAAACAACCGGGTCATTCTGCCAGGACCCGGCAAAAAAAACGGGTGACCTGCAGGTCGCCCGTTTTTTTGTATTCGAAACTTTCAGTGCAGCAATCAAAGTGTTCGCCCAGTGCACTGGCCTCGGCAATCCATGCACTGGTAAAGAGCCCCGCACTGGGCGAACGGAAAGTATTTTAGTAGAAGTGGCTAAATATGTCCGTGCGCGAAAGATGAAATTTATCGACATCATATTTAATAATATGTCGATTCAAATACTATCCAGTATCGAACTACGAACCCACCAGTTCGACCATACGAGTTGATTATTCCTATACAAATCCTGCATAAAAACAATCAACCCGTATAGAGCCGATATTAGTGCTTGCTGGTCACTGTCAATATATCGGTGTAAACCACGTTCACGCTTTGCCCGACTTTCAACTCCTTGAGTTTGGCCTGGACTTCAGGCCGCTTGACGTCAACCGTCTTGGACTTGCCTTCCGGGTTTTCGAACGTTACCTGGTTTTTCTTCAGGTCAATGTGGGTGATTTTAAGTTGCACTTTCACCTGACGGTAAGCTTCACCGGCCGGGCTGGCGCTACCAGGTGCTGCACGCACCTCGCCACTGACTTCGGCGGAGCCTGGCAGGCCTTTGTCGACATCGGTGTCGAGGTAGGCCGCAATGGCGCTGGTGACCCTGATATCGACGGTATCGCCGGCCTTGAGGTTGCCGAGGTTTTTCGCCTTGTCGGTCAATTGCACCGGGAACTCGTTACCCTGCGGGCCTTTGAGGACCACGGAATGGTTCGCTGTATCAACCGAAACGACTTTGGTGGAGACCTGGTCAGCCACCACCACTTCGGACAACGGGATATCGGCGGCAACCGCGGCAAAACTGGCGGTCGACAGCAAAGTAGCGAGAGTAATGGCTTTGGTCAGTGCGTGGCGTTTCATAGGCAGAACTTTCCCTGTGATAGATGGCAACAGACGGCGTTGAAGCCAGGCTCAACGCCATGTGTGCGATGAGCATAGTCGCTGTTCGGCGAGTGGTCGCCGCGGGCCGTTGAATTTCCTGGCGCAAGTTACCGGTACAGGTTACTGGTAACCGGTCATTTCCAGATATCCGTTCCCTGCATGGCTGCCACTGAGGCGTACCGGGCCTTCCCAGTAAGGAATGCGCAAGTCCATCCAGGCCTGGGGATTGAGTGCGCTGATGACAATATCGAGGTGCCTGGCGGGAATCCTGATCGACCAGCGAACGGGCATCTCGCGCCCGGCCACGCGGGCGGTGTCTTGCGGCGTCAGGCTGATGTCGCTGGCGTGCAGCGGTTGTGTCTGGCCCTGGGCGTCGATCCAGGTGCCGGTGAGGTAAGGTTCGCCGTCCTTTTGCCGCATGCGATAGAGCATCACCTGCTCGCCGCTGTCCAGGTGCAGGGAGAACCAGTCCCAACCGCTCTGGTTGGCCGTCAGGGGCTGGCTGCTCCATTCGCGGTCGAGCCAGGCCGGGCCACTGACCTGGAAGGTTTGACCGTCGATGTCCAGGGTGCCGCTGGCCTTGAAAAACGGCTGGCTGTAGTAATAGGAGGCCTGGCCCTGTTCGGATTTCTGGCTGAAGCCCTTGTCTCCTTGCAGCACCAGCGGACCTGTCGAGGTCAACTGCAACCGATAGCCAAAGCGCTTGTCGCGAGCGCTGAGCAGCAGGTCGGCCAACGGATTGTCGGCAGGCGCCTGACTGCGCAATTGCCAGTCGTCGATCCATGCGTTGAACGGCGCGATGCTGACACCGGCCTGACCGACGCCGCCCCGGGCATAGCGTTCGGCTGCGTGATGCGCCGTCGCCGACGTCACCGCCGCGTGGCCGAGCCAGATCGTCTGGTTCTGCCAACCCGACACCTCGGGTGCGGCTTTCAAGGCACTGCGGAACAAGGTCCATTGCGCGCCGAACTCATGCCCCAGGTCGTCCTTCAGGTTGGCCGTGATGTACCACCACTCAATGCGAAAACCCTCGTGCGGGCCGTGATCCGCCGGGAAGCTGAACACCCGACCGGGCACCACCGGGGTGAACGCCGCGGCCTGGTTGCCCAGCCCGGCAAAACCCTTTTCTACCGGTGCCGGTTGCTCGCAACCGCTCGCCAGCAGCACCAGGAACAACACGCCGGGCTTAATCTTCATGGGCAAAGGTCCGCAGCAGATCCGCCGGTTGCGTGCGGTACAAGCGCAACAACGGCCAGGCCGAGGCCAGTAACGTCGCCACCAGCGCCAGCCCCATCAATTGCAACAGTTGCCAAGGAAACACCCGCAACGGCAGGCGCCAGCCAAAGGCCTGCACGTTGATCACCGTGTCCAGGCACCACGCCAGGGCAATGCCCAGCGGCAATGCCAGCACCAGGGTCAGCAGCGCCAGCAACCAGGTTTGCCCAAGGTTGAGCAACATCAGGTGCCGCCGTGTCACGCCCAGCGCCCACAGCGGCGCCAGTTGTCCGAGACGGCTCTGGCTTTGGGTCAACAAGCTGATGAACAGCGCAACGCCAGCCACGCACAACGTCAGGCTATTGAGTGCGGCAGTGGCGGCGAAGGTGCGTTCGAAGACTTGCGTGGACCAGTCCTTGAGCCGCGCCTGATCGACAATGCGGCTGTCGTCCAGGGTAAAACGCGCCTGCAACGCCGTGACGAACGCCGGGATCGATGCCGGCTCGATGCGCAGGTTGAAGCGGCTCGGCGTCAGTTGCGGCCAGCCGTGCAACAGGTGGCGGAAGTTCACCAGAATGTGCCCCTTGGGATTGCCATAGTCGGCGTAGATCCCGACGATCCGTGGCGACCACGGGCCCGTGGGCGTCGGCAGCGTCACATGATCGCCCAGTTGCACGCGCAGGCGCCGGGCCAGTTGTTCGCTGAGCATCACCGCATCGTCCTTGGCCAGCCGCTCCCAAGAGTCATCGCCCAAGGCCTCGAGCAGCGGCCAGTGCTGGCGATAGGTCGGGTGATCGATGATCCCGGACAGGTCCGTCGGCCAACCCTGCAACTGGATCGACACCTGCCAGTTGGGCAGCACCGCCGCCAGTTGCGGTTGCTGGTTGAGCCAACCGTGCAGCTCCCGGGCCTGGACCGGGTTCTGGGGGTTGAGGTAAAGCTCGGCCGTCAGCCGTTGTTCGAGCCAGTCGCTGAAGGTCTGGCGAAAGCCGGCGGTCATGCTACCGGCCCCGATATTCGCCGCCATCGCCAACAGCAGCGCCATCAATGCCAGGCTCAGGGCCGGCAATTGCTGGCGGCAATCGGCAATAAACCATTGGCCAAGCACCGAGCGACTGCGCTGCGAGCACAGATTGAGCAGCGAACTGAGCACCACCGGCAGCGCCAGTGCGGCACCGATCAACAGCGCCGCCATCAACACGAAGCCACTGGCCAGGCTGTCGCCGAAGACCAGCGCCAGTAGCGCGATCACCCCGGCCATCGCCGCCACCGCGCCCTGGCGTCGCAGCCAGCGGGCATGGGCCTGATGCCAGGCCTGCGGGTCGGCCAGCGCCAGCAAGGGCAAGCGCGCTGCCCGCAACAGACTGTTGACCCCGGCCAGCATTGCGCCAATCAGGCTCAGGCCAATACCGCTGAACCACCATGACAGGCTGAGGCTCAACTGCCCCGCCACTTCGGCGCCGTACAAACCGCGCAGGCTGGCGGCGACATCCGGCAACAGCATGCTCGCCAGCAGGTAGCCGCTGACCACCCCGGCCACCCCGCCGATCAGGGCCAGTGCGCCCAGCTCGACGGCGAGACAGGCGATCAGCACCCGCACACTCACACCGCAGGCACGCAAAGTCCGGAACAAGCCTCGCCGCTGCTCCAGCGCCAGGCCGATCGCGGCATGCACGATGAACAGACCGACCACGAACGACAACACCCCCAGGGCATCGAGGTTCAGGTGAAAGCTTTCGGTCAGGCGTGTCAGGTTGTTTTCTTCACCGGCACTCTTCAATTGCAGCTGTCCCTTGAGCGCGTCCGGCAGCGGTGCGCTGAAGTCCTTGGGTAACAGCAGTCGCGACAGTTGGTCGGGCAAACCGAGAATCTGCTGGGCAAAACCGATGTCCACCAGCAGCACACCGGGCGCCATATCGGCCTGTACATGCAACGGCGGCAGTGCCGCGCCAGTCAGGTTCAAGGGCCGCTCACCTTCGCGCAAGCCCAGCGCCTGCAAGGTCTGCGACGATATCCAGGTACTGCCCGGCGGGCTGAAAAAGCCGACCACCTGGTCAATCGCCAAGGCCTGCCCGGCCACCGCAGCGCCCGCCGGCAGCGACACCGGCTCGATGCCCAGCAACTGCAGGCGCTGCTCTTCATGCCCCTTGAGCGTGAGCCGCCCTTGCAGCACCGGCGACACGGGCCACCCCGCCTGGCGCAGATCGATAAACCATTGCTGGGGGAAGGTGCCGCCGCCAGGTGCACTGAGGCTGGCCTGAGGTTCGCCGCCGATCAACTGACTGGCACGGGCATAGCTGTCGCGGGCCTGGCTGTTGAGCGCCTGGACACCGGTCAACAGACTGGTGGCCAGCCACAACCCGGTCAGCACGCTGAAAAACTGCACCGGATGCTGCCGCCAATGGCTGAGCAATGCGCGCAGGGTTTCGCCAAAGATGCGCATGTCAGCGCTCGCCCGCACTGGCCAGGCGACCACCGCACAGCAAGGTTTTCTCCGCCAGCCGCGCCGCCACGCCGGGACTGTGGGTGACCATCAACAGGCTGGTGGGGCTGTCGTCGAGCAACTCCAGAAGCAACTGCAACACCTCGGCGCCGGTGGTTTCATCGAGGCTGCCGGTGGGCTCGTCGGCCAGCAGCAATGGCGGGCGTGACGCCAGCGCCCGGCCCAGCGCAACCCGCTGCTGCTGACCGCCGGACAGTTGCTCCGGGTAGCGCCGCAGCAAATCGCCCAAGCCCAGGCGCCGCACCAGATGCGCTTGCCAGCGTGGATCATGGCGCCCCGCCAGACGCGCCTGAATCGCCAGGTTGTCTTCGATCCGCAGGCTGCCGATCAGGTTGAATTGCTGGAACACCAGGCCGATTTCCGTGCGGCGCCAGTTCGCCAGTTGCCCTTCATTCATCTGTTCCAGACGATGCTCGCCACTGCGGATGCTGCCGCGATCGACCTTGTCCAGCCCGGCGATCAAGTGCAGCAAGGTGCTTTTGCCACTGCCCGACTCGCCCATCAGCGCCAGGCTGCTGCCGGGCCTGAGCGTCAGGTCGACGCCTTGCAACACCGGCAGCGGCCCTTGCGGTGTGGCGTAGCTTTTGAAAACGCCGTGGACTTCAAGCATGGGTCAACCTGTTGAATAAGCGTCGCCCAAGAATAGCGGCCCTGAATGGTTTTTGTCCGGTGACGCTCATCGCCCCGCTCGCCCATCGCCCTACCCTCGAAGCTGGTTCGACCATAACGATAAAAACGGAGACGCCATGCCTCGTTTCACCTTCAGCCCTCGTGGGCTGCTCGCTTGCCTGATCACTGCCTGTCTCGCGCAATCGGCGGTCGCCGCCGCTGAACCGGTCGCGGCCAGCCCGCAAACCAAGGCCAGTAACGCCGCCGTGCTGCAACAACTGCCCTTTACCGACCGCACCGACTACGAGTCGGTCACCAAGGGTTTGATCGCGCCCTTCAAGGACCAGGTCAAGGACGCCTCGGGCAAGGTCATCTGGGATATCCAGGCCTATGACTTCCTCGCCGGGGAACAGGCCCCGGATTCAGTCAACCCGAGCCTCTGGCGCCTGGCCCAGCTCAGCGCCCATGCCGGATTGTTCGAAGTCAGCCCACGGCTGTATCAAGTGCGCGGCCTCGACCTGGCCAACATGACCATCATCGAAGGCGACGACGGCCTGATCATCATCGACCCGCTGACCATGGCCGAAACGGCCAGGGCGGCACTGGACCTGTACTACCGGAACCGTCCTCACAAACCGGTGGTGGCGGTGATCTACAGCCATACCCACGTCGACCACTTCGGTGGCGTGCGCGGGGTCATCGACGAGGCCGACGTCAAGGCCGGCAAGGTCAAGGTGTTCGCCCCCGCCGGGTTCATGGAACACGTGATGAGCGAGAACGTCTACGCCGGCAACGCCATGAGTCGCCGTGCGCAGTTCCAGTTCGGCAGCCTGCTGCCCCGCGGTGAAAAAGGCCAGGTCGACGCCGGCCTGGGCAAGAGCACGCCGAGCGGCGGCACCGTCACCTTGATCGCGCCCACCGACCTGATCGACAAGGAACTGGAAACCCGCACCATCGCCGGCCTCGACGTGGAATTCCAGTTGACCCCGGGCACTGAGGCGCCGGCGGAAATGAACCTGTACCTGCCGCAGTTGCGCGCCTTGTGCATGGCGGAAAACGCCACGCAGATGATGCACAACATCCTCACCCCGCGCGGTGCGCAAGTGCGCGATGCCAAGGCCTGGGCGCAGTACCTGGACAGCAGCCTGGCGCGTTACGGCGACAAGAGCGACGTGCTGTTCGCCCAGCACAACTGGCCGACCTGGGGCGGTGAACGCATCCGCACCTTCCTCGCCGACCAGCGCGACATGTACGCCTTCCTCAATGACCGCACCTTGCACCTGCTCAACCAGGGCCTGACGCCGCTGGAAATCGCCGACTCGATCAAGAAACTGCCCGGCAACCTGGACCAGAAGTGGTACACCCGTGGCTACTACGGCTCGCTGAGTTTCAACACCCGCGCGGTGTATCAGCGCTACATGGGTTTCTATGACGGCAACCCGGCCAACCTCAATCCGCTGCCACCGGTGGATTTGGCGAAACACACGGTCGAAGCCATGGGCGGCGATGCGGCTGTGCTGGGGAAAATGCAGGCGGCCATGGCCAAGGGCGAATACCGCTGGGCCGCGCAACTGGGCAATCAGTTGCTGTTCGCCAGCCCGGACAACGGCGACGCCCGCAAAGCCCAGGCCGAGGCGCTGGAGCAAATGGGCTATCAAAGTGAAAACGCCACCTGGCGCAATATGTACCTGACCGGCGCCATGGAACTGCGCAACGGCGTGCCACCCCATGCGGGCACTTCGGTGTCGGTGGACATGGTGCGGGCGATGAGTCCGCAAATGTTCTTCGACTTCCTCGCGGTTCGCCTGGACAGTGAAAAGGCCGTGGGCCATGACCTGACCCTGAACTGGACCTTCGAGGATCAGAACAAGGACTTCAACCTGACCCTGCGCAATGGCGTACTGACCCACCGTGCCGGCCTCAACCCCCAGGCGGATGCCGGCGTGAGCATGAGCAAGGCAACCCTGGAGCAGATCAGCCTCAAGCAACTGGATATCCCGACGGCCATCCAGAAGGGCCTGATCAAAGTGCAAGGCAATGGCAAGAAGCTTGGGGAGTTGATGAGCAGCCTCGATACCTTTGCGCCGCAGTTCAATATCGTTACGCCCTGAAACCAGACTCGCTGCCACAGGGTAAATGCAATACCTGTGGGAGTGAGCCTGCTCGCGAAGGCGGTGTGTCAGNCCAAGATTGATGCTGTCTGATACCCCCTCATCGCGGGCAAGCCCGCTCCCACAGGGACTTGCAGTAGTGCTGAATACGATTTACTTGGCCCAGCGCCGCAGGTCCGACGGGGTGTAGTCGTCGGTCCTGGCGGCGAAGCCCACGCGCATCGGCTCGGTCTCTTCGTTGGCCAGGCCGCCGGCGTAGTAGCGTCCGGAGATCAGGTCGTACGAAGTTTCCAGCACGTTGTAGGTGAAGCCGTGGTCGTACTGTTGAATCGCGTGCAGTTCACCGCTGCGCCACAGTTCGCCGCGGCTGTCGTACTGGTCCGACTGGGCGATCTGCCAGCTGTCTTCATCGACATAGAACCGGCGCTTGGCATAGATGTGCCGGGCACCCGGCTTGAGCGTCGCCTCGACCACCCACACGCGGTGCTTCTCGTAGCGGGCCAGGTCCTGGTTGATGTGATTGGGCTTGATCACGGCGTCGTACTTGAGCTCGTGGCTGCCGATCCGGTAGCTGTTGTAGGGGATGAACAGCTCTTGCTTGCCCAGCAGTTTCCAGTCGAAACGGTCCGGCGCGCCGTTGTAGCCGTCGATGTTGTCGGCGGTGATCAGGCCATTGCTGTAACGGGCGCTGTTGTCGTAGGCGATCATCGGCGCACGACGCACACGACGTTGCCCCGGCAGGTATTGCCACGCCGAACGCGGCTCGGCGACCTGGTCGATCGGCTCATGCACCAGCACGGCCTCGCCGGACAGGCGCGCCGGTTCCAGCACCCGGCTCTTGAACATGAACAGGATGTTCGAACCCGGTTCCAGCCCGCTCACGGTGTCGGCGAAGTTGATCAGCGACTGGTTGCGCACGTAGCTGGTGGCGCCGTTTTCACGCACCAGCGCCGAACTGCTGATGCGCTCATAACTGCCGCCACGGTAACGGGTCATGTGGTTCCACATCACCTCCAGCCCTTCGGTGGGTAACGGAAACGGAATGCCCCTGGCGTAGTCATGCAGGCCGTTGCCGCCATCGGCCATGCTGGTTTTGGCCACGTTGTCGCGGCTCGCCGCCAGTATGTCCTTGGGCAGGTTGGCGCTGCGATGGGTCGGGTAGATGTTCATCTTGTAGGTGTCGGGAAAGCGCTTGAACATCGCCATTTGCCCGGGGCTGAGAAACTTCTGGTATTGCGCCAGATTCTGCGCGGTGACCGTGAACAACGGTTTCTCGGCAGCATACGGATCGCTGTAGCCGCCCTTGCTGTCGACGGTGCCGGCGTTGCTCGCCAGGCCACCGGTCCAGGCCGGGATGCTGCCATCGGCATTGGCTGCCATTTCCGAGCCCATGGGGGTCAGGGTCTTGCCCAGCGCCGTGGAGTCAGTGCCTTTGGCCTGAGCCAGGCCGACGGTGCAGGCCAGGGCCAGCACGTACAATTGCATACGCATAACGGTTCTCCTTAGAAGTCTGCCTTGAAGCTGACGGATGCGAAATCGCGGTCGTCGAGGGTGCTGTAGTCGTTGGAACCGAAGAACGCGTTGTAGGCCAATTCCACGCTGTAATCGTTCATGTAGACGCCGGTCAGGCTCACGCCCAGCGCTTGCTGGCCTTCCTGGAACGGCCCTTGCGGATCGTAGGAATAACCCGAGACGTCGTGCCGCCAGTTGACGGCCGGAATCAGGTTGATGCCGGGCAACACATCGCTGTATTCGAGGCTGGCGCGCAGGCGATAACCCCACGACCAATCGGTGGCAAAACCCTTGTCGGTGCAGTATTGGTTGGTCACCCCCGAAGCCACCGTATTGCACAGCGTGCCGTTGCGTGGAGCGCTGCGGCCGAACGCGGCATTACGGCCCAGGCGCTCATCGCCGAGATCGTCGATGTGCACCACACCAGCCTCACCGAACAGGCTCAGGCGCGTGGCGCCCAGCACGTTGTCGATGGCCTGGGTGGCCGAACCGGTGAGCTGCCACACACCCTTGCGCTCCCACGCATCGAACCGGCTGCCGTCGGTGGTGTTGAAACCGGGCGGCAACTGCACCCAGGAACTGCCCCCCGCCCCGGAAATCACCGCGATGTTGACGTCGGGCGCGTTGATCGCGATCGGCATGTTCGGCCGGTAGCTCAACTCACCGGCCAGGGAAATCCCGGTGACCGGTTCGACGCCGTTGAGGCTGATGCCGTACAGGTGAATGTTTTCCGGAAAGGCCGCCGCATAACTCGGCCCCTGGACGCCACCGGGAAAGGTGCCGGGCAAGGCGGTGTTCCTGGCGTTGAGGGTGAAATACGGCAACCGCGAGTGATAGTTGATGTAGTAGATCGCCGCTTCGGCATCGTTGAGCGCCGGGATCATCTGACGCAGGGCGAAGCCGAACTGGCCGTTGTCGGAGGGCGACTCGTTGCCCCGGGACGTGGCGAACAGACCCGCGGCCTGCATCTGTTGATCGGTCTGCACCTGGCTCAGGTACAGCGGCCCGCAACCGGGCTGGATCACATCGCTGCTGGCGAAAAAGGTGCCGCAACCGTCGAGGACACTGGGGCGCCAGTTGTACTGGTAGAAACCTTCGAGGTTGGTGCTGTCGGTCAGGCCGAAGCTGAAGGAGACCATCTCCACCGGCAACTGGCCTTCCTTGATTTCCACACCGGGACGGTTGAACGCCGAGATGTCCAGCGGGTTGATCACGTTGATGCCGTTCTGGATCAGCAGCGCTTCGCCCCAGGACAACACCTGGTTGCCGACCTTCACGCCCAGCGGATGCTCGGCCACCTGGAAGTCTTTCCAGACATAGGCATCGAGCACCTGGAAGCCCTTGAACTTCGACAAATCGTCCCAGCCCGAATCGTCGAAATCCTTGAAGCGGCCATTGCCGGTTTCGTAGGCGTGGTCGTACCAGTATTTGAAACGGATGAACGCACCCTGGCCCTGGCCGTCGAGACTGAAATCGGTGAGGCCCTTGAAGAGCTGCGAGATGGGATCGCCCTTCTCGAAGTTCAGCCGGTTGTCGTCGGCGCTGACGCTGCTGCCATTGGCATTCACGCCCTGTGCCTGCAAGGCGTTGGCGCGGGTCATCAGGCTTTTGTCGGGGTTTTGCGTCGACCAGCTGCTGCCCAGGCTCAGGCTGGTCTTGGTCGACAGGCTCCAGTCTTCGTTGAGGTCAAATGTGGTAGCGCAGGCCGGCCCCGTGAGTACGGCAAGAATCGCCAGTGCGAGGGGATGCGGGCGAGTGTGGCCAAACCGGTGAAGTCGCAGGCGGACTCCGGCTGTGGCCGAGCGTTTTTTTATCATTATTGGGCTCCGGTCAGATTTGCTCAGCCAGGACACGGTGCCCAACTATCGAGCGCGACACGCAAGCGATGGGTGACAAAAAATGATCATCGGGGGGATCTGCGAGGCGGACGGTAATTGTTTGAAGGGGGTACGCATCAGCCACTTGTGGGAGCGAGCCTGCTCGCGAAGGCTTTGTGTTGGGCGACGTTTTTTTGTGTACATATCCGTTGTTGTGGTCACGGCCACTAACGGTTCCGCTTTTACAGCGGGTTACTTTGAAAAGCGCAAAGTAACCAAACGCTCTTGCCCCTGACGTTCGGTGCCTCGCCCAGGCTCGGCATTCCCTCGCTCCGGTCCTCTCGAGGGGGCAAGCAGATCAAAAGCCAAAGNGGCGGTGTGGATTTTTGAAGGAGTACATATCCGTTATTTAGGTAACGGCCTCTGGCGGTTCCGCTCTTACAGCGGGTTACTTTGAAAAGCGCAAAGTAACCAAACGCTCTTGCCCCTGACGTTCGGTGCCTCGCCCAGGCTCGGCATTCCCTCGCTCCGGTCCTCTCGAGGGGGCAAGCAGATCAAAAGCCAAAGCAAAAGCGAGGCGGCCTGACAGCCGACCTGATCGCGATTGAATGCCTTCCCCTGTAGGAGCGAGCTTGCTCGCGAAAAACGCCGGGCCACCGCGAGGANTGTGGCTCGGCATTCCCTCGCTCCGCTCCTCTTTAGGGGGCAAGCAGATCAAAAGCCAAAGCAAAAGCGAGGCGGCCTGACAGCCGACCTGCTCGCGATTGAATGCCTTCCCCTGGAGGAGCGAGCTTGCTCGCGAAAAACGCCGGGCCACCGCGAGGATTCAGACAGCCCGCATCATCGTTGACGTCCATCGCGAGCAAGCTCGCTCCTACAGGGCCGAGCGTTAGCTCGCCTGTCGCTTTTGATCTTGATCCACCCGCCCCCTCGGCAGGCTGAGCGGAGGTATTCATCCGGGGAATGGCGCGCAGCGCCGGGCGGCGAAGCCGCACACGTTGCAGGGAGGTACAGCGAAGCAAACCGTAGGGCAATGCCCCCGGATGAATGCCGGAGCGCAGGAACCCCGAGCCCTGGCGAGGGGCCGTACGTTCGGGGCGAGCGTTTTTTTTGCTTACTTTTTTTGAGGCGTTTGTCAAAAAAAGTGAGTCGCCGTAAGGGCGAAACCACCAGCCGCCGTCACTCAAAAAACGGATATGTACCCCGCTACAAACCGAGACGAAACTGCTTGGGCGTAATCCCGAACCGCTTCCGAAACGCCCGAATAAAATTACTCGACTGCCGATACCCCAACCGCTCGGCAATCCGCTCAATCGGCTGATCCCCCGCCGTCAACCAGTGCCGCGCCAGCTCCAGACTGTCACCGCGCGAATGTTGCACCGCCGCGACCTGCCAGTGCCGCAACATGCTCTGATGCAAAAACCCGTTGGCCCCCAAAAGAGGCTCGTCAAGGCTACTCGCCGACAAGACCAGGCAAGGATGCGCACCGGTCTGCACCTCGATACCGACACTGCGCAACCACTGCCCGGCCGCCTGTTGCGGGGTCAGGTGGACGCCGACAAACACCTCGACCGGCGCTCGCCCCAAACGTCGGGCGATGTTGCGCACCAGGGTCAGGGTCGCCGCATCCAGCGCAAAAAAATGCGCTTGCTGGTCAACACTGCGCAAATGCAGACGGGCCAGCCCGTCACCCTCCTCCAGCTCCGCCACCACATAGTTGGTCACCCGCGGCAGGAAATCGGTGAAGCACTTCAGGCTCGCGCGCAAGGTCGCGGCGGAGTCCAGCAGAATGTTCAAACCCTGCAGCGTGGTGGTCGCCATGCCGTTGACCAGCTCACAACCAAACGACTCCCCCGCTCCCGCACGCTCACACTCATTCCACAGGCGCTCGACCAGGTGCGCGGGCACGTGCAGGTCCGGCCCCTCGAGCAACGACAGGCAGATGCCGGCCCGTTGCAGCAGTTGGTCCTGACACAAGCCGGACTGCCGCGCATGGCTGAGGATGGTGCGGGTGAAGGCGCTGGAAATGAACGGTTGACTGGTCATGGCACGTTACGGCGAGAAGACAGGCGTGTACTTATGCCAGCCCCTGTGCTATCGATCCAATGCATTAAAAGTATCCGTAGAATGCAGAGGACGCATGATGGACTTACGACAACTCCGCCACTTTGTCGCCTTGGCCGATTACCGCAACTTCGGCCGCGCCGCCGAGGCGACCAACCTCAGTCAACCGGCCTTCAGTCGCAGCATCCAGACCCTGGAGCGCGATCTCGACTGTGCGCTGGTAGATCGCAGCAGCCGCGAATTGCGCCTGACTGGCCAGGGTGAACTGGTGCTGCAACATGCCCGGCGCCTGCTCGCCGGCAGCCAGGCCTTGCACAACGAACTGACGCAATACAACGGCCTGACCGGCGGCGAGTTACGCTTCGGCTGCGGCCCGTATCCGGCCCAGCTGCTGGTGCCCGAGGCGCTGGCAGAGTTCATCCAGGCACACCCGGCGGTCCGCATCAGTTTCCACCAGGGCGACTGGGAACAACTGGCGGTCTGGCTGCGTGAACAGCAGATCGAATTCCTCGTGGCCGACGCGCGGTACTTCACCGGCGACCCGCAATACCAGGTACAGCTGTTGCGTCCCCGGCGCGGACGGTTCTTTTGCCGCATAGGCCATCCCCTGGCGCAGCAGCAGAGCCCGTCCCTGCGCGCCCTGCTCGACTACGCAGTGGTCGGCACGCGAATACCGCCGATGATCCGCAAGATCCTCGCCGACGTGCAGGGCGAGGCGGACTTCAACCCGAGCGTCGAGTGCGCGCAATTCGATGCCATCCGCCGCGTGGTGATGCGTTCCGACGCAGTGGGCATCGCCACCATGGAGGCCTTGGCCGAACTGGTCGACCAGGGCCTGATCCGGCTGCTGGAATTTGCCGATGTGCCTGCCGAAGATCCCGGCCTGCAATTGCACTACGGCATCGTCAGCCGCGCCGGCCACTCCCTGACCCCGGCGGCGCTGGCGATGGTTGATGCCGTGCTGACGGTCGACCGGCGCTTGCTGGCATCGAACCAGGTGTACCTGAACTGAACACGCCCCCTGTGGGAGCGGGCTTGCTCGCGAAGGGGCCATGTCAGTCGACATCATGGTTGAATGACCCACCGTTTACGCGAGCAAGCCCGCTCCCACAGGGTTTCACGCACGCCGGGCGAACGCCTGCAATGCCCGGGGTTCACCGAGAGCACGCAACAGGCAATGCATCGCCTCCTCGCGGCTACGCTCGAAGCGATAGCGGGACTCGATGTACAGCGCCAGTTTCAATTCCACGGGTTCGTCCAGGGGCAGCGGCACGTGTTGCAGGCCCAGCACACTGGCGACCCGGCTTGGCAGGCTGATGCCCAATGGCTGGCGGTCGACGATCAGCTTTGCGGCCAGGGTGCTTTGGGTGCTCATCGCCACGTTGCGGCGCAGACCTTTCAAGCCCAACTGCAAGTCCACCGGGCTGAGCCCGTCGCGGCGGCTCGACACCTGAATCTGCGGCTGCTGCAGATATTCCTGCAGGGTGCGCGGCGGTTCCTTGAGCGCAGTGCCATAGGCGAACACGTAATGGTCGGCGGGCAATGCCTGCTTGTGCAGGCCGGCAAGCCCGGCCAGAGGCTGGTCGAGGTCGATCAGGATATCCAGCTTGCCGCTGGCCAGGTCCTGCAAGGCGTCACGGCGCCGGGGCTGGAAATAGCGCACCTGCCAATCGGCATGGGGCGATTCGAGCAACGCCTCGAGCAGCACCGGTTGCAGACAATCCAGACAACTGATGCGCAGCAACGGATTGTTCTGCCGCGCAGCGGGAATCATGCGCAAGCCATCGCGCAACGACTCGAGCGCGGCACGCACGTAGTCGGCCAGGCGATGGGCGATCAGTGTCGGCGTCACTCCCAGGCGACTCTTGATGAACAGCGGGTCGCCGCACAATTCGCGCAGGCGACGCAGCGCATTGCTCATGGCCGGTTGCGACAGGCACATGACCTCGGCGGCACGGGTGACGCTGCGCTGCTGGTAGATCGCATCGAAGGCGAGCAACAGGTTCAAATCGAGCTGGCGTAAATCAAGCATGGTCTTGCTCCGGCAAATCGCTTAACGTCGGGCAGCCTAACCAGTGTTCCGGAACAAGCTGTGAGCCCTGCATGACAAAAAGCGATCAGCCACTGCACGATCAATCAGTACCCAATGCGTTCTACGCGCCGACCCTGCTGCCGGCCATCGAGGAGTTATTGGCCCGCGGTGTGGACCGGGACAGCATCGAAGGCCTGTTTCGTCGCAGCCTGTTCGAGTTGCGCACGCCCTTCATGCGCATTCCGCTGTTCATGTCGCGACGCTTCTGGGCGTTTGCCCTGGAACGGAGCGGTGACCCGCTGATCGGCCTGGCGGCCGGCCGGCGATTCGTTTCCACCGCCACCAATGGCCTGACGTACCTGTTCGACGTCGCCGACTCGCTGGACAGTGCCTGCCAGTATTTCGTGCGCTTCTTTCCGTTTTTCAACGGGCACTTCCAGGCGCAGATCGTGCGCGGTGACGACAGCGTCGAATTGCGCCTGCTCGAGCGCGGCAGTGTGAAAACCAGCGCGGCAACCACCGATTACATCCTCATCAGCCTGTGCAGCATGTTGCGCCGTAAATTTCTTGCCAGCGGCCTGGAGCGCGACCCGATTCTGGGCGTCGGGCTGGCCGGAGCCTGCACGGCCCAGCCGCAGGAACATGAACATGCCTTTCGCGCAGCCGTGCAATGGGGACAGGCGCAGCACTCGATCCGTCTCGATCCACAGCTGTTCGTCATCCCGTTGACGCCGGGCAATCATGAACTGGAATTCACGCTGGTCGAGTTGCTGGAGCAGACCCGACGCAACAGCGAGCCGACCTTGCTGGAGCAAGTCTGCGACCATCTGATCGCCGATCTCGCCGAGGCCAACTGGCAGCAATTCTGTACCGCCCAGCATTTGCTCGAGCGCACCGCCGCCCGCCGCCTGAAGGCGTTGGGCTGGAGTTTTTCCGAGTTGCTCGACGAGTACCGCCGCTACCGGGCCGAGGATTTTCTACAGGGGACAGACCTGGAACTGGTGGAGATTTCCGACCGGCTGGGCTACAGCGATGTGCAAAGTTTCAACCGTGCATGCCTGCGGTGGCTGGGGTGCGCGCCGGGCGCGTATCGAGCCCGCCAAGGTCAATGAACCATCACGCTCGTGGGCCACGGGTGCTTTTGATTTTTGCGTCCCCCCGGTTTCCAGCTACAAATGATGAGTGGTTTGAATGTCCGCGATCCTGACAGCGGTTGTCACGGGGCGGACGTCGATGGATCGCTTCGGTTTTAGGGATGGTCAGGCGCATGGCTCAAGGCAAGTACCGCTCCGACATTGACGGGCTGCGCGCTGTCGCGGTGATTGCAGTGCTGCTGCACCACCTCAAGGCCGGCCTGTTGCCCGGCGGCTTCGTTGGCGTCGACATCTTTTTTGTCATCTCGGGATTCCTGATCACTTCCCAGGTTTTTTCCGAGGTCAAGCGCAATGCGTTCTCGCTCAAGGGCTTTTATCAGCGCCGCATCAACCGCATCGTCCCGGCGCTGGCGACGGTGCTGCTGGCGACCGTGATCGCCGGGGCCTTCATCCTGTCTCCGGTCGACCTGATCCGCCTCAATGTCAGCGCCCTGCTCTCGCTGCTGGGTGTCTCGAATATCTACATCTGGGTCAAGTACGGTAACTACTTCGCCGCCGATGCCAGCGAAGCGCCGTTGTTGCATACCTGGTCACTGGGTATCGAAGAACAGTTCTACGTCATCTGGCCGCTGTTCATCGTGCTGCTGTATCGCCTGGCGCCGCGCTACGTGTTGCCCGTGCTGGCCATTGGCGTTGTGCTGGCGGTCGGGGTTTCCGAGTACGCGACCGGCGTCTTCGCCACGGCCGCCTACTACCTGTTGCCCACGCGCTTTTTCGAACTGATGCTGGGCGGGCTGCTGGGGATCTACCTGCACCAGCCACGCGTGATCGGCAAACTCACGGCCCATGGTTATGCGCTGGCGGGCTACCTGCTGATCGGTTTTTCGCTGTTCGCCCTGACGCCCGGCTCGACCTTTCCCGGAATCAACGCCCTGATCCCCTGCCTGGGCGCTGCCTTGCTGATCCTGGCCGGCAGCGGTGATCGCCATTCACGCCTGCTCACCAGCCGCCCCATGGTGTTTATCGGCCTGATTTCCTACTCGCTGTATTTGTGGCACTGGCCGTTGATTGCCTTCCTCAACTACGTGGAAATCCCCATCGACCTGCCCGTGGGCGCGATGTTGATCATCACCTCCGTCCTGCTTTCATGGCTGTCCTGGCGCTACGTCGAAGTGCCGTTTCGGCGCAACGGGGCGACCTTGCACTTTGCCCGGGTCTTCACCCGCCGGTTTGCCCTGCCGGCGTTGGGGCTGGCGTTGCTGGCAGGATTGAGCCTGCAGTTCAACGGTTTTCCACAACGCTTCAACGCCGGCGTTTCTGCACTGGAAGCAATGGCCCTGAACAAGCCTGCCGAGGTCCGCAGCGGCTGCCACGTGCCCAATGCGCTGTACAAGACCGAACCCAACGAGCACTGCCGATTGGGCGCAACCAAGGATGAGCTGGACGGCATCATGATCGGCGACTCGTTTGCCAATCACTTCACCGGCATGGTCGACATCCTGGCCAGGCCGAACAACATCATGCTCATGGACTACACCATGGACTCCTGCCCGCCGATCCTCGGCTACACCGCCGAAATGCCTCCGGTGTACGCGGCCCATTGTGCGAAACGCAACGAACGGGTGTTCAGCCTGATCCAGCAGAACAAGTATCGCTATGTGGTACTGGCGGCGATCTGGCCCAAGGATGCACGGGCCAAAGATCTCGTCGAAGCGAGCATCCAGCGGGTGGTGGAGAACAGCGGCCAGGTGATCGTCATCCTGAGCAACCAGCACATTGAAAAAGCGGCGAGTTGCCCGATTCGCCGGCTGATGTTCGGCACCGACCGCAATTGCTCGGTGGCCCAGAGCGCACTGGCGCCCTATTGGGCGGACGTGCGGGCCAGGTTCCCGCAGATACGCTTTATCGACCCCAATCAGGTGATATGCCCGGCGGGCGTGTGCAGTCCGATCATTCAGGGCCAGCTGCTGTACCTGGACGACTCGCACTTGAACGAAGTGGGGTCGCGGTTTATCGGCCGCACCTTGCTCGAGCGTGGCTTCTCCCTGCTGCACGATCCCAAGGCCAACCCGCAGACCGCTGACGCCAGGCTTGGTACCTCCGTAGTGAATTGACGGGCGTCCAGTCAATCGATTGGCGGCCGTTTCTGGATAATAGCATTGCGCCATCTTTGCGTAAGAACTGTCGGACTTTGGCGAAAAGCGTCAATAAACCGATGACTCAAATCTGACACGCTCAAGCTGTTACAGCCCTTGTATTTCACGGCTTACGACCGTCCATCGCTTTCTTGAAATTCTTCACAATCCCTCAACTTTGGGGAAAAACCCAATAGTGGTGCGAGGTTGATGGCAAATGGCCCCCAAATTTGGGGGGGCTTGCCCGGTCAACATGCCGGTTTGCTGACACGGTTTGCCAAGGCTGGTCTATACCCCTTTTGACAGTTTTAGTTCGCAACTCTCCAGCGCATTTCGAGGCACGCCAATATGGACGTGAGCGTATTTGGTACGGGCGATGTTGGCCTTGTTCAAGCAGCGGCACTGACCGATGTCGGACATCACGCGCTGCGTGTCGTCATCGATCCGAAGCAGATCCGGCAACGGCAACAGATGGCGGCCGCCGGCCTGCGCTGCAGCGGCATTGGCTTGCGCCACATCGTGTCCGAGGCCGTACGCCCATGAAGATTCCAGTCACCGCAACGACCGGATTTATTGGCACCAGCTGCTACGACCCGTAACTCAAACACCATCGCGTGCAGTGGGTGCAAGAGCAGGCACGCCCTTTCCAGCGCTCAACACTTTGACTGGCCGATACGCCGGCCATAGAGGCGCTGTTTGCCTGCGACCTGGCCCACGCTGCCGATTTCCAGCCGCGTTTCGAGCTGGATGAGGGACCGGGGCGCTTCGTTGCCTGGTTTCGCACTGACTACTGACTGCCTGTCGCCAACGCCGCACGCGGCTGAACTCTGCGGAGGATTTATGACTGGACATGAAAAAAGCGTGCCTCTGACCAACATGCGTCGGGACAAACGCATGGACCCCGAACACCGCATGCGCATGGACGCCGCCATTCACATGCAGGGCCGTAGCTGGATTACCGGTCGCGACGGTGGCCGGTCGTGGACCTTGTCGCGCACCAACCGCGTACTGGCCTGCGTCGGTGCACTACTGATCCTGGTGCTGATTTCGCCGGTGCTGCTGGGGTTGGCGCTGGCCGTGAAACTCACCAGCCCGGGGCCGGTGATGTTCGTGCAGAAACGCACCGGTTACCGCGGCCGCCTGTTCGGCATGTACAAATTCCGCACCATGGTCGCCAACGCCGAGGAGCTCAAGGAGTCCCTGCGGCACCTGAACAAGCACGGCGCCGACGCCATCGATTTCAAGATCGACAAGGACCCGCGCATCACCGGTATCGGCGGTTTCCTGCGCCGTACCAGTCTCGACGAGCTGCCGAACCTGTTCAACGTAGTGACCGGCGACATGCGTCTTGTAGGCCCCAGGCCCACTTCGTTCAACGCCTACCGCTACAAGGACAACCACCTCGCGCGCCTGAGCATCTACCCCGGCATGACCGGCCTGTGGCAAATCTCCGGACGCAGCAACATCGACTTCGACCAGCGTGTCGAGCTGGACCTCACCTACATCGCCGAGCAGAGCCTGCTGCTTGATTTGAAGATCCTGTTGAAAACCCCTTTCAAAGTGTTCAGCGGCCACGGAGCGAGTTAAATGGACGGTTCAACTGCAAAAAGCCTCAGCATTGCCAGCCCGAGCGAGTCCAACCTGACATCGACCGTGCTTGACCTGGACCTGCGGATCCTGTTCCTGACCGCCGCCAACCCCGGCGCCGGCACCACCACCAGCGCCCTGGCGCTGGCCAGCCAACTGGCGCAGATGAGCAGCGGCCAGGTGTTGCTGGTGGATGCCAGCCAGTCGGCGACCAACCTCACGCAACAGTTGGGGCTGACCCGGGAACGGGGGTTTCGCGACTTGTTGTTCAACACCCAGACCCCGCCGTTGCTGCAGGACTGCGTGGTGGACGTCTCCAGCCTGCCCTTCCACATTCTCCCGTTCGGTCGCCACTCCCGTGGCAACGAACACCTGACGCCCGAACGCCTGCGCCCGTTGCTCGAGCAACTGGGCAGCCAGTACCGCTTCGTGGTGATCGACGGCGATGCGGTGTATTCGGCTTCCGACACCCTGGTCATCAGCACCCAGGTGGACGGCGTGGTCATGGTCGTGCGTTCGGAAGACACCCGCTGGGAAGTGGCCCAGGCCGCAGCCCAGCGCTTGAGTCAGGCCGGCGCGAAACTGGTTGGCAGCGTGTTCAACCGACGCAAGTACTACATGCCCAAGTGGCTGTACAAAAACCTGTGAGCAACCAGAAACGGATGACGCCATGAACGCCAAGATGCTTGTCCTGCTGTTGCTGCCGCTGGCAGGTTGCTCCAGCACCCACTCCGATGATTCCCAGAGCATGCCGGTGCAGATCCTCACGGCTCCACCGGCCAACGCCCAGGCCACCGACGTGCCCAAGGTCGAGCAGACCCTGCGCCCACAGGATGTGCTGGACGTGATCTTCCACATCAGCACCAGTGGCTCGGCAGCCTATCGCGTGCAGTCCGGGGACATGATCGCGCTGAACTTCACCGCCGCCAGCCAGCTCAACGGCAACCAGTTGGTGCTGCCCGATGGCACCATCGAACTGCCGGGGGCCAACACCACGGTGAAAATCGAGGGCCTGACCCGCGACGAAGCGCGTGACGCGATTCAGCGTGCCTACGACCGCAAACAGCTGTTCCAGCCCAACCGCAACCAGCTGTCGGTGATCCTGGTGACCCCGCTGACCAATGAACAGAACCTCAAGTCCGTGCTCAACCACCCCGGCACCGGCATGAGCCGGGAAATCACCGTGGGCACCGACGGCTACGCCAGTTTCCCGGAAATCGGCGCCGTGCCGCTGCAAGGCATGACCGTCAACCAGCTGGAGGCCTACCTCAACAAACGCTACGCCACCCTGCCCGGCCGCATGACCGTGGACGTGTTGCTCAAGTCCACCGCCGGCAATGAGATCTATGTACTGGGTGAAGTCGGCCAGCCGGGCTCCTACCCGATCCGCCGTCCGGTGTCGGTGCTCGAAGCCCTGACCATGGCCCGCGGTTCCAACATCAAGGCACGCCTGGACTCGGTCATGATCATGCGGCGTAACGGCAACCAGGTGGTCGCACATCGTTACGACGTGGAAAAAGCCCTGTCCGGCGACGCCTCGCAGATCGCCTACCTGCAAGCGGACGACATGCTGTACGTGCCCAAGACCAAGCTGGCCAGCGCCGGTGAGCTCGCGCGACAACTGGCGGACGTGGTGTTGTTCCAGGGTGTGGGCTTCAGCTTCAGCTACCGCGTCGACAACAAGAACGACAGCAGCAACAACAACTAACTCGCAGGTGACCCGCATGAATCCAAAGGAAAACTACCTGCATGAGTTCTTCAGGATCTTCTACGCCAACAAACAGTTGGTGAAGCGAGTCTTCCTGGTCTTTGCAGTGATCGCCGTGGTCTTGCCACTGATGCTCAAGCAGAGTTTCGATATCACTGCCCAGGTGATCGTGCAGTCCAAGAAAATCTCCCAGGGGGATGCCACCAGCACCCTCAATCAGGAAAACGCATCCTTCATTCCACCGTCGCTGGCGGACATGGAGACCGAGAGCAATATCCTGCGTTCGCCGGCGTTGATCCGCCAGACCATCGGCCAGTTGCGCGAAAAAGGCGAGTACACGCCGCCCGTGGGCATCTTCAGCAAGTTGGTGATGCAGCCGATCAAAAGGTTTGTGACCAATCCGGTTCGCGAACACCTGGTCAATCCGGCTCGCAGATTGCTCGGGCTGCAGACCGACCCGGTACGCGACACCGTGCTCGATGTGCTCACGCAGGAAGCGTCCGACGCGCTCAAGGTCGAGACCCTGCCGGGCTCCAACGTGATCTCGATTGTCTTCAGCTTCCCTGACCCGGCCCAGGGCACCCGATTCGTCGCCACCCTGTTGCAGAACTACCTGGTCAGCCGCCAGGAAATGCAATCCATCGACTTGCCGCAGAGCTTCTACGAAACCAAGAAACTGCAGTACCAGGTGCGGCTCGATGGCCTGGAAGCCAATCGCCTGGCCCTGCTCGAAAGCATCGGTTCGTCCGACCCCAAGGAAGAAATCACCTTCCGCCTCAATGCGATCAACACCGAGGAGCAAGCGCTCAACCTGTATCAGGACCGCCTGCTGCAAAGCCAGCGCTGGCTCGATTACCTGAAAACCAACCTGACGATCGCCAACAACGCCCGGTTCAACGACTACACCTTCCCCTACACCTTCACCACCACGGTCGACAACGTCGCTTTCGAAGACCGCGAAATCAAGCAACTGGGTGAGCAGCTGACGACCCTGGTGGGTCGCTACATGAGTGACCTGGCGATCTTCCAGCCCGGCAGCGAGCCGATGCAACTGGCCCGCGAGCAAATCACCCGGACCCGTGGGCAATTCCTGAAGATTGTCAGCAACCGGATTCAGGAGCGCACCAGCGACCTGGCGACGATCAGCTCGGTCATCGACCAGAAAACCGCGCGCATTGCCGAGTTCAAGAACCGCATCCACCAGTTGCAGGAAACCCAGAGCAAGCTGCGCCAGATGGACACCGAGATCGACGCGTTGCACGCGGCGTTCTCCACCTATGCCCAGCGCTTCGCCGAAAGCAGCACCGCCCGTGCGCTGGACAACGACCTGTCCAACGCACGGGTGCTCAGCCCGCCGTTCGAACCGACCGAAGCGGCGTTCCCCAAACCGATGCTGATCATTCCGTTCGGGCTGTTCACCGGTTTGCTGCTGGCGATTGCCCTGGTCTACGTGCGCGAGTTCTTCGACCACCGCTTCAAGCACCCTGCGCAAATCACCCATGAACTGGGCCTGCCGGTGCTGCTGGTAATCAACGATCAAAGCACCCTGCCACACAATCCGCACAAGAACTGGAGCGTCCCGTCCCTCATGCATTGGGTGCGCAATTGAACGCGCCGCTCGACACCATCCGCGACCTGCCGATCATTCATTTGCTCAGCAGCGGCGGCTTCTATGGGGCCGAGCGGATGCTGCTGGACCATTGCCTGGCGACGCCGGGGCAGCACCAGGTGCTGTTTCTCGATGCGCCGCCAGAACTGATCGCGCGTTTTCGCGAGGCCGGTGTCGATTGCCAGGGCTGTGCGGGCCTGGGCGCGTTGCTCGGGCATTTGCGCCAGCGACGAGACCTGCGGCCACTGATCAATACGCACAACTTCAAGGGCCTGTTGTTCGGCTGGGTCGCTGCCACGCTGTTGCGCCTGCCGCTGGTGATCACCCAGCACGGTTTCACCCCGCGCAGTCGCAAGCAGAAGTTCTACACCTGGCTGAGCCTGCAACTGTGCCGCACGGCCTCGGTGGACCGGGTGGTGTGCGTCGCCGAAAGCATTGCCGTGCTGCACCGTCAGGCCAATGTGCGCACGGACAAACTGCAGGTGATCCCCAATGGCCTGCCGGCGGCCAACGACTTGCTGCCGAACAGTGGCGAACGCCAGCGCTGGCTGGCCGGTTACGTCGGGCGCTTGAGCCAGGAAAAAGGCCCTGACCTGTTTCTCGATGCGTTGATTCCGTTGTGTCAGCAGCACCCGCAACTGGATGCCGTGATGCTCGGCGACGGGCCGGAGCGCGAAAGCCTGCAGGCGCGCATCGACGCCGCGCGATTGCAGGCGCGCATCACGCTGCCGGGCTACCAGACCGACATGCGCGCGTGGTGGCGGCAACTCGATGCCTTGGTGATCAGTTCGCGCACCGAAGGCACGCCAATGATTCTGCTCGAAGCGATGCAGGCCGGGGTGCCGGTGGTGGCCTTCGGTGTCGGCGGCATTCCCGATGTCTTGCAAGACCGCCACAACGGCCTGCTCGCCACGCCCACCGACAGCGCCGCCCTCGCCCGCCAGATCGGCGTGCTGCTGGGTGACCCGGCCATGGCCGGCGAGTTGATCGCCAACGCAAAACGTACGCAACGGGATCGCTACGACCTCAAGGCCCTGGCCGAGCGCTGGTCGCAGCTTTACATCCGGACTGCACGGGAGGCACGCGCGTGATCTTTCCGCTCTCGATCGTCAGTTTGCTCGGCCTGGTCTGCCTCGGTCTGCTGGCCAGCCCTTATCCGTATCTGGCGCCGGGAGCGGTGCTGGGCCTGGTCGGTGTCGCGGTGCTGTACCGCAAGCCGACCTGGGGTCTGCTGGGCATTGTCGCCATCCTGCCTTTCGAGGGTCTGTTCAAGGACAACGCGTTATCGGGCTCCAAGTTCCTCGGCGCCTCGCTGGCACTGATCCTGATGCTGCAACTGGCGATTCGCCAACTGTCGCCCGAACGCCTGCACAGCAATATCTGGCGGTTTCTGGTCGGGTTCATGGCGCTGTACCTGCTCAGCCTGTTGAACACCGACAACATGGGTATCTCTCTGGGCCACCTGCGCGAGTTGAGCGTCGGCCTGATTCTGTTTGTCATCACCCTGCTGGTCGGGCGTGAGTTGAACCTCGACATGTTCGCCCGGCTGGTAACCCTGAGCGTCTCGGTGACCTGTGCCATGGCGATGTTCTCCGCCAAGTACCAGGACGCCGGCCGTGCGTCCGGCTTGCTCAAGGACCCGAACAACTTTGCCCTGATGATCGCCTTCGCCGTGCCCATGGCGCTGTGGCTGGTGATCCGCAGCCCGAACCTGTTACACCGGTTGGCCTGGGGTGTCTGCACCCTCCTGCTGCTGGGCGGCATGACCAAGACCGAGTCCCGTTCGGGGCTGGTGGTGTTGTTCCTCAGCCTGTTGATCGGCGCGTGGCATTACCGTGCGCAGTTGCCACGCATTCGTCCGCGCCACCTGGGCTTTGCCATGCTCGGCCTGGCGATCGTGATTCCGCTGGGGCTCTATGCGATGCCGGCCGGTTACGTGGCGCGAATCCAGTCGCTGAGCATCCTCAGCTCCGGGGCCAAGAGCCAGGACCCGTCCCTGGGCCGTCGCGCCTCCTACATCGTGGTCGGCAGCGCGATGATCGCCGAGAACCCGTTGCTCGGCACCGGCCCCGGCACGTTTCCGCTGCACTACGCCACCACCGGTTACGCCAAGGCTTTCTCCATCAAAGGCGAGACCGAGGACCTGTACCGTCGCGCCCACAACACCTACCTGGAAATCTTCAGCGAATTGGGGATTCCCGCCGGCCTGATGTTTGTCGGCATGTTGGCCCTGGGTTTGTACAACCTGATTCGCGCCCGCCGGGCCTGGCTGTTGCGACAGGACGGGCAGCAGGCCGACCTGATGACCCACCTGAGCATGAGCTTTCTGTCGTTGACCTTGTTCCTGATGTTCCTCAGCGCACCGAACCACAAGTACCTGTGGATCATGCTGGCAATGACCTGCGTGCTGCGCACGAAAGCCGAAGAAGCCCCGCTGAAAGAGGTCAAGGCATGAACCGCATCAGTATCGTCATCCCGATGTACAACGAAGCCCGGCACATCGCCCGGACCCTGCTCGCGGCACAACACGCCGCCGATGCGGCCAACGTGGAATGCGAGCTGATCGTGGTCGACAACGGCTCCGACGACCAGGGCCCGCACATTGCCCGACAGTTCGGCGCCCGGGTCCTGGTCCTGCCCGGCCTGCTCATCGGTGCGTTGCGCAATCGCGGGGCGGCGATCGCCCAGGGTGAATGGCTGGCCTTCATCGATGCCGACATCGAGATGCCCGAGAACTGGCTCAAGCTGTTGCTGGACCTCGAATCCGCCGGCCAGGCCGATGTCATCGGCCTTGACCTGCACACCCCGGCCGAAGCGCCGTGGTACGCCGATGCCTGGCAGCGCCGCACCTTGCGCCCCGCTACGCAGCCGCTGCATGCCGCGCAATGGTTGCCCAGTTCCAACCTGTTGATGCGTCGTCGCTGGTTCGACACTGTCGGTGGTTTCAATGAACAGCTGCGCACCGGCGAAGACAAGGAGCTGACCATGCGACTGTCCGACGCGGGTGCAAAACTGCTCTCGGTCAACCAAAGCGTGGCGCTGCATTGGGGCTACGAAGGCAGTTGGCGCGAATGGATGGGCAAGGAAATGTGGCGCCAGGGCAGTCATCTGCAACTGCTGCGCACCCATGGCCCGAGCCTGCGCCTGTTGCGTTTTCCGCTGCTGTCGATTGCCGCCTGGGTGATCGACTTCATGGCCATTTCCGCCCTGCTCGACGGTTTCCCTCACCATGCGGTGTTGATGCTGCTGCTGACCACCCTGCCCGCCCTGGCACTGAGCCTGCGCCAGAGCGCCCGGCACCACGACACGCTCCTGACCCTGCAACTCTGGGGCCTGCACTGGGTGCGCCTGCACCTGGCAGGCGCCGCGTTCATCCTCAGCCTTTGTCATTGGAATGCCAGGAGGCCCGCCCGTGGCTGAATTCATTTTCTGGTTGTGCCTGTTGCTACCGGTTTACGCCTACCTCGGCTATCCCCTGTTACTGACCTTGCTGGCGCCGTTTTACCCGGCACCATGCCATGGACCGGCAGAACCGATGGACGTGAGCATCGTGATTGCCGCACATAATGAGGCGCAGCATATCGAAGACAAACTGCGCACCGTGCTGGCCCAGGATTACCAGGCCCGCTCGCTGCAGATCATCCTCGCCAGCGACGGCTCGACCGACGACACCGTGGCCTGTGCACGGCTGGTCGATGACCCGCGCATCACCGTGCTCGACCTGCCCCGCCAGGGCAAGGCGGCGACGCTCAATGCCGGGGTCGCGATCAGCAGCGGCGAGATCCTGGTGTTCACCGATGCCGACAACCAGTGGTCCACCGACACCCTCGGCCATTTGCTCGCACCGCTCAACGACCCGCAGGTCGGTGGCTGCGCCGGGCACATGGTGATCCCGGTGACCGGCAAGGGCTTGAGCATTGGCGACAGCCTGTATCGACACTACGAAGGCTGGCTGCGCTACGTGGAAAATCGCACGGGTTGCATGGTCTCCGCCGATGGCGCCTTGCTCGCCCTGCGCCGCGAGTTGTTCCAGAACGTGCCAGCGGAGGTCAATGACGACTTCTTTATCAGCACCTGCGCACCGGTCGCGTTCAAGCGCATCGTCTACGTGCCCCAGGCCCGGGTGATCGACCAGGGCGTGGACGAAGCCGACAAGCAATTTCGCCGCCGTCAGCGGGTCACGGTCGGTGGCCTGCAAAGCCTGGCCCAACGCCGGGAGCTGCTTAACCCACTGACCCACGGCCTGTATGCGATTGCCTTGATCAGCCACAAGCTGATCCGCCGGCTGGCGCCGATCCTGCTGTTGCCGTTGCTGCTGAGCAGTTTCTGGCTATGGGAGGACCACGGCTTTTATCGCCTGAGCCTGATCGCCCAACTGCTCGGTTACACAGTGGCCATTGCCGGCCTGCTGGATTCGCAACACCGCTTGCCCAAACCCTTTCGCCTGGCCGCGTTCCTTCTGGTGACCCTTGCCGGAATGAGCATTGGCCTGTGGCAGTTCCTGCGCGGTCAGCGTTACGCCCAATGGAACCCCGAGCAAAATCGATGAGAGGCACGTGCCATGGCGATCAAACAACTGTTAAAGCGCACCAGTGGCTGGCTGTACCTCAACTCCCCGGTCGGACGCAATCAACTGCACGGCGCCGGGGTGATCCTGATGCTGCACCGGGTGCTGGCCAGCGACCAGGCCGCCGAACTGCCCCATCGCAATGAACTGTGCGTCGGGCCACAGGCGTTTGAACATTTGCTGGTGTGGCTGAAAAAACACTTCGACTGCGTGCCGCTGATGGACATTCTGCAACCGGCTGCGCCGCGCTCGCAGCGGCCGAAAGTGGCGTTGACCTTCGATGACGGCTGGCGCGACAACGCGGTGAATGCTTTCCCGTTGCTGCACAAATACCAGGTGCCGGCGAGCATCTTTCTGTCCACCGACTTCATCGGTAGCCGCCAGCGGTTCTGGTGGGAAAGCATCGGCGAAACCCTGTGGAACAGCCATGGCGAACAGGCACGCCGGCACCTGATCGAACGTTTGCAGTACCTGGGGCGTCCACTGCCGACCCTGTGCGATGACCCGGATGAGCAACGTCGCAGCCTGGCGCTGCTGAACTTTTTGCAGGGCCTGAAAACCCTGTCGCCCCTGGACCTCAATCGCCTGACCGACGACTGCCCGCAAGAGTCGTTGCCCCAGGCGCTGGACTGGCAGCAAGTGCGCACGCTGGAGGCGTCCGGCCTGGTGCGTTTCGGCCCCCACGGTGCCAGCCACGCCATCCTCACCGGTCTTGACGATCAACGCCTGGATGAAGAACTGAGCCGCAGTCGCGACGCGTTGCTGCACGGCTGCAACCGGCCATTGCCGGTTTACTGCTACCCCAATGGCGACAACGATGCGCGGGTGCGCCAACAGGTGGCCAGGCATGACTTCCGGTTTGCCCTGGGTACCGGCACCGGTATTTATCGAGGGGCCGAAGACCCACTGGCGCTGCCACGCTTTGGTGTCAGCCAGCGTACTGCGCGCAATCCCGAACTATTGTCCTGGCGCATCTACCGTGGGGCACGCCCATGAGCCGCAGCCATTACCTCAAGCACCTGGCCCTGAGCATGGGCACCAAACTGGCGATGATCGCCCTGCGCTTGCTGCGTAACGTGTTGCTGGCGCGGATTCTCGGCCCCAGTGAACGGGGCCTGTTTGCCCTGCTCAGCACCCTGCCCGACCTGATCAGCGCCGCCACCAGCGGCGGCTTGAACTCTGCGGTGGGCTATCAGGCGGCCAAGCAACGGCCGATGGGCCTGCTGCTCAGCCAGGTGCTGGTGTTCGGTTGCCTGCTGGCGGCGTTGCTGACCTTGCTGGTGGTGGCGCTGACCCGCGAGTTCGGCAGTGAACTGGACATCACCACGCAATTGGGCCTGCTCGCCTGGCTGTTGTTGCTGGCGGTGCCGCTGACGGTGCTCAAGAGCGGACTGCTGACCCTGCACAACGCCTCGGGCGGCATAGTCGCCTTCAACGCCTTGCGCCTGATTGAATCGCTGGCCCCGCTGTTGCTGTTCCTCGCCCTGTTCTGGATGTGGCAAAGCGCAGCCCTGGAAGCGGCGCTGATCAGCTGGCTGTCGGGCATCAGCCTGGTGGTGCTGGTCGGTTGGGTGTGGCTCAAGCGCAACCAGCCACTGACCCTGCAATGGGACCGCGCCAGCCAGAACGAACTGCTGCGCTACAGCGCCCGCAGCCATCCCGACCTGCTGTTCCAACAGGTGATCCTGCGCTCCGACTACCTGTTCATCGGCGCCCTGCTCGGCAGCACCGCGCTGGGTCATTACGCCATGGCCAGCGCCGCCGCCGAATTGCTGCTGATCGTCCCGGAAGCGGTGACCACGCCGCTGATGAAACGCCTGCTGCAACAGGAAGAAGGCATCGACAAAGTCACGCCGCTGGCGTTGCGCCTGACGGCCACGGTGATGCTCGGTGCCTGCCTGAGCATGGCGCTGATCGGTGAATGGCTGATCGTCACGCTGTTCGGCGTGGCCTATCAACCGGCCTACCCGGCGTTGCTCGCCTTGCTGCCGGGCCTGCTCGGCTTGTGCTACGCGAGCATCCTGCGCCTGGACTTGCTGGGCAAGAATCGCCCCGGTTCGATTTCCCTGTTGATGGGCCTCGGTGCCTTGCTCAACCTGGCACTGAACCTGGTGCTGATCCCGGCCTACGGCATCGTCGGCGCGGCGGCGGCCTCGTCCATCGCTTACCTGGCGGTAACCGTCGCCCTGCTGGTGATGTATTGCCGCCTGAGCCAGGTTCCGTTCTGGCAAACCCTGATCATCCTGCCCAGCGATATCGCACCGATGCTGTTGGTCCTGCAACGGAAGTCGGCATGAAGTATTTTGCGCTGCTGGTGAGCCTTGGCCTGTCTGTCGACGCCTGTGGCGGGCCGATGCGCTGGGCCGATATCCGCGACGGCAGCCTGTACTTGCAAACGGATCGTCCCGATACCGTGACCGTGCAATGGGTGCCGGCATGGCAGGCCGGTGCCAACGAAGAACACCTGTACCTGCTCGATGGCCAGGGCAAGCTCCAGGCTGAACGATCGATCGCCGCTGCCGAGACCCAGGGCACCCAGCGCTGGCCACTGGCACCGAGCGCGAGCAGTTATCGCCTGGAGATTCCGGGTTACAGCTTCCGTCGCTACCGCGTGGAACACGATGAGCACACGGTGGCGCTGTTTGAACCGGCCAAGGTGCATTTCAGCGCGGAAACCCGCGACGGCGACGAGTTGTATTTCAAGGTCGCGGCCGGGGAGCACGCGGTGCTTGCCGGCAAGTTCCACGACGGTGTCGGCACCCTGCAAGCCCAGCGCGTGGGGGATGGCAGGCAACTGACGCTGACCCTCAAGCCGTACCCTGCCTACTGGCAGTTCGACAAGGCCGAACTGCCGGTCGCCACCAGCGACCAGGTCTGGCGCCTGCGCCTGCAAGGCAGCGGCAAGGCGGCATTCTGGCTCGACGGAACGGCCAATCTGTTCGCGCAGGATCCGCGACAGCTCAAGCCCCTGCGTGAAGACGATGGCCGCACCCGGCTGACCCTGCACGAGGAACTGCTTGGCAACACACCGGACCTGGGTATCGCCCTGCCCTACGTGATGCCGCCACCTTCCAGTTTTGCCGTGCTGGATGCGCTCAAACCGCAGGCGGCGACTTACTACAGCCTTGTCGACATCATGGCGACACGGCCGCACTACGAGGACGCGTTCCGCCGCCTGTACCAGGAGCGGTTCGGCATCACCCGGGACATCACTCTCCTGGCCGGTAGCCAGCGCCAGGCCGAACTGCGCGCCGACAATACCAGCAGTGGCGGCCTCGAGGCCTGGCTGGCCGCAACCCGTGCCCTGGGTGGCAAGGGCACGCACTACATCGGCTTTGCCGACGAGCCGAACCTCAACTACCCGGACTACGCCAGTTTCCACAGCGTCTTCAGCAGCATGGCCCGGCAGGTGCGCAGCAACCCCGACAACGCCAGGGCCGGCATCCGCATCGCCATCCCGGCCAGTTCGCGTTTTATCAACGGCCCGTTGGCAGACCACGCCACGCAGCGGCGCGGCATCGATTGGGCGCGGCGCTTGCTGCAAGACTCGGGCGAGCAGATTGATGCCCTGGCCTGGCACGAATGGATGATCCGCGACCTGCTCGCGACCCGCGTCTATCGCGATAGCGTGCGGCGGGCGGCCGAACTGGTGGGGCTCGACGCCCAGGGTCGGCCGCGCAAGGCCCTGTTGCTCGACCAGACCAACATGTCCAGCGGTGCCAGCCTCAGCCCTTACGATCAGGAAACCCACTACGCGTCATTGTGGTGGACCTCGGTGGTGATCAATGCGTCCCAGGACGGCCTGCTCGACATGCTCGGCTGGTTCCAGGCCGCAGACGAGCCGCAATACCCCAAAGGCATGCTGCGGGTGCTCGGCGACGATCAATTCGAACTCAAACCCGTCGGCCTGGCCCAGCAGTTCATCCAGCAACACTGGCTGCACAACGTGGTACGCCTGGACAACGATGCCTTCGAAGTCGACGTGCTGGCCATGGCCGACGACCTCAAGCGCACGCTGCTGGGGGTGAACAAGGGCACGCGTTTGCAGCGTGTCGACCTCAACGGTGCGGCCTGCCCGCTGGCCAAGGGTTCATTGCGTTACTTCGGCGCCGACAATCGCAGCCGCGACGCACCCTACAACTGCCGGGACGGTCGCGTGAGCTTCGAGTTGCCCGGGCAAACCCTGTTCGCCCTCAGCTGGACCACCTCATGACCGCCCCTCTTGTGCTTGGCCGTATCGGCATTTCGCCGCACGCAGTAATCACTCCACTCACGGGCAATCCCGTCAGGAGCCAACAACATGAGTGCAATGCACAAACTCAGTGAACACATCAAACACAAAGGCCTGGGCGCCACCTTGAAAAAAGCCTGGAAGCACTACGTGTTTTCCCACCAGGAACTGCTGTGGATGGAACGTGACCTGGTCAGCCCGGTGCCACCGCATAAACTCAAACCCTACGGGCCGCTGCAGGTCGTGAGCATCACCGCGGAAAACGCCGTGGCGTTCACCCGCCACTTCGGTGACCGGGTCGAGACCATGGCCGAACTGGCCCGGGAGGGTTACACCGGGCAAATGCACCTGGACGACAAGGGTGACGCGGTGGCGTTCATCTGGGGTGCCGCCCGCAACTACCACGACAAGCATTATTACGGGTGCTGGTTCCCGGTGCAGCCTGGCGAATTTTTCGAGTTCGGTGGCGAACTGGCCAGGGCCTACTGGGGTACCAAGCTGTCGATGGACCTGCAAACCGAGCTGTGGAAAGCCATGTATGCCCAAGGCTGCAGCAAGGTGGTGGACGTGTGCGAGTGGCACAACATCCCGGCACTCAAGCTGCATATACGCACCGGTTACAGCGAACAGGGACGCATCATGAACGTCTACGAACTGTTTGGCCGCTGGCGCATCTTCCGCGAAACACGCTACACCGGTTCGCGCCTGGAGACCTTGCGCAAACCGGTGCGTGAACCTGCCACTGCCGAGGCGACGTGATCTCATGACGGTACGATTCGAATGGCGCACTTCGCTGTGCGCCCACGACTTTCCGGCAGCGGCTTATGAAGCGCTGCGCCAACGTATAACCGACCACACGCCGTTCAACACCCTGGCCTGGTTATGCGCGTCGGAACAGGCCCTCAAACCCGGCGAGCGGTTGCACGTACTGCTCGGCTGGCAGGGTGACGAACTGGCGCTGTGCCTGCCGCTGGTGACGTCCGTGGAGCGCTTTGCGCGTTTGCCGTTTCGGGTCCTGCATCATCTGGGCCATCCCCTTGCCGACCGCCTCGCCCTGTTGACGAGGCTGGACGGCGACGCTTTGCGCAAGGCGCTGACACAGATCCGTCAACGCCTGCCCCATGCCGTGCTGCAACTCAACGAACTGGCCGGTCCCACGGCGCAGGCCCTGGCGGCGTGGCAGGCGCAGAGTTCGACCGCCGAACAACGCCTCAGCTGTCGCGTGCCGGTGCACCTGATCAGCGAGGCCGACCATCAGGAAGTCTCCGGCGACCCACGCTACAAACTGCGCCGTGCGCGCAAACGCATCGCCGCGTGCGGCGCCCAGGTGCGGCGGATTACCCCCGACGCCCTGACCATGGGGCCGCTGTTGCAGGAAATCAGTGAAGTCGAAGCAGTGAGCTGGAAAGGCGATGAAGGGGTCGGGATCTTTTCCGATGCGCGCCATCGCCAGTGGATGGACCGCGCCTTCACCGCCCTGGCGGCCCGAGGCCTGGTGCGTGTGGTGGTGCTGGAGCTGGAGGGGCGCTGCATCAGCTATCGCCTGGGCCTGTTGGAACAGGGCCGACTGTACGACTACAACCTGGCGTTCCTGCCGCAATATGCCGACCTGGGCAGCGGCCGGGTGCTGCTCGAAGAGTGGATTCGCTGGGGCCTGGAAGACAACTGGCGCTGGATCGATGCGTCACGGGTCAGCCTGGAAAACTCCAGCCATCAACTGCACGAACGCATGACCGGACAACTGGAACACTGGCGCTGGAGCTTTTACTCCTGGCGTCCAGGCGGACTGGTGCTGGGGCTGGCCTTGCGGGTCTGGCAACGCTTCAAACCCCGACTGCAGCAATGGCGCGCCCGACGCGCGGCCGCCACCGTCGCAACCCCGGCGCCTGTCGCGACACCGGCTGTCGAAACGCCTGCGCCTTCGGACAAACTCAAGGAGGGTCAACATGCCTCGGCAAGTGATAGTCAACGCTGACGATTTCGGCCTCAGTGCCTGCGAAAACGCGGTGATCCTCGGCGCATTCCAGGCCGGGCTCATCAGCTCCGCCACCGCCATGGCCAACATGCCGGCGTTCGAAGCGGCCTGCGTGCTGGCCCGGCATCCATTGCTCGAAGGCCGCATCGGCCTGCACTTCAACCTGACCTACGGCCGCCCGTTGAGCCAGAGCATTGCGCAACGCCGGACGTTTTGCGACGGTGCCGGCGTGTTCGACCTCAACCTGTCCCGCACCCGCCTCTGGCTCGGGCGCCGGGATCGCCACGCCGTGCTCGAAGAACTCGAAGCCCAGTGGCAGCGCTGCCTGGACAACGGCATGCGCCCCAGTCACCTGGACTCCCATCAACATGTGCACAATATCTGGCCGATTGGCGAGATCGTCGCGCGCTTCGCCGCGCGCAAGGGGGTGCCGGTGCGTCTGGCGCGCAATCTGGGGCAAAACCTCAGCCTGCCCAAACGCGTGTTCAAGGACCTGCTCAACCGCCGCCTGAGCAACCTGGCCGGCGCCACCGCCGACTACGTGTGCACCCCGGTGGACCTGCGCAACGCCGAGCCGCCACCCGACGGCCTGCTGGAAATCGTCGCCCACCCGAACCGGCTCGGCGCCGACTTCGGCGACGCCTACCTGGAGCCGGGAGAGTCCTTGAGTGCGTTGCTGCATCAACGCCTGCCGGGCGTGCCGCGGGTGGCCTACACCGCGGCTGGTGACGCCGCGCCCGAGCGTGCGCAGGCCGCTCTGGAATAACACTGCATTCCCCCTGTGGGAGCGAGCCTGCTCGCGATAGCGGTGGTTCAGTCAACAAGGATGTTGAATGTACCGGCCTCTTCGCGAGCAGGCTCGCTCCCACAGGTTGTGCACCCGTTCAATCGGCCGCTCAAAGCACCTGAATACGTTCGGGATGAACAGCTTTTTGACGCCTGAAAATTGTGTCAAGACTGATACATAACTTGAAACACAATGCAGTCAGGCACATGGCCATGCAATTGCCATGGGTGATCTATACCCATCGATACCTTCACAACACACCATCAATCCTCGGCTTAAGGAGGGCTTCATGAGCGTACTCGACAAGCTTCGCGAACACATCAAACGCAAGGGCCTGGGTCGCACGTTCAGTACGCTGTGGAAACGCTACGTGTTCTTCCATTGGGAGTTGCTGTGGATGGAGCGCGACCTGGTCAGCCCGGTGCCGCCACACAAGCTGCGGCCCTATTCCCCCGTGCGCCAGGTGACCATCACTGCGCAGAACGCCAAGGCGTTTGCGAAGAACTTCGGCGACCGTGTCGATACCATGGCCGAGCTCGCCAACGAAGGTCATACCGGGCACATGTACCTGGACGACGAAGGCCATGCGATCGGGTTCATCTGGGGCACCACCCGGGACTATCACGACCGCCACTATTACGGCTGCCGGTTCCCGGTGAAGGAAGGCGAGTTCTTCGAATTCGGCGGCGAAATGACCCGCGCCTACTTCGGCACCCGCCTGTCCGTGGACGTCCAGGTGGCCCTCTGGGAAGCCATGGCGCTGCAAGGCTGCAACAAGGTGGTGGACGTCTGCGAAACCCACAACATCCCGGCGCTGAAACTGCACATCCGCATGGGCTACCACGAACAGGGCCGCGTCACCCACGTCTACGGCCTGTTCGGTCGCTGGCGCTTCTTCCGCGAAACCCGCTACACCGGCTCCCGCCTGGAACCGCTGCGCAAACCGGGGCGGCCGGTGGTGGCGACGGCTCAGGCCGAGGCTTGATTCCTGGGGTATCCGCTTTAGCGCGTCGCTCCATTCGCGAGCAAGCTCCCACATTGGACTGTTGTCGTGCGCCAGACCGGAATACGACACCGTACACCTGTGGGAGCGAGCCTGCTCGCGATGTTGGTCTCCTACATCCCTCTCAGAAAAAAGCCATTTGATCGCAGAATTGTCTGACTGCTCATCCGTATCCATTTGGATACATTCGAGCAATGAATTATCTTGTCCAGCAAACCGCTACCTTCGCAGCATGGCACGCCTCGGTTCACGACTTGCGAGCCCGGCTGGCTATCGGTCGTCGCATTGACCGCGCATCTGCGGGTAATCTTGGCGACAACAAGCCTGTCGGTGATGGCGTTTCTGAAATGCGCGTAGACGTGGGTGCCGGATACCGGGTTTACTTCACGATGCGCGGTGGTGTCGTCATTGTCCTGCTGGCTGGAGGTGACAAGTCATCTCAAACCACCGATATCAAACGCGCAAAAAAAATGGCAAAGGAAGTTTAACCATGAGCCAGACTTTGACGACTTTCGACATGGCAGCACTGCTCGACAGTGATGAAGCCATTAGCGAGTATCTCTCTCAGGTACTGGCAGACGGTGACAATGAGGAGTTTCTGCGCGCTATCGGCTATGTGGTGAAAGCCCGTGGCATGACACAAATAGCCAAAGACTCTGGAATGGGTCGCGAAAGCCTCTACAAAGCCTTCGCGCCGGGAGCAAAACCTCGTTTCGATACGGTCCTGAAGGTCATTCATGCCCTGGGTATAGATCTCTGTGCGCAGCCAGGACACACCGTCAATCACTCAAATCTCTAATTGATTTTGCGCGTCAAGTGGCTGGTTTCACCACCACCCACGTAAAACACAACGGCAACTGCGCCGCCTGCTGCTGATAGCGGTCATAGAGCTCTTCGCGATTGGAGTGCGGATATTCCTTGAAGTGGCGGATCTGCAGCCCCGCCGCCAGGGCGGCGCTGAACAGGTCGCTCAGGGTGTGGACGAACCAGTAGGACGCCGCCGACGGCTGTTCAACCCTGCCTTCGTAAACGATCGGCTGGTGTTGCACGAACGGTTCACGACGGAAATATGAACTGGCCAGTTGATAGGGATCGGCTGCCTCGGGGTCGAACATTTCCAGGAACGGGTGGGTTTCGTACACCACCAGCGCCCCACCCGGTTTCAGCGTACGCGCCACATGGCGGAAGAACTCGCCGATGTCCGGCATCCAGTTCAATACGCCGATGGTGATCAGCGCCAGGTCAAAGCGTTCCTGCAGTTGCGCCGGCAAGTGATGAATGTCCGCTTCGATGAATTGCGGCGCATGGGGCGAGCGGGCCGCCAGCTCCCGTGCCTGCTCGAGAAACGCTCCGGACTGGTCGATGCCCACCACGCTGCGCGCGCCCAGGGCGAACAGAGACAGACTCTCGCGACCGTTGTTGCAGCCCAGTTGCACCACATCCTTGCCGTCGACACCTGTCCGGGTCAGCAAATCAGTGAGGGTGTCATCCAGGCAGGAAAAATCCGCGTGCCGCACATCGTTCAGCAAGGCTTGCCATTCGCTGGAGTCCTTGTGGTGACGGGCAGAGTCATTCCAGGCCTCGCGGTTACTGGCGATGGCTTGTTCTTTTGTCGGCAGTTCCATTGCTCGCTCCAGGGTTCGGGTCGTCGATTTGACCGGCCGAAGTCTAGATCAAGCCCATCCTGGCAGGTGTTGCGAACTTGTAATCCGCGCAGCAACGACAGCCGCCCACCGCGGCAGCTATAGTTAATGACCTTGGGGATATGGGGTTAAACCGATTCTGCAGGTGTTGTCATGAAAAAAGCCGACCTGACGCTTTTGCTCGCCGTCTGCCTGAGCGCGCCCTTTGCCGCCCACGCCTACGACTTGCCAGCCACCACTGACTACAGCAGTGAATTCAATTATTACGGCGCCGACCAACCCTTCGCGCACCCCGTGCCACCGTCCATGAGCAGCGTGCCGCCGGGCTCTTACATCCCGACCGCGCCCGGGGAGTTCATACCGATTTCCAGCGAGCACGTGTTCTACGACTCGCGCCTGCCAACCGTGGCCGACGCCACGGTCCGGGTGTTTATCCGCTCCTACGATGCGGAGCGTGGCGTCTACGTGAACCAGGAAGTCGAGAATCCCGATTGCATGTTGTCCTGCCTGAGGCAGGGCCCGGTATTACAGTGATTACCACTGTCGTTTGTCCGGGCGGGCGAGTCCCAGCTTTTCGATCCGGTAGCGCAACATGTCACGGCTCAGACCTAGCAGGCGCGCCGATTTGGTGACGTTCCAGTCGGTCTTGTCGAGCATCTTGCGCACCATGTCGCGCTCCACTTCCGGCAGGTTCATGGATTCGCTGCCGTTGTAGGACGGACGCTGTTCGCTGAAATGTTGCGGCTCGTGATGAAACGTCGGTGGCTCATCCACCAGGCTCAGGCAAACGTTCAACTGATGGACGGCAATGGTGTCGCTTTGCGCCAGCAACACGGTTTGCTCCAGCATGTTGCGCAATTCGCGAACGTTGCCCGGCCAGCTGTAGCTGAGCAGCAACTCTTCGGCCTGGTCGCTGAAGTGCAGGTTCGGCTTGCCGTAGCGTTTGCCATGCAGCGCCAGGAAGTGCCGGGCCAGCAGCAGGATATCGGCGCCACGGGCATACAGGCGCGGCACCTTGATCGAAATGATGCGCAGGCGGAAAAACAGGTCGCGGCGGAATTTGCCTTGCTGGACCATTTGTTCGAGATTGCAGTTGGTGGCGCTGATCACCCGCAGATCGACCTTGCGCTCCTTCACCGAACCGACCCGGCGAATGGTCCGGTCTTCCAGCAGTTTGAGCAGCTTGGCTTGCAACAGCAGGTCCATTTCACCGATTTCATCGAGGAACAGCGTGCCGCCATCGGCCGCTTCCACCAACCCCATGCGACGGTCCTTGGCATCGGTGAAGGCGCCCTTCTCGTGGCCGAACAGTTCCGACTCCACCAGGTTGGACGGGATCGATGCGCAGTTGAATTCAATGAACGGGCCTTTGCTGCGCGGGCCGTCGAAGTGCAGGGCCCGGGCCACCAGTTCCTTGCCGGTACCGGTCTCGCCTTCCACCAGCACCGGCGGCAGGTCGCTGTTGGCCATCCGCCGTTCGGCATCGAGCAACTGGCTGATGGTGCCCTTGAGGTACGCCATCGGAGCCGACTCACCAATCAGTGCCTGCACCCCTGACTTCTGGGCCTCGCGCTCCTGGTAAAACGACAGCGTGCGCTCCATGCGGTCGGTGGCCAGGGCCTTGTCCAGCAGCAACTTCAGTTCCGGCAGGGCCACGGGTTTGGTGACGTAGTGAAAGGCGCCCTCTTTCATTGCCACCACGGCGTCTTCGACATTGCCGTAGCCGGTCATCATGATCACTTTCAGGTCCGGCGCGCGAACGCGCAGCTTCTGGATCAGGTCGTGACCACTCATGCCCGGCAACGAGTTGTCGGTCAGTACCACGTCTGGAGCGAAAGAACCCAATTGTTCCAGTGCGTCCTCCGCCGAGTGGCAGACGGTCACCTCGAAGTCCTTGCGCTCCAGGTAAGTCTGAATATTCTCGGCGAGGATTTCGTCATCCTCGACCAGCAGAATGCTGTGCTCCATATACCCCTCCCGTTGCCACTTTGAAGTTGAGACAAACGCGGGTTCCTTCCTGCTCCCGGCTGGTCAGTTCGACCGAGCCGTCAAAACGCTCCATTATTCTTTTGACCAGGGCCAGGCCTACACCCAATCCACCTTGCTTGGTGGTGAAAAACGGCTTGAAGACCATTTGCTGTTGTTGTTTGGACATGCCCTTGCCGGTGTCGGTCAGGATCATGCTCACGTCGCCGGGCACCGAAGTATCGATCTCGACCGTCAGCACGCCGCCCTTGGGCATGGCTTCCAGTGCATTGGCAAACAGGCTATTGAGTATTTGTGTGAGCAGCACCTGTTGGCTGACGACCGGTGGCACGCTGACAGGAGAGAAGTGCACTTCGACGTTCGAACGCTTGATCAAGGCCTCAAAGGCACTCAAGGTGTCTTCGAGGGCCAGCACCAGATCGACCGTTTCAAAGTCGTCATTCATCGGCCGCAACGACACCAGCAATTCACGGACCCAACGCGACATGCGGTCGACCTGATTGATGATGTCGCCAATGTTTTTCTGTGCGGTCTGGCTGGCGATGTTCTGGGCCAGTTCGGCGCTGGTACGGATGTTCGCCAGCGGATTGCGCAGGCTGTGGGCGACCGCCGAGGACATTTCCCCCAAGGCGACAAAGGTTTCGTTGGCGATCAGTTGTTTCTGCTGGCTCTGCAACAGTATCGCCGCGCGCCGTACGATCCAGAACAGCCCCAGGTAAATGGCCGCCCCACCGATCAGGGTGGCCAGCCAGATCGCCTTGAAACCGCGCTGGATGCGCCCCACCAGGTCCACCGGTTCCTTGTAGATCTCCACCATGGCAATCACTTTGCTTCTGTCGGCGTTGAACATCGGAATGTAGTTCTCGACGAACAGGTATTCCGGTTCGCGCAGCAGACGCTGTTCCGGACGCTGCTCATCGATCTCGTGGTAACTGGTGGACACCGGCGATTTCATTTCGAAGGATTCGTCCAGTTCTTCGTCGTTTTCGATGCGCACGCCGATCAACTCGGGATTGGTCGACCAGACCACCGTGCGGTCCAGGGCATACACCGTCGCCAGCAGGATGTCCGGCAGGTGCTCCACATGGTCGAGAAACTCGACGCGCGCGGCAGCCCGCGACTCCGGGCTGACATCGGCATAGGCGTGGTCCAGGCGCGGGTCGAGCATTTCCCCCATGGTTCTGTCCGACGAAATTCCCGCGTGACGGATTTCCGCCTCGCCAATGGCTTTTATGAACTGCGCGGTCAGCAATGAATCGCGCTCGATGCTTTCATCGACCACAAAACGCGTGGAGATATAACCCAGCCCCAACGCCACCGCGGCAATGATGAAAAAGCTTGCCAGGGAGAACCAGCGCAGCAGGTTGAACTGCGGATGCCACCCCTTGCGCGGTGCTTCCGGAGCCTGCGGCACAGGTACTTTTTGTTGTTCCAGTATCTGCATGGCTGTGTCCTGGGTGCTTGAAATCGAGCCTGTTCAGCCGCTTTCTGGATCAGTGTAGGTGGCATTGAAAGCAATTGACTGGCCAACGTAAATTTTTTGACACTATTGCGCCTGGGTCATCTCGGGTTGCGCGACCGAATGATGATGTTCAGGTTCCTCGTTTCCACTGGCCACCGGTGCTGCAGGTGGATGCTGACGGTCGGTTTCTTCCTGCAGGAAGTCGATGATGGACTGGGCGGAATGCTCATCCAGCCGCAGGTTGGGCATCGGGATCCTGTTGTAGCTGTCGTACAGTTCCAAAGCGATCGGGTCCTTTTCCGCGAGCATGCGGTCCGGTTCGCGGATCCAGCGGCTGAGCCAGGCCGGATCGCGCTTGTGGGTCACGCCGATCAGGTCCGGGCCGATGCTGCGCAGGCCGAGGCCCTGCCCGTCCATCGGGCCGAGGCTGTGGCAAGACGCGCAGCGGGTGCGGAACAGTTCTTCGCCATTGCTGGGCGGGCGAATTTCCGGAGCATTGACGTAGCTTTCCTCGACGCTGGGCTGCTTCCAGTTCTGCAAGGTGTTGGCCAGCTGGTCAGCCAGGATCCACGGATTTTCGAACGGCGAGGCTTTCATCCAGCGGCCGGTTTCCTGGTTGCCGACGATCAGGCTCAGGTTGTGGTCCTTGCTGCGCCCGTTATCGACGCCTTCGATGAACAGCCCCAGCTTCTTGCGCAGTTCGGTGACGTCGGCAAACTCCCCGGTGAGGAATTTCCAGCCCGGCCCGACCTGGAAGCGTTGCGCATAAGCCTTGAGCACCTCGGGGGTATCGCTCAGGGGGTCGATGCTGATGGAGTAGAAGAAAATGTCCTTGCCGACCCGATCCCCCAAGAGTTTCTGCACCTGGCGCAGGCGCGCGGTTTCCAGGGGGCAGGAGTCGCTGCACGAGGTGAAGATGAAGTTGATCACCACCACCTTGCCTTTGATCATGTCATCGAAAAAACGCAGCTGCTGACCGTCCTGGTCGGTCAGCAGCGTGTTGGGGAAATAGTCGCCACCCCACGGGGTGGCGGATTCAGCGACAGCGGGTACGGGCGTGGATGCCGGAGCAGGTGCGGGTGTCGACGTTGGCTGGCTGGCCACCAGCAGCTGGCTGGCCAGCAAACCGGTCACCAGCATCAGCACCAGGTGCATGCCCAAGGCCCGCGAGCGTGGTGTATGCAGCTTCATGTCGACACCCTCCCTGTTCAAGGTTTGACTGCCACTTTAGGACCGACGCCGTCACCGGTGCTGTAGGTAGGCAGTGCGGCGGATCTCACGTAGCGCACCCCGTCCCAGCTTGGCAGTGGCGTCGGCATCAACTGGAATTGCCCCGGATGTTCAATGTCCCAACGCAGCAGCATGGAGTTGTCCTCGTGCTGGGTGTTGTGGCAGTGCTCCATGTAGGTCCCGGCGAATTCACGGAAGTTGATCGCCATCTCTACGTTGTCCAGGCCGTCTTTTTCCGAACCGATGCGGTACACGTCCTTGCGCGCCCATTTTTCCCACTCTGGCGGAGCCTTGCCGCCGCGACTGAGGATGATCCCTTCCTCGAAGTGCACATGCACCGGATGGCTCCAGCCACTGCCGCCGAGCCTGATGTTCCAGACCTCCAGGGTGCCGAACCCGGTGGTCCCGGCGTCGGTCGGACCGCTGGCCAGGTGAGTGGCGGCACTCAAGCGGCGTGGATCCATGTGGTAGCCGAAGCCACCATCGGTCTTGACCGTCCAGGGCGCCTCATCAGTGCCGTCGGAGCGGCCGAAGATGAAGGTGCGATGGCGGGCCTGGGCCAGCAGAGCCTTGTCCGCAGGGTTGTCGCGATGGATCTTCAGCGGGATCATCACCAGGCCTTCAGCCTTGCCCGGTTTGGCCGGTTCGTACAGCGCCGGGTCCATGGCCAGGTCCTGGCCGGTGTAGGCCTTGACGTTGAGTTGCAGGATCTTGCCCACCGCCGGGTCACCCCTGTCCCACTGCGGTCCCTTGCTGCCTTGCTTGATCACCGCCAGGTATTTTTCCGACAGCACGTCCGCCAGTGCCACCGGTTCTTTCGGGCCTTTGCCATCATCGTGCACCAGCAGGTTGACGAAGAAGATCTTGTCCCCTGGCTTGATGCCGTTTTTCGCAAAGTTGACGATGATGTCGAACCGTTCGGCAATACCCTGGGTAGGCAGGATCGCGTTGTGGTTCTGTTTGTCGCCGTCGCCGTCCAGGTCCATGGTGCCGTCGAAGGGCACGCTGTGTTCCATGATGTTGCCATCGTTGGCGATCATGTGGAACGGCACCCGGGCATAGGACACACCGGAACCGCTGGGGCCCTGGAATTCGCCGCTGTTGCCTTTGATTTCACGCACGAGGGCCAGTTT
Source organism: Pseudomonas sp. 18173 (assembly GCF_050432945.1). NCBI lineage: Bacteria > Pseudomonadati > Pseudomonadota > Gammaproteobacteria > Pseudomonadales > Pseudomonadaceae > Pseudomonas > Pseudomonas sp. 18173. Next base: position 92,004 of record NZ_JBKFTN010000024.1, read on the forward strand.
GTAGTAGCGCGATACCGAACCGTTGAGGATGCGGAACCGGTAGCTGCGGGCGCGCACGTCCAGGGTCGGTTTCCACTGCCAGTTGACCAGTACCTGGTCACCGAGGAAGCCGTCGGTGTTGAACGGGTTGAACCACAATTGACCGGTCTGGTCCCAGGCCTTGTCGGCCACCAGCAGGTTGATGTCGTAGTCACGGTTACCCCAAGGCAAGGCGCTGCCGCTGGGGAAACGCAGGTTGACACCATCGTTCACCGATTCGTTGCCACGGTCCAGGGCGCTGTAGTAGTTCATCATCGCCGCGTTGCCCTTGTAGACGTTCTGCGCGGTGAAATCGAGCATGTGGTCGTGGAACCAGTGGGTGCTCATGGTTTCGCGCCAGTCGCCACGGATCTTGATGGTGCCGTGGTCGCAGGTTTTCAGGCCCGGGCTGCCGTCGTTGGTCCACAGGGTTTCACCTGGCGCGCAAGGGAACGCCGCACGCGGATCCTGGGCGGTGGTGTTGATGCTGTCATAACCGGCCAACTGGATCGGCCAGCGATAGTCGTAATACTGCCCCGGAAAGAAGAACGCGTTGGCATAGCCGTCGCTTTCCGCCGGTGCGTGACCGTTGTGTTCGTGGGTGGTGATGGTGTGCAGGCCAAACCCCATGTTCGCGCCCGGATCGATGGGCAAGCCGTTGTAGTGACGCATCAGTACCGGTTGGCCGTAACGCACCATCAACAGTTTTGGCGGCAAGGTGCCGTCGAAGGTCCACACCGAGTTGTGGTTCTGCACCGGCATGTTCGGGTGGAAGCGCGCATCGATACCCTTGGAGGTGCCGTCCGTTGCCGGTACGCCGGCAACGTTGTGATACAGGCCACCGGGGCCGAACTCGCCCACGGCATAGCCGTGCATCTGATGGCTGTCGCGAATACCACCGTTGGTCCGCGCACCGGTCTGCACGGTCTTGTAGGCTTTTTGCGGGTAGAACTCGTTCCAGCGCTGGTGCGACCAGCCCTTTCCTGGTGGGCGACCTTCAGCCGAAGAACCGATATGGCGGTTGAGGAAATACTCGATCTGCGCCTGCCACGGGTTGCGGTCGACCGAGTTGGAATACTGGCTCGGAAACGGCGTCAGCCCCGGTTGGCGCAGGAAGGTGTCGAGCGCAGCCGTAGGGGGGGCGCTGCGTGCCGCACTGGTGGGGTCCTGTTGTGGCAACGGGCCAATGGCGGGCGCTGGAAACGGCAGCGGTGCCGAGGGTGTGGTGGGATCGAGTTTTTCCGGTCCGAACTCCTCGAACAACATCAATTGCTGGGTAAATGGCTGCGCGCCGAACAGCGGGCTGGGCTTGCCATTGGTGGGGTAGTTGAAACTGGTTTCCTGTGCCGGCGGAAGTCTGTTTTCCACCTGGGTGGTAGTCTTTGAGCCCTTGACCCCGCCAGGCAGATCGAAGGCATCCTGGTTGGCCTCCGGCATGCTCAAAATGGCATTCAGCCCCGCCGGCTCAGCGGGCTCATCGTAATATGCCGAAGGATCAGTAGGTTCCGGCTGTCGCTCGTCATCGATGGGGCTGGCGTGCAATGTCGCTGTGCCCAGCGTCATTGTCAGTAAGACGCCCAATGGCGTTAGCAGTCCTAAACGTTTGAAGCTGTACCGCGCTTTTCTTTCCATCACCAGCCGCCTCGAAGTAATGAAGGGGGTGATGGTGGTTTTGCAAGGACCTCGCCAATCTTGTAACTATTTAATACATAAGTATTAAATCTTGATAAAACAATGACTTATAAACATCAATACGCCATGAGCGCGAAAATGACCGGGGATTGACACCCGCTAACGGGGATAGTTCATCCCCGTTATCAGGGGACCAACTTAAACGACAGACGGACAGTGGTGCCCTCTCCTTCGCGGCTATCGAGGGTCACCACACCGCCAAAACGCTCCATGATCCGCTTGACCAGCACCAGCCCGACGCCCAGCCCGCCCTGCTTGGTGGTGAAGAACGGCCGGAAGGCCATGGTGCGCTGCTCTTCGTTCATGCCTTTGCCGGTATCGCTCACCCTCACGCTGACGCCCTGGGCATCGCGCGGCTCGATCTGGATGGTCAGCGTACCGCCGTTGTCCATGGCTTCCACTGCGTTGGACAGCAGGCTGTTGAGGATCTGGGTCAGTTGCACCTGCTGGCTCAGGACCATGGGCGTCTGGTCCGGTTCGAACACCACCTTGACCTTGGCCCTGCTGATCTGATGTTCGTAAGCCATCAGGCTGTCATGCAGTGCCGCCACCAGGTTCACGGGTTCAGCCTCGTCATTGAGCGGTCGCAGGGACTGGAGCAATTCGCGGACCCATGTCGACATGCGATCGACCTGGCCAATGATGTCGTTGATGTTGCCGTGTGCCGGACCGCTGTCGAACTCTATCGCCAGCTCGGCGCTGGAACGGATGGTCGCCAGCGGGTTGCGCAGGCTGTGGGCGACCGCCGAGGACATTTCCCCCAGCGCCACGAAGGTTTCACTGGTGATCAATTGCTTCTGCTGCATCGCCAGCAGGATCGCCGCGCGTCGCACGATCCAGTACAGCCCCAGGTAAATAAGACCGCCGCCCAGCGCGGTCGCCAGCCAGNGCGCCACGAAGGTTTCACTGGTGATCAATTGCTTCTGCTGCATCGCCAGCAGGATCGCCGCGCGTCGCACGATCCAGTACAGCCCCAGGTAAATAAGACCGCCGCCCAGCGCGGTCGCCAGCCAGATCAGCACCAGGCCGCGCTCCATACGGCTGATCAGGTCCTGCGGTTCCTTGTAGATCTCGACCATCGCCGTGACGGTGTGGCCATCGGCATCGAACAGGGGAATGTAGTTTTCGATGAAGATGTATTTGGGGGGCACCACGAACTTCTGCTCCATGCGGGATTTGTCCACATCGTGGTAACTGGTCGATACGGGAGTCTTCGAGTTGAATGCCCGGTCGAGGTCTTCATCGGCATGGATCGTGGTGCCCATCAAGGCCGGGTTGGTCGACCAGATCACCATGCGGTCGGGTGCATAGATGTTGGCCAGGATCACGTCCGGCAAATTTTCGATATGGTCGAGGAACTCATCACGGACACTGGCACGGGTCAGCGGGTCGACGCCAGGAAAGTCCTTGTCCTTTCGGGGGTCAAGCAACTCGCCCATGGTCCGGATGTTGGGAATCGACACATGGCGCACTTCGGCCGAGGCAATCGCCTGGATGAATTGCGAGGTCAATAACGCATCGCGCTGCACGCTTTCGGTAATCACGAATCGCGTGGACACCGCCCCCAGCGCCACCGCCACCGTGCCGATCACCGCCATGCTGATCAGCGAAAACCAGCGCAGCAGATCGAACGGCTGCTTGCGCGTGTTCAAGCGGACCTCGCTTTCGGTCGCAAGTACTTTGGCAATGGTGGTCATGGACACGGTTCCCGGAAACCTTCCTATAGGTTTATAGCCCACCCATCGCAGATTGCCCGAATCCGGGGGCTGCAATTCCCCACCCGCCCCGCTACCCCATGTACCCCCAATGTTGGGGACAACCGCCCGATCTCCAGCTTGTTGCTCGGTTACCCGCGACTGCGCCAATGCCTTTAATTAGGACCTCTCACGGGCGTTTTCGCTGATTGGTACGGAAGTTGCCAACTCACTGCCAACTGACCCATCCCCAAGGGGCAGGTACTTCGATAGAGGGAATACTCATGCACCCTTTACTGTGCAAAACCGCAACCGCACTGGTCGTGACCGCTCTAGCCCAAGGCATCGCCCAGGCAGCGCTGTTTGCCGTAGACCCCGGACCCTACCTGCCAGCCAATGGCAATTTCGCCGCCTGGTATCAGGACAGCCACGGTCGAACCCTCGACCTGTGTTTATCAAAAGCTGTCAGTTCCAGGGTTGCCAGTGCGCCGGGCGCACCGACTTACATGTGCTCGTTGATCCCTAATCCCGGTATTTTCGATGACACCAAACCGCTGGTCTTCCCGACCAACTTCCCCGACGAAGCGTTCTGGGCCACTGGTGAAACAACCATCGTCGATGCCGCCCGAGGCATCGACCTGACCTATGTCTCGGCGCTTGAAGCAGCCTTCAGTGGCGGTGATCCGCTGGAGGGCGACCAGATCAGTTTCGCCCGCATCCGCATTCGCGTCGACGTGCCCACCGCCGGTACTTACGTCGTCACCCACCCCTACGGCGTCGAAGTGTTCAACGTCGACACCCCCGGCCGGCGGGCGATCAACATGACCCGGGACATCGGCATCGGTGCGCCGAAAACCTACGACGGCGCGCTCAAGGGCGACGTCGGGCCGTTCCTGCGCAGCGTCAAGGGCCCCTATACCGAGACCAACCCGGCCACGGGCCAGGCCGAACAGTTCGTCGGCGACCCGAACCTCAACGAAGCCGTCACCGGCAGCCCGTTCAACACCAACTACGTGCGCATCGAAGGCCCCAATGGCCTGGACTTGCGCACCGACCTCTTCGCCGTTTCCGGCAAATTGTCGACGGTGGTCCGGCCGACGCCGGTGATCGCCGAGCGCAGCACCTACTCGCGGCATGCCGGCGCCAGCGCTCCGGTGGCCCAGCAGGATGTGTTCGTGTTGGCCCCGCCGCCACCGGCCAGCGTGACCCTGGACACTAACAACCCGGTCCTGAACTTCACCGAAGCGAACACCACCGGGCACTGGTACGCACAGTCGCCGAACAATCCGACGCTGCCGAGCACCTTGCAAGTGACCGCCGACAACCACCTGGCCATTGCCAGCAGCACGCCGACCACCTTGCCCCTGCCGCTGACCGACCTGGTGACGATCTCTCGCGCCGAATACAGCCTGAGCACCGGACAAATCAGCATCACGGCCTCCACCAGCGATGAAACCTCGCCACCGGTGCTCACCGCGACCACCGGCACCGGTCTCGCCATCGGCGCCCTGAGTGGCGACGGCGCCGTGAAAACCCTGGCCACCGGCATCTCGCCGATTCCGCCAGCCCAGGTTCGCGTGACGTCAGCCAATGGCGGCAGCGATACCGAAGAAGTGGTCATCGTGCAATGAACGCTCACATGCCCAGATCCTCATCAGGAGGCATCATGAACAAATGGCCACGCCTGGCGGTCAACGCCCTGGGACTGACTCTATCGCTGTCCGGCAGTGCTTTTGCAGAACTTGCCGCCGTCGATCCCGGCCCTTACACCTTTGCCACCGGGAAATTCCCGATCTGGTATCAGGACAAGAATCTGCTGTCGATGGAGCTGTGCCAGTCCCGAGCCGTCAGCACACGGGTGCCAGCCAGTGTGCCACCGGCCTATATGTGCACCCTGCTGCCGACACCTGGCATTTTCGATGACACCCTGCCGATGGTGTTCCCGGATAACTGGCCGGACGAAGCCTTCTGGTTCCTCGCCGAGACCACCATCCCCAACAACGCCGCCGGCTATGGCATGGACGCCTATGTCGCCGGGATCGAGGCTGCCTTCGCTGGCGGCAACCCGCTCGACGGCGACCAGATCAGCTTCGCGCGGATTCGCATGCGGGTGAACATTCCCGTTGCCGGGACCTACACCATTACCCACCCCTACGGCGTGGAAACGGTCAACGTCACCAGCCCCGGCCGTCGTGCGATCAATATCACCCGGGACGTCGGCATCGGTGCACCGGGTAACTTCAGCGGCGCTGTCAACGGTGCCATCGGGCCGTTCCTGCGCAGCGTCAACGGCCCCTATACCGCGGTGAATCCGGACACTGGCGCCGTCGAAACCTTCGTCGGCGACCCGAACCTCACCGAAGCCGTGACCGGCAGCCCCAACAACACCAACTTCGTGCGCATCCAGGGGCCGGCCGGGACCATCCAGACCAACCTCTTCACCCTGTCCGGCAAGGTGCTCGACAGCCGCGCGCAAACTGCGGTGGACATGAGCCGTGCCACCTATCGCCGCACCGCTGGCACGGGCGGCACCAACACCCGGGTCGAAGTGTTTGCCAAAGCCGCCAACGGTTCGACCCTGTGCTTGCGCGAAAGCATCGCCCTGGTGCCCGGACCGCCTGTGTCGCCGTGCCAGACCAACATGGTGAACGATAACAACGGTGTGTTCTTCGCTCAGCATCTGTTGAGCAACGCAACCGTGCCTCCGGTCGTGGTGGTCACCGCCACCGACCCGACCGGGACCACCCGCCCGACCGCAGTATCGAGCAAGCTCTCGGACGTGGTGAAAATCCAGACCGCTCGCTACGACTGGAGCAACCACAGCCTGCTGATCGAGGCCACCTCCACAGACGAAGTGGTGGTACCGGACATGGTCGCCCAGGGCTACGGACGGCTATCGAAAGCTGGAACCCTGCAACGCCTGACCGTTGCCGACCTGACCCAACCCCCTGCAACCGTTACGGTGAAATCCGCTGCTGGCGGCAGTGACACCGAGCCGGTCGTAGTCGTCGGCACTGCACCGGACACCGGGGCGAACCAGGCACCGATCTCCGTCGCCGATACAGGCAGCACCAGCTTTGGCGTGCCGATTACCCTCAACCTGCTGACCAACGACAGAGACCCGGACGGCAATATGCCACTGACCATCACTGCGTTGACCCAGCCGGCTGCCGGACAGGGCTCCGTGGCAATGAGCGGCACTACGGCGGTGGTCTACACCCCGCCAGCGGTCGTCAATGTACCGTTGACCACAACCTTCACCTACAAGGCCCAGGATGCCAAAGGCCTGGCCTCGACCACCGCGGCAACCGTGACCATTAGCGTGGCGCCTAACCGGCCTCCGGTGGCAGTCGCCGACGGGGTCACGACACTGGGTGTAGCGATTCCAATCAGCGTGCTGGCCAACGACACCGATCCGGAAGGCAACGTGCCGCTAGCGGTCGCCAGCTTCACGCAACCAGCGGCGGGACGCGGCTCCGTCAGCAGTAACGGCACGGTGCTCACCTACACCCCACCGGGCACCGTCACCACGGCCTTCACCACGACCTTCACCTACATCGCCCAGGACAGCCTCGGCGCCCGGTCGACATCACCGGCGACAGTCACGGTGCAAGTGCAACCACGGCCTGCGGCGGAAACCTTCACGGTGACCACCTCAACGGTGAGCGCCCGCTCCAATAACCGCTTCACCTGGGACTTTGCCGGCACCTCATCGGTGACCACCGGTAACACCATCACCGTCAAGGTCACCACACCGACCGGCCTGGTCACCCTGGGCACCACTACCGTACCGCCGAATGGACGCTGGAAGTTGACGGTAAACAACATCACCACGGTCGTTCCATCGGCGAATCCGACCGCCACGATCACCTCGTCTCAAGGCTCCGTGCGGACGGTTGCAGTGATCGCCAACTGAGCCCGCGCCCCATCAGCCACGCTGGCTGATGGGGCCGGCTTCTCCCTAAGGACAGGACCATGAAAACGTCGACCGCCACCCTGCTCTGCCTGCTACTGCTGTGCAACAGCGTGGGCGTGCGCGCTGACGATTTAATGGAAAACGATGACCTCGGTCCCGGTGGCGATCTCGGTGAATGGGTATCACCGGTGGGCCAGCACGCACTGATCGACCAGAACGGCCAGGCCAACGTCGCAATGTTGCAACAGAACGGTCAGTCGTTGCTCGGCACCATCGTGCAATCGGGTAGCAACCAGGAAGCCTACATCCTGCAACAAGGAAGTGACCTCATGGCAATGATCAATCAGCAAGGCTCCGGCAACGATGCCTCGATTACCCAGACCGGCAGCCACAACCGTGCCCGGATCTCCCAGAACGGCAATAACAACAGCGCCAGCATCGACCAGGCCGGCACGGGGCTGCAAAGCGCCGTGAACCAGTCCGGGAACGGTATGAGCGTTTCAGTCAAACAATATCGCTAAAACACTGCATCACCTGGAGGCTCCATCATGTTCAAATTGACGCCCCTTACCGCCGCGGTCCTGGTCATGGTCAGTGCCCAGGCGATGGCCGAAGACAGTGTGTCCGACCAATTCCAGGACGGCACCGCCAACATCGCCGATGTGAAACAGAAGCTGGCCCCGGCCAGTACTGCCAATCAGCAGCAGGTGGGTGAAGGGAACAATGCGGCTGCCGTTCAGGATAACGCCACCAGCACCATCCATCAAAACGAGTACGGCAGCTACAACGCCGGTTACGCCGAGCAACTGTACGAAGACGGCAGCACCATCAACCAGCTGCAGTCCGGCACGTACAACACCGCTCATGCCAGTCAGTCAATCGGCGTGGGTAGCAGCGAGGCCTTGCAGCAGCAGGACGGTAACGGCAACTTCTCATTCATCTACCAGAGCAGCCAGGACGGCGCCTCCGCCAAGACCTTCCAGTTCGGTGACGCCAACGAGGCCAACGTTGAACAGATGGAGGTGGGCGTGGGCAACAAGGCGACGGTCACCCAGCACGGCAACGAGAACTATGGCACCGCCGAACAGGTGTCCCACAACGGCGCCCTGATGGACATCAACCAGTACGGCGATGGCAACTATGCCTATGGCGACCAGCGCAACGGCCAGGGCGGCAACCTGAGCATCAACCAGTACGGTGACGGCAACGGCACCGAAGTCTGGCAGGAGACTCAGGTCGCCAGCCAGGCCACCATCAATCAATACGGGAACACCAACGAAACCGTGGTTGACCAGAGCTTCGGTGAAAGCAACGTGGCTTCGGTGTTGCAGGTCGGCAACCTCAACGCCATCTATGCCGACCAGTACGAATCCACCAGCTCGACCCTGGCGCTGTATCAACAAGGCAACGGCAACGTGCATTTCACCTATCAGAATGGCGATAGCCAGGTGCTCAATGCCAGCTCCGTGGGTGATGGCAACAAGGTCTACGCCAGCAACTGGAAAGGCCCGCAGGCCGGCGGCCAGTTCGGCAAAAACCAGCGCGCGACCATCAAGCAGAACGGCTACGACAACGTTGCCAACTTCACCCAGAATGGCGCCAATAATATAGTGGCCACGAACCAGACCGGTACCGGCAACAAAACCACCATCAAACAGGACGACACCTACAACGAGCTGTACTTCGAACAGAACGGCAGCGACAACATGCTGATCTCCGACCAGCGCGGCGAGACCAACCTGGCCATGGGCAGCACGACCGGTTCTGGCAACACCACCCAGTTCGACCAGTCTGGCGGCGCTAACCGTGCCTACACCGAGCAGGTGTACGGCAGCGACAACATGATCACCGTCAAACAGGCCGATACGATGAACGTGGCGTACGTGACCCAGGGCGGCACCGGCAACACCGCCGGTGTCGACCAGAGCGGCATGAACCAGACCGCCACCATCCAGCAGTACGGCTCGACCAACCAGGCAACAGTGATGCAGCAATAATCGCGCGGGATGTAAAAACCGCGGCCTTGGGTGGGGCTGCGGTTTTTTTTGGACGCGTTGATGGAGGCAATCCAGCGGTGGGCTGGCAGGCCGCCTTCTCGAGCAAACCGGCTTGCGAAGGCGGAGTGTTGGTCCACGTTTTTTTACCGGTGTACATATCCGTTTTTGCGGTAACGGCCACTAACGGTTCCGCTTTTACAGCGGGT
>NZ_JBKFTN010000025.1:0-98471 GCF_050432945.1 Pseudomonas sp. 18173
ACTGCTGTCCGGTGCCTACACCATGGACCAGCACTTCCAGAGCGCGCCGTTCGAACAGAACATGCCGGTGCTGCTGGCGCTGCTCGGCGTCTGGTACGGCAACTTCTGGGGTGCGCAGAGCCACGCGATCCTGCCGTACGACCACTACCTGCGAAACATCACCAAACACCTGCAGCAGCTGGACATGGAGTCCAACGGCAAGCGCGTGCGCCAGGACGGCCAGCCGGTCTCCACCGACACCGGCCCTGTGATCTGGGGCGGCGTGGGTTGCAACGGTCAGCATGCGTACCACCAGTTGCTGCACCAGGGCACCCAACTGATCCCGGCCGATTTCATCGTGCCGATCGTCAGCTTCAACCCGGTAGCCGACCACCACCAGTGGCTGTACGCCAACTGCCTGTCGCAAAGCCAGGCGCTGATGCTCGGCAAGACCCTGGCCGAAGCCGAAGCCGAACTGCGCGACAAAGGCATGAGCGATGCCGACGTGCAGAAACTCGCCGCGCACAAGGTGATTCCGGGCAACCGTCCGAGCAATACCCTGGTGGTCGAGCGCATCAGCCCGCGCCGCCTCGGCGCGCTGGTGGCGATGTACGAGCACAAGGTCTTCGTGCAAAGCGTGATCTGGGGCATCAACGCCTTTGATCAGTGGGGCGTGGAGCTGGGCAAAGAGCTGGGCAAAGGCGTCTACAACCGCCTGGTCGGCAGCGAGGAAACCCCGGCTGAAGATCCGTCCACTCAAGGGTTGATCAACTACTTCCGTGGGCGTCACCGCGGCTGATCTGACGAAATCAACCGAAACTAACCAGCAGTTATGGACCGGTTGCTGCCCTTCGCGACAGGCTGCAATCGGCCAGAAGCAGACTTTTTCCGGATTGTCTGTTCTTCCCCTAGAACACGGTCAAGCTCGCCAGGCATTCCAAGATAGATGGTGGACCCAAAGGAGATGACCCAAATGAGCGAAAAGATTGTTCCAGATCCACCCATCGACACCACCACTCCCGATCCCGAAACATCTCGCGACGAAGACCTGCTCCGAGACCGCGAAGCCATCAAGCGCGCTCTCGACTACTACCTGGATCCGCCTGCGCTCTACACCGAAAAACCCCGCCGCCCCAACACCATGTACATGATCGCCCCAAACAACGACACCGAAAGCCTGTTGGTCCATGCCTGTGAATCCCGGGCATCCGCCAGCGTCCTGGCCAGCGATTTCGCCACCGACCTGATCGGCCCGCAGCACCATAAGGCGATGACCATCCAGCAGATCATCATGCTTGCGGAACTGGCCATGAACCGCGCGGTGGATAACGTCGTTCCCACCTGAATACACCGAAAGAAAAATATGGGAGTGAGCTTGCTCGCTCCCACCGGGGCTCAACATTCCGTACACTCCCTGTCTCACGACTCTCAGGATGAGCCTCATGTTGAAATCTGTTTTCCTTTCGTTGCTGGTGCTCGGCTCCAGCGCCGCATTGGCCGATACCACCGTCGATGTCTCGAAGATTTACGGCAATATCCAATTCGTCGACAGCTTCCCGGACTACAAGGTGCAGGTGGTGCACTCCTTTTCCGATCTGAAGGTGCAGCAGGTCGACTCTTTTCCGGACTCGCCGGGCAAGTGGAAAACCGTCCACAGCTTCCCGGATTACAAAATCCAGATCGTCGATTCCTTCCCTGATTTCACCATCCAGTACGTCGACTCATTTCCCGGTCCCAACTGAGCCCCTCTGCATCACCGGTTGAATCCACTGCCATTAGCAGTCGTTCCGAGTAGGGAAAATAATCCGCCCTTTCTCCGCAGACTGAAACAGCAAGGTGCTCCCGTCGCGCGTATGCCGACCAAAGCCTACTGGCGCCGGGCAAGACAGGATTGATTGAAGATCAGTGTGATGACACGAAGGGCGACGGGGTTGTCGGTGCCGGCAACGCATAGGTCCGTTTCATCCACTCCACCTCCGCTAACGGTGTGCGGCCGAAGAGGCGCTTGAAGTCGCGGCTAAATTGCGAAGCACTTTCATAGCCCACCAGAGATGCCGATTTGGCTGCTGTCAGGTCGTTACGCAGCATCAGTAATCGCACCTGGTGCAACCGTGTCGACTTGAGGTACTGCATAGGCGAGGAATCGGTCACCTTGCGAAAGTGCAGATGAAAGTTGGGCACGCTCATCTGCGCTTCCTGGGCCAGGGCTTCTACATCCAGATGCTCGTTGTAACAGCTGTGGATTTTGTGAATGGCGCGCGTCACCTTGCCAAACTGGCCCTGCTGGGCGATGGCCGCGCGCAGGGTGCCACCTTGTTCGCCGGTGAGGATGCGGTAGTAGAGTTCGCGCAGCATCGCCGGGCCGAGGATTCGCGCGTCGGTGCGGTCGCCCATGACTTCCAGAAGAGGAACTCAGTCTCAACTTCAAACTGGGCGCGAACTGACAGTCGCTCACAAGTGAACGTTCAGTTCACCCCTGAGATGAACAAGGCGCTATTTCGACGCCCAAGGGCCATGCGCCAACCCGCTACCCGCCCTCGGCCTGAAATGCAACGCCCCGATCGATCCAATCGGGGCGCTTTGCTCAGCGATAGCAATCAAGCAGGCGTGCGGCGACTTCCTTCAATTGTTCGTCGGCCAGACGGTTGATCCCGGCGGCACGCTTGCGCCCGCCCCCCGTGGGAAACTGCCGGCAGAAGGCATCTGCCGCCAACCCGGTCTGTTCCGGTACCCGCAGGCTGAACGTCCAGTCACCATCCGCCCTGGCGCTGAGCAAGCCGATCGCCTTGCGCGGCGCACCGGCCGCCAGCTGGTTGGCCAACACGCCGCTGACCCGCCGCGCCCAGGGTTGCGCGGGCAGGCGGTACAATCGCGCACCCGGGCCCTCGTGCCAGGGTTCAAGGCCCGCGGCAGCGGCCATGTCGGCGGCGTGGCCGACGCGCAGGGTGGTGAAGCTGGTGCTGTGGCGGATGAAGTCCAGCGGGTCGTGGTAAGGCAGCAGTTCGGCGGCCAGCGCCAGCGGCTCGAAGTGCAAGTCCGACAGGCTGTCGCCATAGGCGTTGTAATTGAGCAGCAGGCCCAGCTCCTCCAGGGCCTTCACTTGATCGTTGTCCAGGCCATGCTGCGTCGCCAGTGTCCGTGCCGGCCTGGCCAGACCGTCACCAAAAGCGGCGGCCACCGCCCAGCGGTGATGACGCCCATTCAGCCAGGCGTTGACCAGCAGGCTGGTGCACACCTGGGCGGCCGTGTCGATGAAGGACTCGAATGCCGGGTGTTGCGGCAGCTCGCCGGCAAAGTGGTGGTCGAAGTAGCGTACCCGGGCGCCCGCGTCGAGCAGGCGCCGGGTGGCCTCGCGGTTCTGCTCGTGGGCCACGTCCAGCACCGTGACCCGTTCGCCGGGCCCGGCCCGGACCTGGCGCAACAGCTCGATGTCGCGCTTGACCCCGCTGACCAGGCGCACCTGCGGATCCAGCTCGCCTGCCAGGCGCAACTGCTGCAGGGCACACAGGCCGTCGGCATCGCCGTTGAAGGCACAATGATCGATCATGTTCATCTGCCCTCCTCCTCAGTGCATGACTTCGCCGCCGTTGGCATCGAGCTGCGCGCCGTTGATCGCACTGGCGTAGTCCGATGCGAGAAACAACGCAGCGCGGGCACACTCCTCGTCGCTGCGCATGCGCCCGCCAGGGATGCCGGCACTGAACTCGGCGCGCACCTGTTCTTCGCTGACACCACGGGCGGCAGCCGTCTGGCGTACCAGGGCCTGCACTGGCTCGCCCCACATCCAGCCACAGGCCAGACCGTTGACCCGCAAACCGTGGGCCGCCTGCTCGCTGGCCAGGTAGCGCACGCTGGCCGCCAGGGCGCTTTTCGACGCGGCATAGGCCGCCCCGCCCTGATACGGCTTGCGCACCCCCAAGGTGTTGATCATGACGATCGCCCCCGCACCCTGAGCGCGCATGGGCGCCAGTACCGCACGGCTCATGTTCAGCGAACCCAGCAGATTGACCTCCAGCGCCTCGCGCAGCGGGTCGTTGTCCGCCTCGTCCACCGCCTGGAAACCGCCATGGGAAAAAGCGCTGTTGATCAGTGCATCAATACGGCCGAATTGCTCGAGGGTGGCTTGGGCGAAACGATTGCAAGCCTGCACATCGGTGATGTCGGTGGCCACGCACAGCACCTGGCAATGCTCGGCAACGGCCTTGATGCGCTGTTGCGCCTCAAGCAGTCGGCCCATGTCACGGGCGCCGATGGCCAAGGCCCGCGCCCCCTGGCGCGCAGCCTCCAGGGCCAGTTTGATACCCAGCCCGGGGCCGACGCCCGAAACCATCACGACTTTGTCTTTAAGCAGCATGGGATGAATCCTTTTATTGTTATCGGGACAGGCTCAGCCTTGCAGATGCCGGGTGCGGTACTCGGCGTAGTCACGTTGCAGCAGCGCGTCGCTGAGGCCGAACTGGTCAGGGCTGTAGTGATGGGCAGCGCGTTTTTCCCGGCCGTTGGCGCACAGCCATTGATCCATGGCCGCCCGGACCTCGGGTGTGCATTCAAGGCCGGCGAAGCGATAGATGCGCTCGACCACTGCCTGGGGCGCGGTGAGGGTGTCTTCGAACCGCACATCGAGAAAACGCCCGGCCGGCATGCCATCGCGCACCGCCATGGCATGGCGCAACGCCCGCGCCATGCGCCGGTTCCACTGCTCGCCGACGGCTTCGGCATCCGCCTGGTCGCTGTACAACTGCCACAGGGTATGGATGAAGCTGGCCAACGAGGGAATGGTCCTTGCCGGTTCACGATGGGTGAGCACCACCTGCGCCCCGGGGAACACGTCGAACAACAGCTCCAGGGTATGCAGGTGTTGCGGGCTCTTGAGCAACCAGCGCCGGCCGGGGGCGATACCACGGCGTACCTGCTGCCATTGGAGAAACTGCAGGCAGCGCTTGAGGTAACGGTAGACCTGGGTCTGGTCCTGACGGTCGAGCCAGGCGGTGTAGCTGGGGACGTTGACGTAGGAGTCCATGGCGCAGAGGAACGAGTGTTCCATCAACATGAACTCTTCGTCGGGCTGCTCGGCGTCCAGCGGGTGGATGGCCAGTAACTGCGGAAGGAACTCGATCATCGCCGCCACTTCGGCGCGCGCCCGGCCGAGGCGCTGCAGCGGCTGCTCCAGGGTCTCCCCGCTCAGCGGCGCCGGGTAGCGGGTTTCCCACCACTGCGCCTTGCTGAACTGCGGGTCCACCGCCAGGGTGCGTTGCAGTAGCGTGGTGCCGGTGCGTGGCAGGCCGACGATCACCAACGGGTCGTTGATGTCCAGTTCGAGAATTTCCGGGAAGCGTCGACAGTGGTCCTCGATCACCAGGCGGTTGATCAGTTGCGCCAGCAGCTTCTCGCGCAACAGCGCACGTCCCTGGAACGATAACTGCGCTTCCTGCTCCAGGGCCTGTGCCAGTACCTGCAAGCCCTGACGGAAATCCCCCGGGCCGAAATCATCAAGGCCACCTGCGCGAGCACTGGCCTCGGCCAACAGCAGATCCACAGAAAAATCGTTGCCGCTCATACTGCCAGCTCCTTGAGGTCATTGAGTTTGACCACGCGGGTGGTCGGGTGAACCGGTTGTCTGGCGCCGACCCAGCGCAGGCACAGAGTGCCGTGGGGATGGCCGGCGGTTTCCAGCCAGTTGGCCAGGCCCGGGTCACGGTGGCTGAGGACCATGCGCAGGCTGCCGTCCGCTGCAAGCTGCGCCGAATGCTTGTTCAGGCAGATGCGGTGGTAGCGGTAATCGAGAGACTCCATCCAGTAGTTGTTGATCTGCAGGTTCCAGAAGTCGCACGCCGGTACCTGTTCGACCTCGATCAGCAGCGCTTCGTCGTCGGCCAGCGCCCAGTAGGAGTGGTAGTAGAAGATGTTGGGGTCGCCGCCCACCGCCTGGCACAGCGCCTGGTCGGCGGGCGGCAGCTGGTTGCCGTGCTGCTGGTAACCCTGGGCCCAATCGGCGAACAGGCGCGCGGTGTTCTCGACGAAACTGCCGACCCGTTGCAGGCTTTGCTGCAAGCGTACGGCGTCCAGCGGCGCGGGTGACTGGCTGGCCCCAAGGCGTTCGATGCGCAGTTGTGCCGGTTGCTCGCTGCTGCGATCGAGGAACGTCTGGCGCACGATCAGCGCATTGCTCTGCGGCTCGAGGGGCAGCCAGTTGCCGCTGGCCGGCGGGCGCTGGCTGAGGATGATCTCGAAGTTCCCCTCGGCATCCAGCTGCAGTTGCCCGGCGTCGACAAACCCGGTCTGGATCATCTTGCCGTCAGTCTCGTAACCGCCCTTCTGCGAGCCGAAGCTCAGGTAGGCGACACTGCCACGTTGACCGCTGACCCGGTATTCGTGCTCGCCGTTGAGACGTGCATAGCGGTACAGGTTGTCGGGGTTGTCGGCGCCGATCTTCGCGGTTTCGTGGGAGGGGGTGATGAATCCGGGGAAGTCGGGATCGGCGAATTCCAGGTGCATCTCCAGGGCGATGCGCAGCAAGCGGGTGAGGTAGCGAAAGCCTTCGGCGCGGGTCTGCTCGTCGGCCGGGGCCTCGGCACGCAGTATCTGCTCGCCGCTGCGGCGCAACTGCTCGCAAAACCGGGTCCAGCTCTCACCGCTGATGACCTCCTGCCGGGGTGTGTCTGTAGTCATGTCCGTCTCCTCTGCCGGCGGAGGGCCCGCCGCTGTACACGACCTTAGGGAGGAGTCCGGCAACGGTTCTTCGTCCGTGCGGACTAAAAAACCGTTCTAGTCCGCACGGACGAGGAGCCGCCGCAGCCGAGCGGTGAGGATCGTGCCTGAGCCCAGGGCTCACTGGCGCCACCGCCTGTGGCGCGCAGTCATCCTCACAGGAGCCACCCATGAACGCAGAAAAAAACCTGGTCCGTTCGCTGACCGTGGACATCGTCGCCCCCGCCGAGCTGGTCTGGGCGATCCTCATCGACCTGCCCGCCTACCCGCAGTGGAATCCCTACACGGTCAAGGTCGAGTCGAGCCTGGTGCTCGGCGAGCCGGTCAATCTGTTCCTGCCCAATCCGGGGCGGCCAGGTGAACTGCTGCACGTGATCGAGTACCTGGCAGACTTCGAGCCGCACCGGCTACTCGCCTGGGAGATGTATGCCAACGCCGGCAATCCCGACGCTGCCCGTCGCGAGCAGCATATCGAGCGCACCGGCGCGGCCAGTTGCCGTTACCACACCACCGACCAGTTCCTCGGCGCCACCGCCGACCAGGTCATGACCGATCATGGCGCCTGGGTCAAACAGGGGTTCGATGCCGTTGCCCACGCTCTGAAGATCCGTGCCGAGAGGCTGTACGCGTCCGTCGCGTGACCTTCAGCTGCCGGCGCTTCTTCGTCCGAGCAGACGAAGAGGCACCGGTGGCGCTTTACCTACCGTGGTGTTCAGCCGGCGCCAATCCCGGCAGAACCCGAGGAGGTATCCGATGTTGACTCATCTGCAATGGCTGGAAGCGGAAAGCATCCAGATCATCCGCGAAGTGGTGGCCGAGTGTGAAAACCCGGTGATGCTCTATTCCATCGGCAAGGACAGCGCGGTGATGCTGCACCTGGCGATGAAAGCCTTCGCCCCGGGCAAGCCGCCCTTCCCCCTGCTGCACGTGGACACCACCTGGAAGTTTCGCGAAATGATCGCCTTTCGCGACCAGACCGCCAAACGCCTGGGCCTGGAACTGCTGGTGCACATCAACCCCGAGGGCGTGGAAAAGGCCATCGACCCCTTCACCCACGGCTCGGCCCTGCACACCGATGTGTGGAAGACCCAGGGCCTGAAACAGGCACTGGACCACTACGGTTTCGACGCAGCGTTCGGCGGCGCCCGCCGCGACGAGGAGAAGTCGCGGGCCAAGGAGCGGGTGTTTTCGCTGCGCTCCGGGCAGCATCGCTGGGACCCCAAGCAGCAACGCCCGGAACTGTGGCACCTGTACAACGCACGCAAGCGCAAGGGCGAAAGCCTGCGGGTGTTCCCGCTGTCGAACTGGACCGAGCTGGATATCTGGCAATACATCTACCTCGAACAGATTCCCATCGTACCGCTGTATTTCGCCAAGGAGCGCCCGGTGGTGCGCCGTGACGGCACGCTGATCATGGTCGACGACGAGCGCCTGCCGCTGCTCCCCGGAGAAACCCCGGAACTGCGCAAGGTGCGCTTCCGCACCCTGGGCTGCTACCCGCTGACCGGCGCCATCGACAGCGACGCCGACAACCTGCCGGCGATCATCGGCGAGATGCTGGTCAGCCGCACCTCGGAACGCCAGGGCCGGCTGATCGACAGCGACTCGGCCGGTTCCATGGAGAAGAAAAAACAAGAGGGGTATTTCTGATGAACGCGATCACCGACGCACGCAATGGCGACCTGACGCCCTACCTGCAACAACAGCAGAACAAGCAACTGCTGCGTTTCATCACCTGTGGCAGTGTCGACGACGGCAAGAGTACCCTGATCGGCCGCCTGCTGTATGAGTCCAAGGTGCTGTTCGAAGACCAGTTGGGGCAGCTCGAAATCGACTCGAAAAAACTCGGCACACAGGGCGACGAACTGGACTTCGCCCTGCTGGTCGACGGCCTGAGCGCCGAGCGCGAACAAGGCATCACCATCGATGTGGCCTACCGGTTTTTTGCCACCGACAAACGCAAGTTCATCGTCGCCGACACCCCCGGCCACGAACAGTACACCCGCAACATGGTCACCGGCGCGTCCACCGCCGACCTCGCGGTGATCCTCATCGACGCCCGCCAGGGCTTGCTGACCCAGACCCGCCGGCACAGTTACCTGGTGTCGTTGCTGGGCATCCGCAAGGTGGTGGTGGCGATCAACAAGCTCGATCTGGTGGACTACTCCCAGGCCGTGTTCGAGCGCATCGAAGCCGAGTATCGCGCCTTCGCCGCCCAGATCGGCCTGCAGGATATCCAGTGCATCCCGCTGTCGGCGCTGCGCGGCGACAACATGCTCGAAATCAGCCCGAACACGCCCTGGTACCAGGGCCCGAGCCTGCTTGCCTACCTTGAAGACGTACCGCTGGAGCAGGCCCGACAGAGCCAGGCGGCGTTCCGCCTGCCGGTGCAGTGGGTGAACCGGCCGAACCTGGATTTTCGTGGCTACTGCGGCAACGTCGCAGCCGGCAGCGTGCGCGTCGGCGAGCGTATCCGTGTGCTGCCCTCGGGCCAGCAGAGCGAGATCACCGGCATCCTTGGCAGCGCCGGGCAACAGCAGCAAGCCCTGTGCGGCCAGGCCGTGACCCTGACCCTCAAGGACGAGATCGATATCAGCCGCGGCGATATGATTGCCCTGGCCGACGCCCCGCCAGCGGTGGCCGACCAGTTCGAAGCGACCCTGGTGTGGATGGACGAAGAGCCCCTGTTGCCCGGCCGCCCGTACCTGATGAAGATCGGTTGCCGCACCGTCGGCATGAGTTGCGCGAACCTCAAGCACCGGGTCGATGTAAACAGCCTCGAGCACCTGGCGGCCAAGACCCTGGAACTGAACGGCATTGGCGTGTGCAACCTGCACCTGGACCGACCGATCGCCTTCGATGCCTATGCCGACAACCGCGACACCGGGGGCTTTATCGTCATCGACCGCCTGAGCAATCGCACGGTCGGTGCCGGCATGCTGCGCTTCGCCCTGCGCCGAGCGCAGAACGTGCACTGGCAGGCCATCGACGTCAACCGCGACGCCCATGCCGCGCTAAAGGGCCAGTCGCCGCGAGTGCTGTGGTTTACCGGTCTGTCCGGCGCGGGCAAATCGACCGTCGCCAACCTGGTCGAGCGCAAACTGCATGCCCTGGGCCGACACACCTATCTGCTCGACGGCGACAACGTGCGCCACGGCCTGAACCGCGACCTTGGCTTTACCGAAGCCGACCGGGTGGAGAACATCCGCCGGGTCTCGGAGGTGGCCAGGCTGATGCTCGATGCCGGGCTGATCACCCTGGTCTCGTTCATCTCGCCGTTTCGTGCCGAGCGTGAGATGGCCCGCCGCCTGGCTGGCGACGGCAACTTCCTCGAAATCTTCATCGATGCGCCGCTGGCCCTGGCCGAGCAGCGCGACCCCAAGGGCCTGTACCTCAAAGCCCGACGCGGTGAGCTGAAGAATTTCACCGGCATCGACTCGCCCTACGAGCCACCGGTGGCACCGGACATCCACATCGACACCCGGCACGAATCCGCCGAGGCCGCCGCCGAGCGCATAGTCGAAGCCCTGCTGGCGATGTAACGGCGACCGGGCGCAGCGTTCCCCCCTGGGTTGCGCTGTGCCCGTCGGTGCCTAGGCCAAACGGACGATTTTAGCGCCATGACCCCGGTCGATACTCACCTTTGACAACACGCAGCCAAAGAGGCGCGCATGACCCTGCCCTTTTCCACCTGCCCGGACTTGCACGCCAGTATCGATGTCCCTGCCGTCGAGCTCAGCAGCCTGCTCGGGCTGGTCTATCACGGCTCCCAGGAGTCCACGCCCTGGGCCAGCCTGCTCGAAGCCCTGCGCCAGCGCTTCGCCGCCAGCTTCTTCACCCTGGTGCTGCGCAACCCCGACCATGAGCGCCCGGGGCTGATCGTCAATGCCTCGGTGCATGGCCCCCTGTTGCCCGGCGAGCCCTCCTACAGCGAGCATTTCTACTCGATCTGCCCGTTCATTGATTGGCCCGCGGATCAGGTGGCCAGTGCCGATCAGGTGCTGGGGACAGAGGCCTGGCTGGCCCATGATTTCTACCGCAACTACCTGCAGCCGCTGGACCTGCGCGATGTGCTGGTGGCCAATATGCGCACCGCTGCCGGCATGCACTGCGCGCTGTTCGCCTGCCGCGACCACGCCAGCGAAGCGTTCACTGCAGCACAGATCAACCTGATCCGCCTGTTGTTGCCGCACCTGCAACAAGCGGTGGACCTGCACTCGGCGGCAGATCAACTCGATGCCGAGCGCCAGCTCTACGCGGCAACCATCGACCGTCTGATGGTGGGCACGGCCATCCTCGACGAGAACGGCCGGATGATGCGCTGCAACCGTGCCGCCCAGCGCCTGTTCGACAGCCATGACGGTCTGGAGTGCAAGCACGACAGGCTCTGTGCCTTCGCCAATCATGAGAACCGCACACTGCAGCAGGCCGTCCAGGCGGTGTCGAAACAGCGCCAGCGCGGCCTCGACGACCTGCAAGTCCTGACCCTGTCACGGCCCAGCGGCGAGATGCCACTGAACTTGCTGCTGCGCCCGATTGCCATGAACTACCAGACCCACAACAGCGTCCGACGCCCGGCAGTGATGGTGTTCATCCGCGATCCCGCCGACTCGCCACAAGCCTCGCGCGACCTGCTGCGCAGCCTGTTCCAATTGACTCGCACGGAAACCGAAGTGGCCATGCTGGTCATGGATGGCCAGACCCTCGATGAGACGGCCGAGGCGCTCGGGGTTTCGCGCAACACCGTGCGTGCCCACTTGCGGGGGGTGTTCGCCAAGACTGGCGCCACGCGCCAGGCGCAACTGGTCAAGACCTTGCTCAATAGCGTGGCTTCGTTGGGGTAGCGGCCTGCCCCCTCCAGGTGGCCGCGAACTGTCCCGCAGGCCACCCGCTCATCTCGTCGGCCCACGATAGCCTTTGTCATCAAATGAAAATTCGCTGTCGTGCGATGAGAGGTGGCCACAGCCGCTGCTGCTCTAGAGTCGGAGCAAAATAATACAGCGCCCGGAACACGAGAGCCGCCATGACCAGATCGACCCGAACGAACGAGACCGCAACCCCCACCCAACGCCCCCCGGCGACCGCCCGAAAACGTCGCGCTCGCAAGGATGTCGATCTCCCGGAGGTCACCCGGCAACAAGAGCTGATCGGCACGGCTGCCAACCAGACCCTGGCAGGCAATCCGCTGGTCAGTGTGCGTGCGGCGGACCTGGTCAGCTCGGCCGGCTACCTGCTCAAGGCCGTGGGCAAGTCGCCGCTCAAGGCTGGCGCTCATCTGGGTGGCTACCTGAAGGAGCTGCGCGGCATCGTCGGCGGCAACTCCAGCGTCGCGCCGGACCCGAAGGACAAGCGCTTCGCCGATCCGGCCTGGCAATCCAACGCCTTCCTGCGCGCGCTGCTGCAAAGCTACCTGGCCGGCCAAAGTGAGCTGACCCGCTTCATCGACTCCACCGACCTTGCCCCGATGGAAAAGAGCCGGGCCCGGTTCGTAGCAGCGCTCCTGGCCGATGCAGTGGCACCGAGCAACTCGCCGCTGACCAATCCGGCGGCGCTGCGCAAGCTGGTGGACACCGGTGGCATGAGCCTGGCCAGGGGCTTGCGCCAGTTCGGCGAGGATATGCTGAACAACCGGGGGCTGCCGAGACAGGTCGACAGCACGCCGTTCAAGGTGGGCGAAAACGTCGCCACGGCCAAGGGCGCCGTGGTGTTTCGCAACGAGATGTTCGAGCTGCTGCAGTTCGCGCCCACCACCGAAAATGTCTATGCGCGGCCCTTGGTGATGTCGCCGCCGCAAATCAACAAGTACTACGCCATCGACCTGTCGCCGGAGAAAAGCCTGATCAAGTGGATCCAGGACAGCGGCGTGAACCTGTTCGTCATCAGCTGGCGCAATCCCACCCGCGAGCACCGCGACTGGGGCCTGTCCGAGTACGCGCTGTGCCTCGACCAGGCTGTGGACGTGGCCCGAAGGATCACCGGCAGCCCGGATGTGAACATGTGGGGTTCCTGCTCGGGCGGCATCACCCTGGCGGCCTACCTGGGCTGGCTGGCGGCCCGTGGCGAAGGCCACAAGGTGGCCAACACCAGCTGGGCGGTGTGCGTGCTCGACATGCCCTCGGCGCTGGACGACACCACCCTGGGGCTGTTCACTACCCCGTCCGCCCTGCGCGCGGCCAAGGCCAGCTCCCGGCGCAAGGGCGTGCTGAGCGGCCAGGGCATGGCCCGCATGTTCGCCTGGATGCGGCCCAACGACCTGATCTGGAACTACTGGGTCAACAACTACCTGCTGGGCAACAAGCCGCCGGCCTTCGACATCCTGGCCTGGAACAACGACACCACGCGCCTGCCCGCCCAACTGCACGCGGACTACCTCGACCTGATCCAGCACAACCCCTACAGCAACCCGGGCACACTGGAGATAGCCGGCGAGTCGATCGACATGACCCAGGTGAAGGTCGGCGCCTACGTGGTTGGCGGCACCACCGACCACATCACCCCCTGGCAGGGCTGCTACGGCACCGCCCGGCTGTTTGGCGAGGACACGACCTACGTACTGTCCAACGCCGGTCACCTGCAGAGTCTGGTGAACCCGCCGGGCAATCCCAAGTCGTTCTACTACGCGGCGCCTGCTGCCGCCGAGGCTCCGCAAACCTGGCTGCAGAACGCCGGGGAGCGCCAGCAAGGCAGTTGGTGGCCGCATTGGCGCGAATGGATCGGGCAGCGCTCGGGTGACAGCCTGCCGGCGCCGAAGAGGCTCGGCTCGCGCAAGTATCCGCCCCTTTGCCCCGCACCTGGCACCTATGTCATGGAGCGTTGAGGCTGCCATCCCTTCCTCGAGCTGACCCACGCCACCCGTGGGTTTCAGCGCTTGGCGCCCGCTGTCGCTTGGGACTCTTCAAAATGATGCCGTAATGCAGGCACACCGCGCTAATAGCCAGCGTAGACACGTACTCGCCCGAAAAACCCCGCCTGACAGGCACGATAAATAGCCAGCTATTTGTTAATGAAAACCTGAAGTATTCATTTGAGTTTTCAGATTCTTTCGTCGCGTGGCCTGTGCCTAACATCGGCTCCACAGCGAACCAGCCTCGGTATCGCTCAACGGGATCAGCTGGCGCAGAAATCCGGGAGCAAAGTCCCCTGCCGCTGCTGACCATTGATCGCCCAACCGTCTGCTGCCGTCGAAGTTCTTTTGCTCCAGGCCCTGGGATTTTTGAGGATCACCGATGAAGCTGGAAATTTTCCGCACACTGTGGGGCTACACCGCCAGCAAGGCTCAGGCGCTCGATGAGTTGCTGCGGGCCGGCTTTGACGGCATGGAAGCGCGCCTGCCGGTGGACGCCGGTGAACGGGCCGAGTTTGCCGCGTTTCTCCAGGCCAACCGCGCGGGTTATATCAGCACCGTCTTCACCGCGTACGACGTACTGCCCGAGCAGTCGGCAACGCCTGCCGTCCACCTCGATGACCTGGACCGCAAACTCGCCTGGGCCGCCGAACTCGGTCCACGCTTCGTCAACGTGCTGGCGGGCAACGACCGCTGGTCCTTGCCACAGCAAGTGGATTTTTTTGGCCGGGCACTGGATCTGGCGCGCAAGCACGGCCAGGTCTGCAGTTTCGAAACCCACCGCTCGCGTTCGCTGTTCAACCCCTGGGTGACCCTGGAGTTGATCCGGCAATTGCCCGACCTGTTGTTCACCAGTGACATCAGCCATTGGGTGGTGACCTGCGAACGCCTGTTGAATGACCCGGCCGATGACCTGAGCGCCTTCATCGAGCGGGTTCACCATATCCAGGCGCGGGTCGGGTACGACCAGGGCCCGCAGGTTCCGCACCCGGCAGCGCCTGAATATGCCAAAGAGCTGGCTTTCCATCAGCAGCACTGGGAAAGCATCTGGCGCTCGCAGCAAGCCCGCGGTTACCAGGTCAGCACCCTGACCCCGGAATTCGGCGCCGACGGCTACCTGCACCATTTGCCCTTCACCAATGTCCCGGTCGCCGACCTGTGGTCGTTGAACGTGTGGATGGGCCAGACCGAGCGCGAACACTTCGAGCGATTCCACCACTCAAGCCATCCTTAGGGAGCCGACGCGTCATGCTTGACAATAAAAATAAAAGCATCAGCACTGACACACACAAAGCCAACTTCAACAGCATCCCGGTGGTCAACATCGCCGGTCTGTTCAGCTTTGAACTGGAACACCGCCTGGCCGTGGCTGAACAACTGGGGCGCGCCGCCAGTGAAGTCGGGTTCCTCTACATCACCGATCACGGCATCGACCCGCAACTGATCGCCAACCTGCGCAAGGCGGCCAAGGACTTTTTCGACCAGCCGCTGGACACCAAGATGCGGCACTACATCGGCACCTCGCAAACCCACAAGGGCTTCGTGCCTGAAGGCGAAGAGGTCTATTCCAAAGGCAAGCCGGACCACAAGGAGGCCTTTGACGTCGGCTTCGAAGTCCCGGCCGATGACCCGCTGGTGCTGGCCAATACGCCGTTGCTGGGGCCCAACGACTGGCCGCAGCTGGCAGGTTTCAAGGCATCGGTGCAGGCCTACTATGAAGCGATCTTCGCCTTGGGCCGGCGCCTGTTCGGCGGCTTCGCCCTGACCCTGGGCCTGGACGAAAACTATTTCGACAGCCTGGTCACCCGTCCGCCGTCCAAGCTGCGCCTGATCCATTACCCCTACGACGGTGCAACCCATGACGCACCGGGGCTTGGCGCCCATACTGATTACGAGTGCTTCACCATCCTCCTGGCCGACAAACCCGGCCTAGAGGTGATGAACAACCTTGGTCAATGGATCGACGCACCACCGATTGCCGATGCCTTCGTGGTCAACATCGGCGACATGCTGGAAGTGATGACCGCAGGCGCATTCGTTGCCACTGCGCACCGGGTGCGCAGCGTGCAGGAGGAGCGTTATTCCTTCCCGCTGTTTTATGCCTGTGACTATCACACCCAGATCAAACCGCTGCCCGGGTTCGCCCAGGCCGGCAACGACTACGAAGAAATCACGATCGGCGAACACATGTATGGCCAGGCGCTGCAGACCTATCAGTATCTGCGCCAGAGGGTGACCAATGGGGAAGTTCAACTGCCAGGCAAGGCACGCAAGCCCGCCAGTTTCGGACATTTGAAAAATCAGGCGCAACCGTCCTGATTGAAGTTTTCAGCTACACCCTTACCTACGCCGGAGTCAGTAAAAGATGAAAAACAATAAGAAAAACCTGTTGAGCCTGGCTGTATTGGCAGCCGGCATGCTCGGTGCATCGATGAGCATGGCCGCGTCAGACACGTTCAAGGTCGGCATGGAAATCACCTACCCGCCTTTCGAGTCCTATGACAAGGACAAGAACGTGGTGGGTTCGGACCCCGAACTGGCAACGGCACTGGCCAAGCACATGAACGCCAAGGTGGAGTTCGTCGACACCAAGTTCCCGAGCCTGATCCTGGGCCTGAACTCCGGCAAGTACGACGCGGTCATTTCCGGCATGTACATCACGCCAGAGCGCCAGACCCAGGCCCAGACCATCGCCTATGCCAACACCGGTGCCGCCGTCATGGTGCCCCAGGGCAGCGAGATCAATGCGAAAAAGCCCGAGGACCTGTGCGGCCTGAAGCTGGGCCTGGAACAGGGCACGACCTGGGTCAAGGAGTTCCGCAAGCTGTCCGACGAGTACTGCGTGCCGAACAACAAGGGCGCGATCACCGTCAGCGAGTACCCTTCGGCGCCGGAAGTGACCCAGGCACTGCTGTCCAAGAACATCCAGGCCCAGGTTGAAATCGCCGGCGCGGCAAAAATGATCGCGGAAAAAACCAATGGCCGGGTCGTGATCACCACCGAGCACCCGATCTATCAGCAAACCCTGGGTATCTTCGTCAAGAAAGGTAACGACGAAACCTACCAGGCGGTGCAAAAGGCCTTCGAGGAAACGAAAAAGAGCGGTGAATACGCCGCTATCCTTAAGAAATATGGCCTGGAAGAGCCGACTGCCCAATAAGAACCTGTCCTGTAGTCTGGTCATCTGCCGTTCCTGCACGGGGGCGGCAGATTGAGGTGCCCTATGCAATTCGATTGGTCGTACTTTCTCTCCCTGTTCTCCCTGCCGGACTTCTGGAAAGCCTGCGTCACAGTGATCCAGCTCAGCGCCCTGGCCTGGTTCATCGGCATGCTCCTGGGTTTTGTCCTGGCCACGGCCAAGCTGTCCCAATCGCCCTTGCTGCGCATTCCGGCAGCGGTCTACATCTGGTTTTTCCGCAGCATCCCGCTGCTGGTGCTGGTGGTGTTCGTCTACAACCTGCCGCAACTGTTTCCCGGCAGCGGACCGATCCTGTCCAACCCCTTCTACTCCGGCTTGCTGGCCCTGGTGGTCACCGAGGCGGCGTACATGGCGGAAATCCATCGTGGCGGCCTGATTTCCGTGGCCAAGGGCCAGAAGGAAGCCGGGCGCGCGCTGGGTGTCGGCCTGTTCGGCATGCAACGCCTGATCGTGATCCCCCAGGCGTTCCGTATTTCGCTGCCCACGCTGATCAATGAATACATCACCGTGGTCAAGCTGACTTCGCTGGTCTCGGTCATCTCCCTGACCGAAATCCTCACGGTCGGCCAGCGCCTCTATGCCACCAACTTCCTGGTCATGGAGACCCTGGCGGCGGTCGGCGTCTACTACGTGTTGATCGTCACCGTGTTCGGTTACTTCCTGCAGCGCCTGGAGCGCTACCTGGACCTGAACTTCCGCAAGCCGCACACCCTCGACGAAGCCACCATCGCCAGGTTCAAGGCCAGCGCCGAAGCGTTGCCCGACGTAGCGCGCAAGGCCGCCGGCAACAGCGCAACGCCCATCCTGCAACTGCAGAACATCCAGAAAAGCTACGGCACGCACAAAGTGCTGCTGGGTATCGACCTGAATGTCGACTACGGCCAGGTGGTCTCGATCATCGGGCCATCAGGCTCCGGCAAGACTTCGCTGATCCGCACGGTCAACGGCCTGGAAAGCATCGATACCGGCGACATTCTGTTGTTCGGCGAAAAATTCATCGAAGCGTCGGACAAACCCAACAGCGCCCGCCTGCGCAAAGGCGTGCGCCACATCGGCATGGTGTTCCAGAACTTCAACCTGTTCCCGCACCGCACCATTCTCGACAACGTCACCCTGGCACCGCGTTACCACGGCCAACCGGGCGAGCTGAGCGAGCATCGTGCCTATGCGCTGCTGGACAAGGTCGGCCTGCTGGCCCATGCCCACAAGTACCCGCACCAGCTCTCCGGCGGGCAGCAACAGCGCGTGGCAATCGCCCGGGCCCTGGCCATGGAGCCGCAGATCATGCTGTTCGACGAGCCCACCTCGGCCCTCGACCCGGAACTGGTCAACGATGTGCTCAACGTGATCCGCGACCTGGCGAAGGAAGGCATGACCATGCTGATCGTGACCCACGAAATGGACTTCGCCATGTCGATCTCCGACCGGGTGATTTTCATGGAGAACGGCAATATTCAACTCGATGCCGCACCTGAAACCATACGCTGCGATGCCAAGGGTGAGCGAGTACGGCGCTTCATGGGCATCGATGCGCGATCGCCAAACCTGTCTGCTACCGTGGACCATGCATGAATAGGCAACCGCATTCTTTCAGCGACCTACTTTCAGGAGAATACCGATGAATCTGGGCATTGCAGGACGCTGGGCGCTGGTATGCGCCGCCAGCAAAGGACTGGGCAAGGCCTGCGCACAGGCACTCGTGCGCGAAGGCGTGAACGTGGTGATTACCGCCCGAGGCGAACACACGTTGAATGAAACGGCCCGTGAGCTCAGGGCGATAAATCCTCAAGTGACGGTCATCGCCGTGGCCGGAGACATATCGACGCCCGAGAGCCGGGCGGCAGCGCTCGGGGCCCATGAGCATTTCGATATCCTGATCAACAACGCCGGTGGCCCTCCCCCCGGAGATTTCCGTGAATGGAATCGCGACGCCTGGCTCAAGGCGCTGGATGCCAACATGCTGACCCCTATCGAATTGATCAAGGCCACGGTAGACGGGATGGCGGCACGCGGATTTGGCCGGATCATCAATATCACCTCGAGTGCCGTGAAGTCCCCTATCGAAAGCCTGGGTCTGTCCAATGGCGCGCGCAGCGGCCTGACGGGTTTTATCGCAGGGCTTGCCCGGCAGGACAACATTGCCAGTCGCAATGTGACGATCAACAACCTGCAACCGGGTTCCTTCGATACTGACCGCTTGCGTGACAACCTGATCGCGGCCGCCGAAGAAT
Organism: Pseudomonas sp. 18173; assembly: GCF_050432945.1. Lineage (NCBI taxonomy): Bacteria > Pseudomonadati > Pseudomonadota > Gammaproteobacteria > Pseudomonadales > Pseudomonadaceae > Pseudomonas > Pseudomonas sp. 18173. The sequence goes on from NZ_JBKFTN010000025.1 coordinate 18,962, forward strand.
CGGGGCTGGACAGTGAGGCATTCCTTGACGAGTGCCGTCACGAAATTCCTGCCAAGCGCTTCGGCACACCGGAGGAGTTCGGCGCGCTCTGTGCCTTCGTTTGCAGCAGCCATGCAGGCTACCTGACCGGGCAGAACCTGTTGATCGACGGAGGAGCCGTTCGATCCAGTCAATAATGACGACAGGCCGTAAACGGCCACTTCTGTCCGGAATACCCCGCCCTGAATTGGGTAACCCACTGTAGGAGCGAGCCAGCTCGCGATGGTCGTTAACGATACCGCTGGTTAACTGACTAAACGCAGCGCTCTTGAGTCCATCGTCGGAACGCCGCCCGGAGCAAGCTCGCTCCTACAGTGAACAACTTGACCCTGTATTGGGGGGGGTGTAATCCCCATTATCGGGGGCCTTCACCCAACTTCTGATACCCGCGCTCAAAGCCCGCCAGCAAGGGGATTATGGCGCAGAGCCATTAATCATTTCCTTTCACTTTTGGCAGAAAAATTGCGTCGTCGACATCCCGGCTCGTAACAAAATGTTTCGCCAGCCGACCAGAAAGCCGTGGCTCGTTACCCATGCATTGCCACGCGCTCTGCGGAACCCGTCAGAGGTGTTTGCGATGAAACTGGATACCGAAAGGTTGACTCCTAGTCCATTGTTCAAAACCAGGCTGGCGTTGAGTATCTCTGCTGCCGCGATCATGCTGGGGTTGGGCTTGTCCCACACCCAGGCAGCCCCCCTCGACAACACTGATCAACCGCCTCCTACCGATCCATCGGCGTTCACCAATCCACCCGCCGACCCCAATGCCGCATTGAGCAACTTGCTCAAGCAGCCTCCGGCAAACGTCGGCGCCTTCGATTTGCCCAATGGCGTGGTCGGTAACCGAAAGACGCCCTTGGCCGACAATGTGCTGCCACCCAATCTGCAGACCAGCTTCAATATCCCCACTAACGGGAATGCCAGCCCATTGTTCGGGGCTCAACCGTTCACACAGAAACTTGAACTGTTCGAGGAGTTCGGTTCGAACAAGCTCAATGCAGCCGACCCGCCATCACCCGTGCCGTTTCCGGTCCCGACGGTGGGCCCCGCACCAGCGCAAGATCCATTGTTTGTGGCGCGTAGCGGCCCGTCGCCGGATGCGCTGGATGCCTTTCTCAGGCAGCCGGCATTGACGCCCTTCCCGAGCGAGTTCTCCAATGTGCTGGACTACAACCCCTGGAAGGCGCAGATCGAGGCCTTCCTCAATCGCCGGGTCGGTTCGCCTGCAGAAGGCCGGCCACCGGGAAAAGGCTGGGCGCACCAGCGCTTCAATGAATTTTTCCCGCGCAACGCTTTCAAGACTGTGCAAGCCGGCGCGCACGTCAACAGCGGCTTGCGTGATCGTATGCAACGGCATAACTACGCCGTCGGAGAATTCGGGCCAGGCGGGCTCTATCACAACACCAACGGCGACCCGGCCAACGAGGGCACCACCAAGGGCATTCAAGTGCAGTTTCACCCCAACCTCCCTGTCCAGGACCATAATGCGCTGTGGACGTTCGACGGCACCTTTCCGCCCAAACTGCTCCAGGTACGCTATGGCCAGGCGATGCTGATGCGTCATTACGATGCCTTGCCCATCGACCCGGCGGCCAACCGCGGTTTTGGCCTGCACACCCTCACCACCCACGAACATAACGGCCACTCGCCTGCGGAAAGCGACGGTTTTACCAACGCGTTCTTCTTCCCGGGCCAGTACTACGACTATCGCTGGCCGATCCAGTTGGCCGGTTACGACACCATCAATACCAAGGCCGAGGATCCACGGGCAGCGTTCCCGTGCGACCCCGGTGAAACCCTGTTCGTCAACGACGCCAGCCCCGGCTTCAAGACGTGCAACAACGGCACCATCAAGATCCGTGGCGACTGGCGCGAAACCATGAGCACCCACTGGTTCCACGACCACATGCTCGATTTCACCGCGCAGAATGTCTACAAGGGCAACGCGGTGATGATGAACTACTACAGCGCCGTGGACCGTGGCAACGAGTCGGTCAACGACGGCGTCAACCTGCGCTTGCCCAGCGGCTCGGCGCTGGGCTGGGGTAACCGCGACTATGACATCAACCTGACGATCGCCGACAAGGCCTGGGACAAGACCGGCCAATTGTGGTTCAACCCCTTCAACACCGACGGTTTTCTCGGTGACCAGGTGCTGACCAACTGGGAGTACAAGCCCTTCCTGGACGTACGTGCCCGCCGCTACCGTTTCCGCATTCTCGATGGATCGGTATCCCGCTACTTCAAGTTCGCGCTGGTGCGTCAGGTCAGTGGTAATGGTGGCGAGTTCCCCGGTCCGGCAGGTTCCGGCGTGTCTTATATCCGCGTGCCGTTCCACATGATTGCCAACGACGGCAACCTCATGGAGCACGCGATACCCTTCGACGGCAGCCTGGACCTCGACCACGACGGCGACACACAGAACAACAATGCCATCCTGCCGATCCTGGGCATTGCCGAACGCTATGACATCGTCGTCGATTTCGCGAAAAACGGCATCAAGCCAGGCGACAAGATCTACTTCGTCAATATCGAGGAGCATCAAAACGGCAAGCGCCCCAATCGTGACGTTCCATTGGGCGATGTGCTGTCCGGGAAGTACCTGCCCGTGGTCAGGCCAACCAGTCACGGGCCACAGTGGATCAACGGTGATCCGGGGGTGGGCGTGTTCCTGCAACTGAACGTCCAGCCTTACACCGGCCAGGATGTCAGCCTGAACCCGGTCGACTACGAGCCTGCCAAGCCTGGCAAGCCCGAAGGCAAGTTCATGATCCCCCTGCCCTTGCACCGTGATGACCCTGCCGATATCGCCCGGCTTGCCCAGGCGCGGCACCGCACCTTTATCTTTGGCCGCTCCGATGGCACCGATGAGACGCCCTGGACGATCAAGACCGATGGCGGCCCGGGCTTCAACATGGACCCGCGGCGGATTTCCGCTGCGCCACAACTGGCCAATGGCCCGACACCGGCCGGGTTCAAGGGTGAAGGCACGCTGGAGATCTGGAAGATCCAGAACGGCGGCAATGGCTGGAGTCACCCGGTGCACGTGCACTTCGAGGAAGGGGTCATCCTCAGTCGCGGTGGCAAACCACCACCCGAATGGGAAAAAGGCGCGCGTAAAGACGTCTACCGTATAGGCGACAGCGCTGACAGCCTCGACAATGTCGAAATGGCCATACGCATTCGCGAGTTTGCCGGTACCTACATGGAGCACTGCCACAACACCCAGCATGAGGACACCTCGATGCTGCTGCGCTGGGACTCCGAGCACCCGGGCCAGTTCCAGTTGATGCCCACACCGTTGCCCAGCTGGGACGGCGTGAAATTCGTGGACTCGGTTGCGCTGCCTACATTCCGTACCGGGGATGGCGTCGGACCACAGGTCAAGGTCAACGTTATCCAGGGAGCCAGCAGTGGTAGTGGCAGTAGTGGCAGTAGTGGCAGCAGTGGCAGCAGTGGCAGCAGTGGCAGCAGTGGCAGCAGTGGCAGCAGTGGCAGCAGTGGCAGCAGTGGCAGCAGTGGCAGCAGTGGCAGCAGTGGCAGCAGCAGAGGCGGTAGTGATGATGGCAGCAGCGGCAGAGGCAGCGGTGGTAAAGGCTAGCGTCATCCATCAAACAGCTGGTCATGTCGTCAGCAAACGCAAAAAGCCGCTTGCATGACCGTTTCAACCCAAAGCCGTCTGACATCACAGGCGGCTTTGGGCTCGGTTGCTGCCTGGCTTTTTCAGGATTCCTCCGGCACGGGTCCTTCTCAAGCCGATTGTCTGCGCCAGGTGCCGGGGGATGTGCCGAACTGGCGTTTGAAGGCGCGACTGAACGCCGCTTCGGATTCGTAGCCGACTGCAAAACCGATTTGCGCCACATTGCCGCGACCTTCGCGCAGGTGTTGAGCGGCCACATGCATGCGCCAGAGCGTCAGGTATTGCATCGGTGGCTGTCCGACCAGCGCCGTGAATCGCTCCGCGAAAACCGAACGCGACATGCCCACTTCAAGCGCCAGGGCTTCTGCAGTCCAGCTTTCGGTCGGACGCGCATGGAGTAGCGCCAGTGCGCGGCCGATATGCCGATCCCGCAAACCCGCCAGCCACCCGCGCCGCTCGGCGGGAAGGCTGGCGACATACTGGCTGACGGCTTCGACGAACAGCAGCTCGGACAACTTGGCGATGACCGTTGCCGAACCGACGCGCCCCGCCGCGATCTCACTGACAGCAAAACGGAACGAGCTTTCGATCCACGCACCGGAAGCCGTCGCGCGTACGTCCAGTTTCAACAAGGATGGCAACGACGAAAGCAACGGACTGAAAGGTGTTTCAGAGCCGAGGAACCCGCACAACAACTGCGTGGCCTCGCCATCCCCGCCGTACTTGATCCGTGAAATCCCGCCGACGTCCGGTGGCTGAATGACTTCTCTGGCCGGCATCGGCGCAACACTCAGGTCGCTGCCAAAAGCGTGAGCGTCATTGCGCGGCAGCAGAACCAGTTCGCCTGGCCCCACCTCGATGGCGGTTTCACCGTCGACGCGTATTTGCATGTGCCCCGCCGCGACAAAATGCGACGCAATGATATGCCGGGGTACTGCCAGGAACGGCTTGCAATCATCCGCCGAGAGTCTGCCGTTGATGCACCAGGGCGCAGTGAGTTCCGCCTCGAGGAACACTCCTCCAGACAGCCGAATCACTCGCAAAACATCAGAAAGCGCGTCCAGCAATTGCCAGCCCTCCTTTCCGGAGTCCGGAGCATGTAATCAGGCGCACCGGTCATTTGCCGCCCGAACCGCGAGACCTAGATTAGCACCAGCGCGGACTCAGCGATCAAGACTGTTCCCAGAGGCTTCACCCAAGGTCATTGGCTCCGGCGTCAACCGTAATTGCCCCCATTGCAATTCAACCAGGGCTACAGGAGATCCATATGAACACCATCGCTACCCTGCCCGGCTCAGAGTCAGGCAACGCTGCCCGTTATGCGCGGATTGTCCGGTCATCAGAAAAGAACCAATGGCAGATCGATCGCGATTTGCTCCAGGACCGGCGTTTCGACTTCTCGCGAAAATTCCTGCCCGACGGGTTGTCGCAGGTCGACCGCCTGACTTTTCTCGCCGCACCTGAGGCGCGCCTGCTCAGTCAGATTCAGGGCCGAACCTACGCGTATGTCTTTGGCCTGGTGGAGCGATTTATCAGCGCGAAAATGCTCGATCAAGGTCGGGCCCATGTGTTTGACGATCAACTCGCACTCGAGGCGCTGGTGCGCTTTTCCAACGACGAGATCAAGCACCAGGCGTTGTTCCGGCGCATGGAGACGATGATGGGTTCGCAATTGCCCGCAGGCTATCGTCAAGTGGCCGATCCAAACGACGTGGCGCGCACGGTACTGGCGGCCAGCACCTGGTCGGTACTGGCGCTGACCTGTCATATCGAGCTGTTCGTTCAGGCGCATTACGTACAGAGCATCGCGCCGCGCGAAGAGTTGTGCCCGCTGTTCAAGGACGTTTTCAAATTTCACTGGATGGATGAGAGCCGACACGTCGTACTCGATGAACTGGAGTGGCAGGCCGAGCACGCGAAACTGTCACCGGCCGAGCGCGACCAGGCGGTGAATGACCTGATTGCGCTGGTGGCGGCCGTCGACGCCATCCTGCAAGCCCAATCGGCATCCGATGCCGACTATTTCATCGGTCATGCTTCACGATCGTTCAGCGCCGATGAGACAGCGCAAATCAAAGCCGGTGTGCTGGGCGCCTACCGCTGGCAATACATCATCTCGGGTGTGCAGCATCCGCACTTTGGTCGGCTGCTGACGCACATGACAACGCCTGCGCAGCTGTCCAGGATTCAGACCGCACTGGCCCCCATCATGAACAATTGATCGGCAGCGACCGACCGACAGTGGGATAACGATCTATCGAGGATGGCGGCCATGACGATACCGATGTGGATGCTGCTTGGGTTTGCGACCTGGACTTTGCTGCTGTTGATGGCAACCGTCGGCGTTTACCGCTGGGTCGCCATCCTGTTCTCCAGTGCGCCGATCGCCTCTTTCCGAAGCGACCGGCTCGAAGGCGCGGACTGGTACCAGCGCGGGACCAGGGCACACGCCAACTGCGTGGAAAACCTGCCAGTCTTTGCCGTCATCGTGTTCGTGATTTCCGCTCTTGATATCAACGGCCCGGCAGTGAACTACCTGTCCATACTCGTGCTGATCGCTCGCGTGTGCCAGTCATTGGTTCACGTATCCCATGTGCAAACCAACAGGTTCGTGGCAGTTCGGTTTTCCTTCTTTTGCGTTCAGTTGGTCTGCTTTCTCGCGCTTATTGCAATAGCCGCTTGTTATGGAGCATGAACTGCTCAGCGATCGTCAGATAACGGCCAGGGGTGGCCGGTGGTCGTTGCGTTTCGATTGTTGCTGGCGTTTGACTAAGCTTAGTAAATCAGGATGAACTCAAACTTGAGTGATTGCGGCAATCAACGGATCGTTACTCCCCAAGGAGACGACCATGTATGCGGTTATACGAACCTACCTGGGAACGGGTGCAAAACAGCTTTTCGAGCTTCTGGAAGAGCGTAACGTCGACATCGAAGCCACCCTGCGCACAGTGCCTGGCCTGGTGAGCTACACACTGCTCAATACCGGTGACGGTGGTACGTCGGTGACCGTTTGCACGGACAAGGCCGGCAGTGATGCGAGTTCGAAAGTCGCGCGTGAGTGGATTCAGAAAAACACCTCGAATATCCGCGCAAACCCGCCGATCGTAACCGAAGGTCCGGTCATTGTGCAGATCAACTAGCATGCGTCCGATTGATCTCACGATACTGGCGCAGTCGCAAGTTACCGACGGGTCCGCCTGCCGGCGAGTGCTATAATTCGATCAGATTGCACGAAGTGTGCAACGTTACCCTTGGTACAGATAAAGACTGCAAATACTGGTCAACGGCTGCCTGACAGAGGAGGTCTACAGCAAACTCTAGATGGGAGGTGTGGCATGAATCGACACTATTACATCAGTGACAATCTCAACGATCTTGAAAGCGTTGAATATGAACTTGAAGCCAGCGGCATCAACTCCGAACAGATTCATGTACTCAGTGAAAAAGTTGCTGATGTTGAACAACATCACCTCCACGAGGTTAACTCGTTAATGGAACAGGATGCTGTTCACTCCGGTGAGATTGGTGCGGTGATTGGAATACCTCTCGCAGCGCTGGTGCTGCTCGGCGCCTACTGGATGGGCTGGACCGAATCCGCCGTAGGCTGGATGCCTTTCATCTTCCTTGCCATCGTTGTTTTTGGCTTCTGCATCTGGGAAGGCGGTTTCTTCGGGTTCCAGGTGCCGAACACTCACTTCCGCAATTTCAGCCAGGTGGTCAAAGAAGGTAAACATATCTTCTTCGTGGATGTTGAAGCGAACCAGGAGCCGATACTGGACCAGGTCATCGGCCATCATCCAAAGCTTACGGTCGCCGGCACCGGAGCGGCAGCCCCCCACTGGACTGTGGCCTGGCAGCACAAATGGCATCAGTTCAAACGAGTGATCTCGGGTTAGCACCCGCAGGCTCAAGGCCATCCGGAAGCGGCTTATTGACCGAAGAAGATGACCCGGCTGAGGAACACATAATCCGCCTCGGTGGCCATGAGTCCGACAAGTACCAGCAGACACAAGGGTGGTACCAATATCGCGTAGACCATGGCCAGCCGCTCCCACGCCATGTGCATGAAGATGGAGACAATCAAACCTGCCTTCAACAACATGAACGTGATAATCAGGAACCACCGAAGGTAGCCATGGAAGTGGAAGTAGTCGACAAGGTACGACATCGTGCTGAGGACAAATAACAGTCCCCAGATTTTCAGGTACAAACTGATTGGATGTTGCTGACCCTGAGCATGTGCCATCACTCGCGCTCCTCTACCACAAATAGAAGAAAGCAAAAATAAACACCCACACCAGATCCACGAAGTGCCAGTAAAGCCCGGCTATCTCGACGTTCTGATAGTTACCTGAGTGGTCATAGTCTCCGCGCAATACTTTGCGCGCGACAATGCTGAGATAGATAGCGCCGATTGATACATGCAATCCGTGAAAACCGGTGATCATGAAGAAGCTGGCGCCAAATTGCGCGGCGCCCATGGGGTTCCCCCAGGGGCGCACCCCTTCTGCGATGAGCTTGCTCCATTCAAACGCCTGCATGCTGACGAAGGTCACGCCCAGGGCGGCGGTCGCCAGCATCAGGGCCGTGGTTTTCGCGCGATCATGGCGGTAGGCGAAGTTGACGGCCATGGCCATGGTGCCGCTGCTGCTGATCAGCACAAAGGTCATGATGGCGATCAGGATAAGCGGGATTTCCCTGCCGCCGATCGTCAAGGCGAAGACTTCGCTGGGGTTCGGCCAGGCACTGGTGATGGTCATGCGAACCGACATGTAGCCGGTCAGGAAACAGCTGAATATAAACGTGTCGCTGAGCAGGAATATCCACATCATCGCCTTGCCCCAGTGGACCTGCTTGAAGGCCTCCTTATCCGAGGACCAATCGCTGGCGATGCCCGCCCATCCCGGAGCGGGCGGCAAGCCTTGTGGATTGGACTCGACTGGGACGTGCGGGTGCGATGCCATGGTGTTTCACCTCAGGCCGCAGAATCTGGCGATGGCTTCATAGGTTTGTGGCGTGCTGGTCAGCAGCGCGAACAGCACGAACCACAGACCCAACAGGTAATGCCAATAGATGGCACAGAGTTCTATGCTGGCGCTCAGTTGCGGCAACGGCACATGACGCAGGAATTTAGCGACGGTCCTGAGCCAGGCAGTCAAACCGCCCAGCAGGTGCAGGCCGTGCACGCCGGTCAACAGGTAGAAAAAACTGTTGGCCGGATTGCTGGCGACAAAGTAGCCCCAGGCGACAAACTGCTGCCAGACCCAGAGCTGTCCCGCCAGAAAGGCAATGGCAAACCCTCCGCCCAATACAAAACCGATGACCGTTGCGTCCATTCGAGCCCGGCGGGCGGCCTTGCGCGACCACTGCAGTGCGATGCAGCTCAACACCAGGAAAGCCGAATTCACCCATAGCTGCCATGGATGGGCCAGCGGCGCCATGGGTTCTGTCAGGGGCAGCCAGTCGGCCATTTGCGAGCGGGCGATAAAGGCGAGCAGGAAGAGCATGAACAACGAACTCACCGCCGCCAGAAACAAGCGCAGGCCAAACCTTGCGATGTGGCTTCTATCACCACCCTCGCCGGCCTGAATGCCCTCGGGATCGCGACTCCAGCTGCCGCCGGGGTCCGCACCGTCGGCGTTCCTCAATAGCAGCCTGTTCATGGCTTGACGTCCGCGGTACTGGTTCCGGCACTGAGTTGGCGCATTTGCTCCAGCTCCTCGGCAGAGACCGTTTGCGGCACGAAATCCTGTTCTATCCCGGGCACGCTGTAGTCATAGGCCCAGCGATGCACCACCGGTAGCTTGGCTCCCCAGTTACCGTGTACCGGCGGGGTGTCCGGCGTTTGCCATTCCAGGCTCGCCGCGCCCCAGGGGTTGCTGCCTGCGGGTTTGCCTTTGAATACGCTCCAGGCCAGGTTGAACACGAACAGCAACTGGGAAGCGCCGACGATCAAGGCGACCACCGTTATGAAGGCATTCAACTCTTGCGCCGACTGCGGGATGAACGCGTAGTTTTCATAGGCGTAGTAACGGCGTGGCATGCCCTGGAATCCCAGGTAGTGCATGGGGAAGAAGATGGCATAGGTGCCCAGGAAGGTAATCCAGAAATGCAGCTTGCCCAGGATGTCGTTGGTCATGCGCCCGGTTATTTTCGGGAACCAGTGGTAGATGCCGCCGAACACCACCAATACCGGCGCGACGCCCATGACCATATGGAAATGGGCCACGACGAAATAGGTGTCCGAGAGCGGAATGTCCACGATCACATTGCCGAGAAACAACCCGGTCAGGCCGCCCACCAGGAAGGTGACGATAAAGGCCAGGGCAAACAGCATCGGCACGGTCAGATGGATGTCGCCGCGCCACAGGGTCAGCACCCAGTTATAGACTTTCAGCGCGGTCGGCACCGCGATGATCAGGGTGGTGACGGCGAAAAAGAAACCGAAGTACGGGTTCATGCCGCTGACGTACATATGGTGTGCCCAGACCACAAAGCTGAGTACGCCAATCGCGATAATGGCCCACACCATCATCCGGTAACCGAAGATATTCTTGCGCGCATGGGTGCTGATCAGGTCCGAGACCAGGCCAAACGCCGGGAGCGCAACGATGTACACCTCCGGGTGGCCGAAGAACCAGAACAGGTGCTGGAACAGGATCGGGCTGCCGCCCTGGTGATCGAGCGTCTGCCCCAGCGAGACCATCGCCGGCATGAAGAAGCTGGTGCCCAGCAGCTTGTCGAACAGCATCATGACCGCGCTGACAAACAACGCCGGGAAAGCCAGCAAAGCCATGATCGAGGCCATGAAGATTCCCCATACCGAGAGCGGCATGCGAAACAAGGTCATGCCGTGGGTGCGCGCCTGCAATACCGTGGTGACGTAGTTCAGCCCGCCCATGGTGGCGGCGACAATAAAGATCGCCAGTGAGACGAGCATCAACACGATGCCCCACTCGACCCCCGGTGTTCCCCGGGCAATGGACTGCGGCGGATAAAGCGTCCAGCCCGAACCGGTGGGGCCGCCGGGGACAAAGAAACTGGCGAGCAACACCACGACCGCCACCAGGTAGAACCAGTAGCTGAGCATGTTGACATAGGGGAAGACCATGTCGCGGGCGCCGACCATCAGCGGGATCAGATAGTTGCCGAAGCCGCCCAGAAACAGCGCCGTCAGCAAGTAGATGACCATGATCATGCCGTGCATGGTCATGGCCTGGTAGTAAGTACTGGCATCCATGAACGCCAGGCTGCCGGGGAAGCCTATCTGCAGGCGCATCAAGTCGGACAACACCACGGCGATAAGCCCCACGAACAGAGCCGTCAGGGAATATTGAACGGCTATGACCTTGTGGTCCTGACTCCAGATGTATTTGGTCAGGAAGCTCTTGGGCTCGTGCAGTGCTTCTGTTTCGGCTTGCTCCGCATAGGCCATCACGTCATCCTCCTGGCGAAGTTTCAGTGTGTTCCTGGCTGCTTTACGGTGACTTCCCTGGCTCCGCCTTGCTTGCATCAGCGTCGGCATTCGCTTTGGACTTGATAAAGGCGATCAGCGCGTCCAGTTCCTTGTCGCTCGGCTTCAAGACCGGCATGACGGCTGCGTAGCCCTTGACGATCCTGGCAGAGGGATCAAGCACCGATTCCTTCAAGTAACCCTCATCGACCTTGACGCTCGTACCGTCGGCCAGGGTTTCGGTCTTGCCATACAGGCCCTGCCAGCTGGGGCCGACGCCCTTGGTGCCATCGACGCTGTGGCAGGCCAGGCAGCCAAACGACCCGGCCAGCCGCTGGCCCTGCGCCACCAGGTCTTCACCCGGGGCCGATGCTTCGCCAGTAGAGGCTTGATCACCCTGCGGCGCAGCACCCAATGATTTGATCAGGGCGACGATCGCACCCAGTTCATCGTCAGAAAGAGTATAGGTCACCATGACCGGCGGGTAGCCCTGTACCAGGCGGGCCTTCGGATCGAGGATCGACTCTTTCAGGTAGGCCTCGTCGACCTGCACGCTGGAGCCATCGGCCATCTTTTCAGCGCGGCCGTACAGCCCCTTCCATCCCGGGCCGAGGCTGGCACTGCCATCCTGGCTATGGCAGGCACCGCAGCCGTATTTCTCGACCAGCAGGCGGCCTTTTTCCAACAGGCTGTCCCGGCTGGGCCTGGCAGCTGTGGTCAACGTCTGCGCAAACGTCGGTTGGCCTTTGAGCCATTGATCGAAGGCGTCCGGTTCATCCACGATCATATGGCCGCGCATGTTGTAATGACCGACACCACAATATTCGGCGCACAGGGTTTCATATTTTCCGGTTTTGGTCGGCGTAAACCAAAAGTACGAGACCATCCCTGGCACCATGTCCATCTTGCTGCGAATTTGCGGTACATAGAAATCGTGCAGCACATCTTTGGAACGCAACAAGACTTTCACCGGCCGATCAAGTGGAAGATGAACTTCATTATTCATCACAAGTACATCGTCCTGCCCTGCCGGGTCCTTGGGATCAAGGCCAAGGGGATTGCCCGGATCAACGAACTTGATATCCGACCTGCCCAGCTTTGCGTCCTGACCGGCAAAACGAAAAGCCCACTGCCACTGCTGGGCGACCACTTCAAGTTCGTAGGCATTTTTCGGCACCCGGATGAAATCGTTATAAACAACCAGGCCTGGCGCCAACATCCCGGCAATACCTATCGAGGTAACGATGATCAACCATAATTCCAGCTTCTTGTTTTCTGGCTGGTAGGCCGCCCGGGCACCCTCCTTGTGACGAAAGCGCATCACCGCTACTGCCATGAATACGATGATGGCAATGAAGAATATTCCGCTGATGACCAGGGTGATGAACAGGGTGGTGTCTATGGACCCCCAGTTGGACGCTGCCGGTGTCGCATGCCAGGGCGCAAGTATGTGGAATAGCACGGATGCAATAACGATTAGTATCAGGACAATTGCTATCGCCATTTGCTCTTCATCCTATTCCTGTTGTTCATTGGTTATGCAAGAGCATCGCCACTGACATCCAAGCAGGCCAGACAAATACCACCCGTCGGGGCGGCAAAGTCAGTAAGAAGTATAGAGCCATCGGCTTGTAACGTGAGGTTGGCAAGGGACTTCCGCTTGCCAGCTATACTTGGATTCTGATGACGGACGGCAGCGATCGGCCAGATGCAGCCAAAAAAAACGAACCCTGCCCTTGTGCAGTCGTCAAACATGAGTAATCGCAATGAGCAGGGACGATAACTAACAGAGTCCAGCAATCCACATCGGAGGTTTCGTCATGAGTGCCCTGACGATCGAAGGCTGGTGCAAGCCCAGCCCCGACCAGAAGTCCATCCCGATCGGTGAGATCCATTTTTACGTCGACGGCCCTCTGCATGTCCGTCTGGAGCAGGCTGAAGAGCGCTTGCAGCAGTCCCACGAACGTGAAGCCATGGTCGATGTCGATATGGATACCATGGAATTGATCATGCCCGAGGGATACGCCCCCTTGTCCGACTGTCGTATGCGCGTCTATTTGCACCACGAACGCGGTCAGTTTCACCTGGTCGGGCACCGTGCCAGCGATGGCAGCCTGGTCTACACCAACGCGGTGTTGATCGATCAGTTGCTTGAGTAGCGGCTCACCCGCAACTTCAGCCGTATAGCAGTATGGCTCCCGGCGGTAACCGGTGGCGTAGTTTCTTGCAGCTGCCGACTGCTGGCTGATGCCCGGGCGGGCGATCAGGAAACCAGATCCGGCATTTCCCTGGAGGCGGCAAATGGCCTCGGGGAATCACGACGTCACCGTACTCGGGCGCAGGCTCGACGGAAGCCATTTGCGCTGTTCCTTCAGGCTGTGGCCTGTCCGCCGTCGGCGAAATCGAGGCCCACGCAGCCTTAATGCGATCAAGGATGCCAGGGTGTTGCCCGGTGTCCGCAGCGGGTTGTTCAACAGGCGCGATCTGTGCTTCCTGGATCTGTGCTGCATCGACCTGTTCATCCTGCCCCTTCTGCACTGCAACCAGGCCCTCGCTGGCTTGCGCTGGGGTATTCGAGGCCTTAGCCCGCTGGGCCGCCTGGATCAACTGAAAGTTGCGGTTGCGTAACTCGACGTTGCTTCCTACCTGCACGTTCGAGCGCAGTGCCAAAGTTTCAGCCTGCTGGTACTGCCCCTGCTGAAGACGCAACACACCGAGGTAATGCAGCGTCGCGGGATTGTTCGGCTGAATATGCAGGGCACGTTCCAGCGTCGCGGCAGCCTGGTCCAGCTGACCACTTTCATACTGCCGCGAGGCGGTTTCGATCAGGGTGGTAGAGGCGCGGTTACTTTGCGTGGCTGCTCCTCGCTCGGCGGCAACCGAACAGTGCGACGCGAAGGCGCAGAACGCCAGGAGGAGACCCGGTAGAAAACTATTGGTTGGCATCAGGGCGGCGGACTCGACTGAACTCGGACGGCACTGTCCAGACACAGGCCACCAGCGCTGCTCGGCTTCTCCGATACAGGGCCCCAATTGACCTGGCCAGTGCCCTGAAGTTCCCGCAGTACAGACCATCGCAGCCAATACCTCAAAAGCGCCGAACACTGGAGGGCAATCAGCTATTTAAACAGCGGCTCTCTAGAACTTTTCCCTGTTTATCGGTCTATGTGGATAGGCATATCCGCCCGGTTAGCGCAAACCCGCGGGCGGATGGCCACTCGTCCAATTGTCAATCAGAGGTTGTCTTCGTTCATGAAATTCCATGACCCACGGATGGTGCTCTTCGGCCTGTTCGCACTCGCGGCGGTGGGCTCGGCATCTGCAACACAAATGAAGACCCCGCCCCCCGCTTTCACAACTGAAGTCGCAGCCGTTCAGGCTCCGGTCCAGGCGGCCGGCAACCCTTGGCCGAACCTGGCCAGCATGGTCGACAAGCAGCCAGGGCCGTTGCTGGCCCATGACGACCGCTACTGGCGTGACGGCCGTTGGCACTATCGCCGGGACGATTGGCGCCGGGACGACTGGCGTAGAGAGCAGTGGCATAGAGATCAGTGGCGTAGAGAACAAGCCCGTCGGGAAGCCGAACGCGATCGTTATTGGGAGCGCCACCAGGATCGGGCCATGCGGTACCGTTACGAGGACGACCACCGCTACTATCGGCGCTAGTGCCAGCACACCGTTTTAATCAACCTGCCGAGTGATACCGTGCCGCCCGCCAGAGGTTGTGCTTTTCCTCTGTCAGGTGGCGCAAGCCACTGCGTTCCAGCATGCGTTCCGACTCCTCCTGCACCGCGGCCAGCACGGCCGCTTCGTCGACCGCGCGCACGACATAGTCTTCCATCAGGATCCTGCCATCGACGATGGTGGTGCACACGTCCGCGCCATTGGCAAAGCAAGTGACACGGTGCACCGGCATGTTCATCGGCATCAGGTGCGGCTTGAACAGGTCGATCAGAATGATGTCGGCTTTCTTGCCGACTTCCAGCGAGCCGATCTCATGCTCCATCGACAGTGCCCTGGCGGCATCGATCGTGACCATTTCCAGCACTTTGCCCTGGGGCAGGATGTCCGGGTCGCGGAAATGGCGGCGGTGGTAGTGCATGCACTGGAACATATGGCGGAACATGTCGTAACCACGGTCCGGGGCGGCGCCGTCGGAGCCGAGGGCGACGGTGACATTGGCCTCGATCAGTTCCGGTACCGGGCAGCGGCCCAGGATCGACATGATGGCGCTCGGGTTGTGCACGATTTTGGTCTGTGTCTCGCGGCACAGGGCGATGTCTTCCGGGGTCAGGTCAATGCAGTGCGACATGAAGGAAGTCGGGCCGAGCAGGCCCAGCTCGTGGTGGGCCAGCGCCAGCGTACCGGCGCGATGACCATCCTGGGTGAACGTCAGGCCATGGCGCTGGGCCAGCGCCAGATAGTCCTGTGCTTGCTGACGGAACAAAGGAGCCAGCTCCTGATGGCCGGGTTCGTATTGTGGCGCGTACACCGGCAGCGTGATCGCTATGCGCACCCGGCCGTCACCCATTCCGTCGCAAGTCCTGGCGATTTCCTCGCAGACCTCGAACATCTTCTCGAAACTGACGTCGCGCCGAGTGGGCGGTTCGGTCGACCAGTCCAGATAGGTGCGCGGCGCTGGCGCCCGCGACGGCCCGACAGCGACCACCGAGCGGGTCCCGATGTCGGCGATTGCCCGGGCATGGCGTTGCGCGTAGACCGGGTCGTCGACGCGCATGATCGAATCGCCTCCGCCCAATAGCGACACACCGGTGGTGGTGCCGTATTTGAGCCGTTCCAGTGCCGACAACCTGGCGTCGGCCTCCCAGAACCCGACTCCGGAGGCCGAGGTGTAGATGATCTCGCACGCCTCCATCCAGGCATCGCCCTCCCCGCCGCCGATGGTTTTCAGCATGGCGTGGCCGGCGTGGGCGTGGCTGTCGATCAAGCCCGGGAGTACCGCCTTGTTGCGTGCATCGATGATTTTTACCGCCGTGAAGCGCGCCCGCAGTTCATCCGTGCGCCCTACCGCGACGATACGGTTGCCGAGCACGGCCACTGCGCCGTCCTCAATGACGCGCCGTTGTTCGTCCACGGTAATGACCACGCCGTGCTCGATCAGCAGGTCGACTTTATTGAGGTGTGCATTCACGTCGTCGCGATGTGTCATACAGGGCATCCGGTTGAGGCTGGGGGCAAAGTGTCTTGGGTCACAGGCGGCTCTGCAGCAGGCTGCCATTTTTCGCCACGACTTTTCCGCGGCTGATCACCGTCCGTGCCAGCGGACGCGCCACCACGGCTTCACTGAGTGTCTCGGCGGGCAACAGCAACAGGTTGGCTGTTTGCCCTGTCGCCAATCCATGATCGCTCCGCCCCAGTGCCAGCGCCCCGTTGCCGGCGGCGGCTTCGAACGCTGCGCAGATTTCAGGGTCGGTTCGCATCCCGCAGCGCAAGGCGAGCAACATCGCGCGTTCGAGCATGTCGCCATTACCCATGGGGGTCCATGCGTCGCGAATGCCATCCGAACCGAGGCAGACGTTGACCCCCACTGAGCGCAGCTCGGCAAAGGGCGGGATGGCAATATCCGATGGCGCCGTGGTCATGAGGGAAATCCGGTTGGCCGCCAGGCGTTCAGCCAACGGCCGCACTTGCGCCCAGTCTTTCATGCCCAGGCAAAAGGCATGGCTGATCATGACGCGTCCCTGGCGCTGATAACGCTCGGTGAAGTCCACGATGCGAGCGATCTGCCAGAGCCCCAGCTCGCCACCGTCATGCAGGTGGATATCGATACCGCGATCAAACCTGTCCGCGAGTTCGAACAGGATCGACAGGTGGGCGACGGGATCATTGTCGATGCCGCAAGGGTCCAGCCCTCCGACTACTTCGACTCCCAGCTCCAGGGCTTGTTGCATCAAGGCTTCAACGCCGGGGCGGTTGACCAGGCCAACCTGAGGGAAGGTGACGAACTCGATATCCACCAGGTCGGCGTAGCGTTCGCGCAGCTCCAGCATGGCCTGCACATGCTCGATACCCAACTCGGGGTCGGCGTCGACATGACAGCGCAACAACAGCGAGCCGCGTGCGATGCATTGCTCCAGCAGGGCACCGGCGCGCTCGGCAATGGGCGATGTGAGCTCGCGCAGGATCTGCCGTTCGTTGGCTATGCGCGCTTTGAGGTTGGGGCCTGCACTGTGAGGCCGCCATGGCTGTCCCCACAGAGTCTTGTCCAGATGGATGTGGCTTTCCACCAATGACGGAACGAGTAACTGACCCTGTCCGTCAAGGTCAGGGCCGGCGACGGGACTGTTGCTGGCAGGCCGACGCTCGCCGATGCGCCCCTCGATAATCTGCAAGTCTTCGACTTCGCCGCCATAGGGGCGGACATTACGCAACCAGAACGTCATTTGAACCTCATCACTGTTTGAGCGGGCCCCCGCAGCCAGATAACCAGCGGGGGCACTCTTTAAGGGGTTAGCCGAAGAGCTACTTCAAGTTGCCGGCCAGGAACTGCTTGAGCCGTTCGCTGCGGGTGTGCTTGAACAGTTGCTCTGGATTGCCTTCTTCCTCGATCTTGCCCTGGTGCAGGAAGATCACATGGTTGGACACCTCCCGGGCAAAGGCCATTTCGTGCGTCACCACCACCATGGTCCTGCCCTCTTCCGCCAGGGCCTGCATCACCTTGAGCACCTCGCCGACCAGCTCGGGGTCGAGCGCCGAGGTCGGCTCGTCGAACAGCATCACCTCCGGCTCCATCGCCAGCGCCCGGGCGATCGCCACGCGCTGCTGCTGACCGCCGGACAGGTGCGAGGGGTATTTTGCCTCCATGCTCGCCGGCAGGCCGACCTTGGCCAGGTACTTGCGCGCGCGAGCCAGCGCATCGTCGCGGCTGAGGCCAAGCGCATGCATTGGCGCCTCGATCACGTTTTCCAGCACGGACAGGTGTGCCCACAGGTTGAAGTGCTGAAACACCATCGACAGCTTGGTGCGCATGCTTTGCAGCTGCTTCTGGTTGGCCACGCGCAGCCCGCCGTTCTTGTCCTTCTCGGTGCGGATTTCCTCGGCGTTCACCGTGATGCGCCCGGCGCACGGCTGCTCGAGGAAGTTGATGCAGCGCAGGAAGGTACTCTTGCCGGAACCCGAAGAGCCGATAATGCTGATCACGTCGCCTGCCCTGGCCTTGATCGACACGCCCTTGAGCACTTCATGGTTGCCATATTTCTTGTACAGATCGTCTACGGTGAGTTTGTACATGGGTTTGACCCTGGGTATGCGGCCTTCAGGCGGCCTGGGGTTTCAGGAAGGCCAGCCAGCGGGTTTCACCGCGACGAAACAGCCAGACAAGCGACAGCGCAACCACCGCGTACAACAATGCGGCGATGAAGAACGCCTCGAACGATGCATAGGTGGCCGAGTTGACGTCGCGGGCGACCTTGAGGATGTCGGGCACCGTGGCGGTGAACGCCACCGAGGTCGAATGCAGCATCATGATCACCTCGTTGCTGTAGTACGGCAGTGCGCGACGCAGCGCCGAGGGCAGGATGATGCGGCGGTACAGGGTGAACCTGGACATGCCGAAGGCCCGCGCCGCTTCTACCTCGCCGTAGGGCACCGACCTGATCGCGCCAGCGAAGACTTCCGTGGTGTAGGCGCAGGTGTTGAGCGCGAACGCCAGCACCGTGCAGTTGAAGCCTTCACGAAAGAACATGTCGAGGAATTCGTGCTCGCGCACCACGCTCAGGCTGTAGACACCGGTGTAGATGATCAACAGTTGTATATAGAGCGGCGTGCCACGAAACACATAGGTGTAAAACCAGACGGGGAGCCGGATAAAGCGGTTCTTCGACACGCGAGCCACGGCCAGCGGCACCGACAGCACAAATCCGATCGCGATCGACAGCACCAGCAGCCACAAGGTGATTGCCAGGCCGGAAAAGCTGGCGCCGTCCGACCACAAATACGCTTGCCAGTATTCCTGGATAATCGCGATCACAGGTCAGCCTCCCGAATGCCGACGGAGTAATGATGCTTGAGCCCTATCAGGACGCCGTTGGAAACCGTGGTAATGGCGAGATAGATCAGCGCACCGATCACGGTGAAATAGAACAGCTGCATGGAGCTCTTCCCGGCATCCTGGGTGGCCCTGACGATATCGGACAGACCGATGATCGACACCAGCGCGGTGGCCTTGATCATGACCTGCCAGTTGTTGGCAATACCGGGCAAGGCAAAGCGCATCATTTGCGGGAACAGAATGCGATAGAACCCCTGCCATGGGCTGAGGCCGTAGGCCATGGCCGCCTCTGTCTGGCCGCGCGGGACCGACTGGAAAGCACCGCGGAAGGTCTCGGTAAAATAAGCACCGTAGATGAACGCGAGCGTTGCGACACCGGCGAGGAAGGGATCGATGTCAATCTGATCCATTCCCAACCCTTCGGTGACCTGGTTGAGAAGGATCTGGATGCTGTAGAACAGCAACAGCATGGTCACCAGGTCGGGAACACTGCGTATCATCGTGGTATAGAGGGTGGCGATATTGCGCAGCCACCGGTTACCCGACAACTTGGCGCTGGCGCCTGCCAACCCGATCAGTACCGCGGCCAGCAGCGATAACGTGGCCAGCTTCAGTGTCATCCAGGTGCCACTCGCGATCAGCGGCCCATAGTCTGCCAAGGACATTACATTCTCCTTGAATTCGATAGCCCAGCGATGCCGGCTATCTTGTTCAATCGTATTTTTGTTGTTTTTGAATGCCGCAAAAGTCTGGATTCGCAAGAACTTCAAGTCCGCGACTTGAAATCAATCAGTTGTAGATATCAAAGGAGAAATACTTGTCGGAGATCTTCTGGTAAGTGCCGTCCTTGATAATCTCGGCAAGCGCCCCGTTGATCTGTTCGCGAAGTTCATTGTCTTCCTTGCGCAAACCGATCCCCGCTCCCACACCCAGTGTTTTCGGGTCGCGCAATTCCGGGCCGGCAAACGCGAAATCACGTCCGTTCTCGGTTTTCAAGAAACCCAGGTCGGCCTGCACTGAAGACTGCAGCGCTGCATCCAGGCGGCCGGCGATCAAGTCCTGGTAAACCAGGTCCTGGTTCTGGTAGGTCGTTACGGTGACGCCTTTCGGTGCCCAGTACGTCCTGGCATAGGTTTCCTGCGTGGAACCCTGCTCGATCCCGACGCGCTTGCCCTGGAGGGATTCGGCCGTTGGCTGCAGAACGGAGCCTTTTTTCGCAATGAGACGCGGCAGCACGTTACTGATCTTGTCGGAGAAAGCGATCTGCGCCTGACGCTTCTCGGTCACGCTCATCGAAGAAAGAATGCCATCGAACTTCTTGGCTTTCAGCGCCGGGATGATGCCGTCGAAGGAGTTCTCGACCCATACACACTTGACCTTCAGCTGTTCGCAGATCGCGTTGCCAAGATCGATATCGAAACCCACAAGGCTGCCATCGGGCGCCTTGGATTCGAATGGCGCATAAGTGGGGTCGACGCCGAAGCGAATGACTTGCAAGTCTTTCGCGTACACGCCGCTGGCGGCCAAGGCCAGGACAACTGAAACTGCGAGCTTTTTCATATTATTCTCCGTAAGCGCGTAGGTATTGCGGTTTTAAAAAAATGGCTGATCCCGTATGTAATACCGCTCCCTGTAGGAGCGAGCTCTGCTCGCGATGATCGTTAACGATTACGCGTGTTTGCTGATTACACGCGGTGCTCTCAAGTACATCGCGAGCAGGGCTCGCTCCTACAAGTATTCATCACACCCCTTGCATGCTGCGTCGGTAGCTCGCCGGGGAGAACCTGATCGTCAGCACCGCCATCGCCGCGAGCACGCCAATGTGCAACCACCAGCCGGTGATGAAGCTGCCACCGCAATCGCGCAGCCAGCCGATCAACCAGGGAGCACTCGAGGCGAGCAGGAACCCGACGCCCTGGACGAAGGCCGCCAAGGTCCCGGCCGCTTGTGCGTTGGGCAAGTGGTCGAGGCTGACAATCAGGCTGAGCGAGAAGAACCCGCCGAGGCCGAAACCGGCCAGTGCGACCCACAACCACGGCGCGGCATTGGGGGCGAGCGCGAAGCCGGCGAAGCCGGCAATCTGCAGCGCAATCGTCAGCCACAAGGCCGCGCGCCGATCCGCGCTGCGGCGGGCGAGCATCGGCATCGCGAACGCCGCCGTCGCCTGGAACATCGCCAACCACGCGAGCAGGTTGCCCGAGGCCTGCAAGCTCATGCCCTGCTGTTGGTAGAAGGACGGCAGCCAGGCCACCAGGCTGGAGTAGCCGCTGTTGGTGAGCCCGAAGTAAGCGGCCAACTGCCAGGCACGGCGATTCTTGAAAAAGCTTGCGGTCCGGATCGGTGCAGGTCCGCCAGCGGCCACCGGTGCGGTGCGTGGCGCACACACCAGCCAAAGCAGGAACACGACAAGCGCTGGCAACGCCCAGATGGACAGCCCCAGTCTCCAGCCGCCATAGGCGTTCAACCAGGTACTGGCCAGCGAGCCAAGCGCCCCACCGCCCACCAATGCCGCCGAGTAGAGCCCCATCACCAGCGCTATCCGGTCAGCGAACCAACGCTTGGCGACACCCGGAATCAACGCCTGGATCATCGCCACGCCGATGCCGGCGATTCCGGCACTGGCAATCAGCTGTGCGCCGTCCTGAACCACGGCCCTTAACGCGCACCCGAGCATCAACAACAATAATGCGCCGGCCAACGCCGGCCGTTCGCCGAAGCGCCGTGCGACACCGATGCCCATGAAGGCAATCAGGCCCATCAGCACGAAGGGCAAGGTGGTCAGCATTGCGGCGGCGCGAAAATCGAGGCCGATGTCGGCGCGGACCAGATCGAGTACCGGCCCTACCGACGTCAGAAACGGCCGCAAATTCAGGCCCAGCAACACCAGCAGTATCAATGCCGCCAGTGACACCTTGTCCGTGCGCGACACGCTCGCAGCGGTACAAACCACTGCTGCGGGTGCTGGCTCGGCAGCCTTTTGCTGCATCAGCGTCACGTCACTGGTCATCAGGTTTTCCTTGGTCATTTGGGTCGCCGAGCCACATCAGCGGCTGTGCTGCCAGATTAAGAGCAGGTACTATCATTCGGAAATGAAATGTTCGAATGACCATTAGTGGGGAACGTAATGACGTCGACACTGATCGATCCGTTGCTGCTCAAGAGTTTCGTCGCGGTAGTCGAGAGCGGCAGCTTCACCCGCGCCGGTGAACGCGTGCACCTGAGCCAGTCGACCATCAGCCAGCAGTTGAAACGGCTTGAAGAGCAACTTGGCTGCGAGCTGGTCAACCGCAGCGGGCGCTACGTCGTCACCACCGAGGACGGCGAGCGCCTGCTCGGCTATGCGCGCCGGGTCCTGGGGCTGATGGAAGAGGTGGTGGAAGAGTTACGCAAGGGCCACGCACAGGGCGAGGTGCACATCGGCGTGCCGGAAGACTTCGCCTCAGACCTGCTGACGCCGACGCTTGGCGCCTTCGCACGTGCGCACCCGTCGATAAGGCTTGAGATCAGCAGCGGGTTGAGCAACACGCTATGGCAACAGTTTTGTGCGGGCGACTACGACCTGGTGCTGGTCAAGCAACGCCCGGGACAGGTTGTGGGGCACGCCGCCTGGCCCGAACCGCTCGCCTGGTTCGACAGCCTCAACGAGCCGACCTACGAACGCGACCCGCTACCACTGGTGGTGTTTCCGGTCGGCGGCTTGTATCGCGATGAAATGATCCACGCACTCGAGAGCGCCGGCCGACGCTGGCGCATCGGCTACAGCAGCGCGAGCCTTGCAAGCGTGCGCTCGGCCGTCGCCGATGGTCTGGGCGTCAGCGTGCTCCCCTCGCGACTTGCACTGCCTGGCCACCGACAGTTGGGCGTGGCCGAATCCTTCCCTGAATTGGCGCCGCTGGAAATCGCACTGCACCTGCGCCCCGATGCACCGCGCCGCGTGATCGACCTGGCCGAACAGCTGAAAAGGCTATGCGCCCAGGTCACCGGCCACTTCGGCTGACGCCCTGTGCTAACGTTCGCGCATCATCACTTTGAAGTAATACGCCGATGTCCATTGCAGACAACCTCCTCGCTTTCACATTGGCAGCCACCCTGCTGACGCTGACACCGGGCCTCGATACCGCGCTGGTCTTGCGAACCGCAACGGTGGAAGGCCGGCAACAGGCGTTCCGTGCGGCACTGGGTATCAATGCCGGCTGCCTGCTGTGGGGTGCCGCTGTCGCCTTTGGCCTCGGCGCTCTGATCGCAGTGTCGGAGCTTGCGTACAACGGCTTGAAATATTGCGGCGCCGCTTACCTGGCCTGGCTTGGGTTGAACATGCTGGTGCGCCCGCGAAGTTCGTTGTCGCCCGTCGAAGCGGACGCAAAACCCAATGCAAACTGGTTCCTGAAGGGCATGCTGGGCAACGTCCTCAATCCCAAGATCGGGATTTTCTACGTGTCCTTTCTCCCGCAGTTCATTCCCCAGGGGCACAACCTGATTGCCTGGACGTTCGGCCTGGTCAGCATTCACGTCGTGCTCGGTTTGTTGTGGTCGTCGACATTGATTGGCGCAACCCGACAACTCGCCGGTGTTCTGCGGCGTGAGAAAGTCATCACATGGATGGATCGCACAACGGGCCTGGTCTTTGTGCTGTTCGCGGCGCGGCTGGCCTTTGGCAAGCGTTGATGGCGGCAGGCCCTTCCCTGCCGCAATGAACCGGCGGATCGACACGCAGTTCGCGCCTGGAAGGCCAGGCGCTGAGTGAATGTCGTCTATCTGGACGCTGTATCCATATACGCCTTTACCGCCTCAAGCCCGGGTTGACCTTCCGCTGTCTGGACATCAAGCAACGTTTTATCAAGCCACTCGGGATGGGCTCCCAGCCATTTCTTGACGGCCGATCTTGGGTCAAGGCCACCATTGATCACATAGTCCATCATGGTGTTTTCGGCATCGATGGAAAACTCCAGGTTCTTCAGAAGCCGGCCGACGTTAGGGCACTCGTCCAGATATCCCGTGCGCACGTCGGTACGCACCGACGATGCGCCGAAATTCTCTCCGTAGTACTTGTCGCCACCCGACAAATATTCCAGTTCAATATTCTTGTTCATGGGGTGAGGCGCCCAGCCCAGGAACACGATCCAGTCGTTCTTCCTGATTTGCCTGGCGACTTGCGTCAGCATGCCCTTCTCACTGGACTCGACCAGGTTCCAGCTCCCCAGGTTATAAGCGTTGTCCGCGATGAGGTTCTGGATCGGCTTGTTTCCGCCGGGCTCTACGCCATAGATTTTCCCGCCAAACCTTGACTTGTAGGTGTCCAGGTCGGCATAGCTTTTTACGCCTTGCTCATAGACGTATCGCGGAACCGCCAAGGTAAATTTTGCTCCGGTGAGATTCACGCGCACCGTCTGGATCGACTTGTTGTTGTAGTAAGGCTGAGCCGCCTCGATCAACGCCGGATCCCATGTTCCGAGGAACACGTCGATACTCTTGCCCTCCATCGCCTTGTAGGCAATGCCCGTCGACAAGGTAATGACTTTCGGGGCGTAGCCCAGCCCTTCCAATACGGCTGTGGTCAAGGACGTCGTCAACGTGATGTCCGTCCATCCCACCTCCGCGAATTGAGGCGCGTGACACCCCACAGGGTCCGCGGCGCCGGCAACCCCCTGGAACGTCATCAACAACACAGCACAGCCGATCGCACTGCTTTTCATACCCGACCCCCTTGAGTTCTCTTGTTTTTTGGAGAATCCAGTGATAACTTTTTTTTCATTGAGTGTCCAATGAAAATAAAAGAGAAGCCCATGCCAAAGGTCGGAATGCAGGAAATCAGAAGAAAGCAGCTCGTCGAGGCAACGCTTGCCCTCATTGGCGAGCAAGGCATGGCGGGCACCAGCATGGCTCAGGTCAGTGCCCGCGCCGGGTTGGCCAACGGCATCGTCCACCACTATTTCTCGGACAAGAACGCTTTGCTTGAGGCCACCTTGAGAGAGCTGAACAAACGCATCAACGCCGAGATCTTTGCGCGCCTGCGAGTGTCGGCAACACCGGCAGAACGGGTGCTCGCGTTTGTGGACGGCAACGTCAGTGCCTTGAACCTGACGCGGGACAATGTCGCGGCCTGGCTGGCTTTCTGGGCTCAAGTACCGCAGTCCCCCAAATTGCAGCGGGTACAGAACATCGTTGCGCGCAGGAGCCACTCCCTACTGTTCCATGCCTTGTCAAAAAGCATGGACAAGGCAACAGCCCATTCCAGGGCGCAGATGATCGCGATCTTCATCGACGGCTTGTGGTTGAGGGCTGCGGTCGATTGCAACCCGGACACGATCGATGATTCGCGCCGTCTGGCCTACGAGTTCCTCAACAACGTTATTGGCTATGATCTGGAGGCTTAGAAATGACACCTGAAGAGTACAAAAGTCTTGATGCCGTGGGCCTTGTTCAATGGCTCAAGTCCGGTGACGTCACGCCGCTTGAGCTGGTGAACCTGGCAGCCAGAGAAATTGAAATCCAGGACCCTGCCCTGGGCGCGGTCGTTGCACTCGATATCGAAGGCGCGCAACGAGCGGCGCTGGATTCCAGGTCGGGACCACTCGCCGGTGTACCGATCCTGATAAAGGACACCAATATCGATGTCAGAGGTTTTGCAACCAGGCACGGTTCGCGATTGTACGAAGATGCCGAACCTGCTCAGGTCGACAGTGAGTTTGTGAGTAGATTGCGCAAGGCCGGGGCAATCATTCTCGGAAAAACCAAGACACCCGAGTTTGCAGGAGACTTTGTAACAGAGCCGCAATGGCAAGGCCCGTGTCGCAACCCCAGGAATCCGCAGTACGCGTCGGGCGGGTCAAGTGGCGGATCCGCCTGTGCCGTGGGCGCAGGCATGGTGCCCGTTGCCCATGGCACTGACTGCGGCGGGTCGATCCGGGTTCCGGCTGCCGTTTGTGGTGTGGTTGGACTCAAGCCAAGCCGGGGACGCAACCCTGTAGGTCCGCATGCCGGCGAGTTTGTGGGTGGTCTCGATTCCGAACACGTACTGACCAGGACTGTCCGCGATAGCGCATTGCTGCTGGACGTCCTGTCCGGCTATGAACCAGGCGCACCTTATGCGGCTCCCCCTGCCCCTCCCTCCTGGCTCGAATGCCTGAAGACGAAGTCGCCACGACTCAAGATCGCCTTTGCCTGCGCCCGTCCGGATGGCTCGGGTATCGATGAGGCCATCCACAAAGCGATATTGAATGCCGTGGATTTTTTAAGTAAAGACGGCCATGAACTACGCCCGTTCAGTTGGCCAGACATGAGCAAGGCCGGTGCAGCGGCTGCATTGTTCTGGCAGATGGAAATCGAGGCCTTGATGGAACACAAGGCCCAGACTCGCGGTTATCCAATATCGGCACAGGATGTTGAATGGATCACCTATGAGTTTTACCAATGCTCGACCCGCAGAACCGCACTGGATGTACACCATGCACGTGCCATCCAGAACAAGGTAAGCCACGACATGGCCGATCGCTTCACCGGTATCGATGTCCTCATCACACCGACAGTGGCGCTTGCTCCACCGTTGATTGGTGGTTTTGTCGCAACCGGGGAAAGGCATCTGGACGAATGGTATAAAAACGCTTACGCATTCTCTCCCTTCACCGAGGTTTTCAACCTGACCGGCCAGCCGGCCATCAGCATCCCCGTCGGGATCATGGCGAACGGCCTTTCCATCGGGATGCAGATCGTCGGCAGGTTTGGTGACGAGGAAAGCATCCTCAGGCTGGCAAGTGAAGTTGAACGGAGCTTGTTGGCAAACACCCTGTTTGCAACGGCATGACCTTGCGCTGAACCACGTTGGATTTTTTTGACGTGGTCGCTGGCCAGCTGAATTGACCCAAACGCTATAGACACTTCCTGCAGGCAATTACTGGATCGTTGCCTGACGTGATTGCCTGCGTCACGGGGCAGAAGGCGTATTTTATGCGTGTCAGCTTTGGGTCGATTCTGCTGAAACCGTCAGCTTCGGTTTTCACCGCGGAAAAGTTCCGGCCCTTGATTTCAATCCGTGTTTCGCGCAGAAGATTCCGGGACCGGAGACGTAGCCGCGTAGAAAAAAGCGACGCCGAACAAGACCGCACGCCCGGATTACTTGAAAACCGGCACGCTGGCTGACTCGTTTGGCGTTTTAAGGTATTCACGCAACCGGGCCCCGATCTCGGCAATCTTCGCCTCCCCGGCACGCAAGGCTTGCCCGTTGGTATGCACCGAGTAGTTTCCCAGCGCGAGATCGTACGGATGAGGCTCGGCGGAGCCGATCACGAAGACGGTATCCTTGTGCATGGCCTTGAGCGTAACGGCGCCGCTACCGGGTTCGAAGACGACCATCTCTGCCGCCATGACCACCTCCGGAGCGCCAAGGACCCCGCGACTGACACTCAGCCACAACGACTCATGCCCCTTGGGCGGCACATAAGTCCAGGATTCTCCGGCAGGCAGCGTGACCAGCAGGTAGTTCATGCCAGCCGGAGCGCGGACCGGGCTTTGCACACCCTGGTACGAACCCAGGATCACACGCGCCGGCCCCGCTTGCGGCATCACGCGCGACTCCAGGTACTGGCTGTCGACGCTGGCGTTTTCCAACGCTGGCGGCAGTGCGACCCACAGTTGAAAACCCTGGATGCGCTTCGAAGTACCGACCGACATTTCCTTGCCATGCCAGACCCCGCCACCCGCGCGCATCCATTCAACACCGCCATAGTCAATCATCCCCTTACCCGAATCGGCATCCTCGAAACGCAAATTGCCTTCGGTAATGACAGTGACAGTGGCGATGCCCGAATGCGGATGCATGGGCATGCCGTTGATGAATGAGCTCTCGCCTTCAAACAGGTCAAGGAACACAAAAGGCTTGATCAGGTGGCCGAGGTCCGAAGGGCTCATCAACCGCACAATCGCACCATGCCCACTGCCGGTGGTGCGGTAGCGGATGGCCCGCCGGGTAACGGTGTCTTGTGTGTCGATCTGCAGTTGTTGCTGGAAAGGCATCGTCAATACTCGAAGTGGGCGGCCGTTCGGCCCGATGCTTCAGACAATAGGCCAGGTCCGATTACTTGATAAGGCGGTACAATTGGATTGAACTCGTCCACCAGCATCAGGAATGCCCCGCCATGCTCGATCTCAATGACGTCGCCATGTTTGTGCAGGTCGTCCATTGCGGCACCTTCGCAGAAGCCGCGCGACGGCTGGGCATGCCGCCCAATACCGTCAGTCGGCGCATCCAGCAGCTTGAAACGCAACTCGGCACCCGGCTGCTGCAACGTTCCACGCGCAAACTCACGCTCACCAGTGCGGGCCAGGGATTTCATGAACGTTGCGTGGGCGCCGTCGATGACTTGCTGGAGGCGGGACAGGATTTGATCACGGGCAGCAGCGAGCCCATTGGCCGGGTGCGCGTGGCGGCTCCGGCGGACTTTTTCGACTTCTTCGAGATGGCATGGGTGAGCGAGTTCCTGACCGCGTATCCACGCGTGCGACTGGACTTCGTGCTCAGCGATGCCAAGGCCGACCTGATCGCCGAGCAGATTGATGTCGCCTTTCGCGGTGGCCCCTTGCGCGATTCAGGTTATGTCGGTCGTCAGATCCTTGACCCGCGCAGCGTCGGGATGGTCGCCAGCCCCGCGTACCTCGCGGCGCGTGGCTCACCGCACACGCTGCAGGACCTGGCGAGCCACGATTGCGTGATTTCCGCGCATCCCGGCGGCCACGCCACCTGGCGTTTGATCGGCCCGAAGGGTGAGGAAGAGATACAGGTGACGGGGCGCTTCAGCGGCAATACCGCCCAGTCGCTGCGCAAGGCCGCCGTGGCGGGCCTCGGCATCGCGCTGCTGCCGCCGCTGATGGCCAAGCTTGAAATGGATGCCGGCGTACTGGTCCCGGTGTTGCCTCAATACCAGCCAAACGGCTACGGCCTGAACGTGCTGTATCCGAGCCGCCGACAGCTTCCAGCCGCCGTGTCGGCGTTCATCGGGCTGGTGATTCGCAAAATGAATGCGGTAGATGTACCGCAGGTGTATCAGTAACCGCATCCATTGCCGGCAACTTACCGGGTTGTATCGAGTACAAGCCTGCCGCGCAGATGACGGCCCAGGCTCTTCTCGATCGCCACCTTGGCCTCGCTCAACGGGTAGGCTTCGACATCGACTGTGAGGTGGCCCTTGTCGAACAGTTCGGCAATGAGCGAGAGCTGGCGGCCATCGGAGCGGGTGGCAAAGTTGACGGGCGTCACACCATAGTCGTTGGCCAGCGACATGTTCGGCAGGCTCACTGGCGAGACCAGCACACCGTTTCTTTTCAGCACTTTGAACGAACGGTTTTGCGTTTCGCCGCCCACCAGATCCAGTACCACATCGACACCGGCCACCCGCTCGTCGAATGCCTGGGTCCTGTAGTCGATGGTGTAGTCGGCGCCGAGGTCCTTCAGGTAGGCATGATTGTGCGCAGAGGCCGTTGCGTAGACTTCAGCGCCCAGGTATTTGGCAATCTGCACGGCCATGCTGCCCACACCACCGGCCGCGGCATGGATCAGCACCTTCTGCCGCCGTTGCACGCCAGCGTGGTCGGTCAGGGCTTGCCAGGCCGTCAGGGCGGTTGCCGGGACAGCGCCGGCCTGCAAGGCACTTAGCGATTTCGGTTTTATCGCCAGCTTTGAAACCTGGGCAGCTGCCTTGGTCGCATAACCGCCAACGATATTGATGAAGCCGAACACTTCATCGCCGATGCTGAACTCAGTGACGCCCTGCCCCAGCGCGATCACGGTACCGGCCACTTCAACGCCCGGGGTAAACGGCAGCGGTAAAGGGATGAACGCTTTCATGGCGCCTGACAGGATCTTCCAGTCAATCGGGTTGACCCCTGCCCCGGCGACATCGATCAGCACTTCACCAACACCGGCCACCGGGTCTGCAACATCTTCCAGGCGTAAAACTTCAGGGCTGCCGTATTCGTACACGCGTATGGCTTTCATGGAGGCCTCGACTATTGAAAGAGGAAGGAAAACATTGCGCCGCGAGGGACCGGCCTTCGCAGCGCGGGGTATCAACCACGGCGAGCGTCGAGGCTGAAGCGACCGGCACCGAAGGCCACGACCTGCAGCAGGCCACCGGCCATCGCGATGTTCTTGAAGAAGTGGATGAACTGGTTCTGATCGCCCAGCGCGTTATGGAACGCCAGTGCGGTAAACACACTGAACACGGCCAGCACAGCGGCAACGGTGCGGGTGCGGTAACCGGCGATCAACGCCAGGCCGCCACCGATCTCGACAACGATCGCCAGCGCCAGCGCCAATTGCGGAAGCGGAAGCCCCACGGAGCCGATGTAGCCGACCATCATCGCCGGAGCGGCCAGTTTCGAAAAACCGGAGAGAATGAAGATTGCGCTGAGCAGTACGCGGCCGATCAACGAGGCCGAGGCCTGGGTCACGTCGGAACGGCTCTGTTCAGAGGGGGTGGAAGAAGCGATGTTTGCGGAAGTCGTCATGGGGTATTTCCTTCAAAGTTTGCGCGATTCGCCATGAATCGCTGCTGTGAAGAAATCTTGCGCCTTGACATCTAATCTGAATAGCCGACTAATTTAGATCATTAGATTCGAATAAATAGGCATGTTACTCACCTTGTCGAAAGGGAGTTCCATTGTGAAAAACGCTGAACGGCCCCCTGCAACAGGCTCCGACACGCACTTTCGCGGTCAACGCCTGGCCGCATCCGCAACGACGGGTATTGACCATTACATTCGAGGAAACAGGCATGATTTCTGATCCGGGAACACCCACCCTCGACCAACTGCGGGTGTTCCTGACCGTTGTTGAAGTCGGCAGTTTTGCAGCGGCTGCCAGAAAGCTGCATCGGGCCACTTCGGTCATCAGCTACTCGATTGCCAACCTGGAACTGCAGCTCGGCGTGTCGCTGTTCGACCGCCAGACCACACGCAAACCGCAGCTCACCGACGCTGGCCGCACCGTGCTGGCCGAAGCCAGGACCATCGCCAACGGCATTCATGGTCTGCGCGCCAAAGTGAAGGGGCTGCTGCAGGGGCTCGAAGCCGAAGTTCACGTGGTGCTCGATGTGATGCTGCCTCCGGAGCGCGTGGTGGACGCACTGAAATCCTTTCGGGAGGAATTTCCTACGGTTGCCCTGCACTTGCACATGGAGGCCCTCGGCGCCGTCACCGAACTGGTGATCAACCGGGGCGCAATCGTCGGCGTCAGCGGGCCGATGAACGAAGGTATCGACGGCATCGAAAGAATCGGCGTCGGCAGTGTCGAACTGATTCCGGTGGCGGCCCCGAATCATCCGCTGGCTTCGAGCGACTCGAATGTGCCGGGCGCCGGGCGCGAGTTCACGCAACTGGTGCTGTCCGATCGCTCGCTGCTGACCAAGGACAAGGATTTCGCCGTGCTCAGCAACCGCACCTGGCGCCTGGCGGACCTGGGCGCCAAGCACATGCTGCTGCGTGAAGGCATCGGCTGGGGGAACATGCCGATGCCGATGGTCCAGGAGGATCTGCAGAGCGGCCGCCTCGTGCAGTTGAACATTCCGGAATACAAAAGCGGAACCTATTCCTTCGACGTCATCTACCGCACGGATCTGCCACCGGGCCCCGCGGCAAGGTGGTTGATCGAGCGGTTCGTACAGCAAGGTGTGGCGTTGGACGAAACACTCAATCTACCGACTGTTTAAGTTATCGATTGGCGAAGAGAGTCAGCAATTGGCTGTGGATTCAACCGGTGGATGCAACAGATTGGCTGAATCGTTCAGCGGGTGTTTCGTAGCTCAGTGTTTTCCGAGGGTGGCGATTTATGCCACGGATAGCCCTTCGCGCTGAGTTGAAAGGCGTAATCGAACAAACGCTTCATATACTCGCCATCGAATTTCTGATTGTGCGGAAAGTAAAAGTCGGAGCCTATGTACGCAAGATTGAAATCCGCTCCATCCTGCCGCGCCATACGGTAAATTCGCTCCAGGTCGCTGATCCCCTGAGTTTGAATCAATGTGCTGATGGCTCGGCCGCCGATGCTCAATGTACGGCGCTTTGTCCCGGCCCACTGCGGCTCCAGTGTGCCATTACGAATGACATAGAATTGACGTTCGTGTCGCAAAGGTGCGCCGGCGGCTTTGCTCAGCGACATCACGGTGCTGGGCGGATAAAGAAACACCTGAGTGATGACCCCTCCGTCCACGTGCATTTCCTGAAAATGTTTGCCGTCAACTTCCACATCGATCATGACGGGTGAGACTGCACCGGGAATACTCATCGACGCGAGCATGATGTTGCGAAAGAGGTCGAGCGCTCCCGATGCCTGGCTGGAGGCAATCGCGCCCATGTTCCAGGTGACTGGCCGCCCTGAATCAAGGTCAGTTGTGCCGATCAGCAGAATTCGTCCTTTAGCGTATTCCACCGCAATCGCGGCAAGAATCTGCGCAGTGACGTATTTTGCAATGAGACGCGACAGCGGCTTGCTGTCCGCTATACCGTCGCTGGCAAGACGGGTCAGCACGCTTCGCGAATGAAAAATGTCTTTCGGACCGATTGCGTTGGAAACATACCGAATCACGCCGTCGTGCTCAGAGCCCAGGTAGGCAAACGGGGCGACCAGGGCACCCGCGCTAATGCCCGTGACGACCTTGAACATGGGTCGAGATCCATGCTCGGTCCAACCAGCAATGAGTCCCGCTGCAAATGCCCCGGCATCGCCGCCGCCCGAAACCGCCAGCATATTGGCCAGCGGCAGGATATTGTTCGGCTTTCCAGCCTTGGCGAGCACTTCGCTCTCACGCTTGTTGGACTGAACTGCATCCTCAATGAACGGAGTCAGATCGTGGTCCAGTCTGTAGCGAGCATCGGGAATGCCCGGGATGACGGCTTTTTCCGTCAAGGTTGGCGGAACGGCATCACGGCGCGGCAGCCACGTTTGAAGCAACAGGTCCAGCGTTGAGGCGCCAGGTCTGAGAGGGAATGGTTTCAAAACGCCTCCTGCGGCCCCTGCCGTCGACAGCAAGCGCGCTCATCGTACCCGAGACAGTTCTTGGTCATGGTGCCGGAAATGACGATGCGCCAGCCGACTGCGATGCGTCATTCGAACGCCAGGCAGCTCATTTTGCGCTCCATTACATGATAAAAAAACTCATTGGCCGCGCGCCCCAGGCGCTATGCGAAAACGCTTGAGGTCTCCGGGCAAGGGGCCACCGCTCAGCCCGGCGCGAGCAAGTTCACTGCCCTCAAAAGGCAGGCAATCAGGCGAGATCCACGGTTTCCACGGTGATTTGCGCAATCGCGTGAAACGGTGCGAGCGCAGCTTCATCGGCAGTCGCACAAGTGATCAATCGCCATTCGCGCTCGATAGGCGTCCAATGCTGCTGCCGCGCCCGCCCCAGTTTGTCGGTGTCGGCAAGAACGACGATCTGTGCAGCCCGCTTGATGATGCACTCCTTGAGATAAGCCTGCTGCGCACTCGCCTCGCACAAGCCGAATTCCGCGACGACGCCGTCCGCGCCGAGGAAGGCTTTGTCCACGCTCAGGCGGCTCAACGTCAGCTCCGCCAATGGTCCCAGGGTGCTCATGCTCGAACCGCGCAAATCACCGCCGATCAAGGTCAGGCGCACGCCCGGCGCGTTGGCCAGGGTCATTACGGCGAGCAGGTTGTTGGTCACCACGTGCACATCCTGGCGCGAGCACAGATGATGAGCCAATGCGGCGCAAGTGGTGCCGCCGTCGAGCAGGACGGTGTCGCCGTCCTGGACGTGGGCAGCCGCTGCAAGGGCGATGGCGTCCTTCTGTTCCCACTGGCTGGTTTTACGCTCTTCCAGCGAGGCTTCCGGCTCATGGACGCCCACCACAGCGGTGGCGCCGCCGTAGGTGCGGACCAGGTGCCGCTGCTTGGCGAGCATGGTCAGGTCGCGCCGCACGGTCGCTTCCGAAACGCCGAGGGCCGCGCTCAATTGCTCGACGTTGGCATCGCCGATGCGGACGAGATCGAGGATGGCGCGGTGGCGTTCGGACACTTTCATGGCGGGTCTCTTTGGTTGGACGGCGGCCGATCTTACACGACAACACCGCTGCACCTCATCCCCGTCGCGTGGCCAGTTCAGCACCCTGGCGCAGTGCTTCGAGCAGGCTGCGCTCATCGGCGATGCCCTTGCCGGCGATGTCGAAGGCGGTACCGTGATCGACCGAAGTGCGGATCACTTCAAGGCCGACGGTCACGTTCACCCCGGCTTCGAGCCCCAGTACCTTGACGGGACCGTGGCCCTGGTCGTGATACATCGCCACCACCAGATCGAAGTCGCCCCGCCCGGCGCGGAAGAACAGGGTGTCGGCCGGCAGCGGGCCGGTCACGTCGAGGCCGCGCTCCTGCAGCAGCTTCACCGCCGGGATGATTTTTTCTTCCTCTTCGCCATAACCGAACAGGCCGTTTTCACCGGCATGCGGGTTGATCCCGCACACGCCAATCCGCGGACGGGCGATGCCGGCCTTGATCAGTGTGGCGTTGCCGCGCTCGATAGTGCGCTGGACCAGGCCCGGTTCGATCTTGCGAATCGCATCGATGATGCCGATGTGGGTCGTGACGTGAATCACCCGCAGCTGCGGTGCCACCAGCATCATCGACACTTCGTCGACGTGGGTCAGGTGCGCGAGCATTTCGGTGTGGCCGGGGTACTTGTGGCCGCCGGCATGCAGCGCTTCCTTGTTCAGCGGCGCGGTGCAGATTGCATCGATCTGTTTAGCCTCGGCCAGTTCCACGGCACGGGCGATATATTGATAAGCAGCGTCACCGGCAATGGGAGACAGCTCGCCGAACGGCAGGTCATCGGGGATCAGGTCGAGGTCAATGCAATCGATGGTGCCAGCCTCGTACAACGCCTGGGAGGCGTCTTCGATACGGCGTACTCTGGCGCTGCCGCCGACGATCACGTTGGCCTGCTCCAGGCGCCGCGCATCGCCGATCACCAATGGCCGGCATTGTTGGTAGACGATGTCGTGGGTCAGGCTCTTGACGATGATTTCCGGGCCGACACCCGAGGCGTCACCCATGGTGATGCCGATGATGGGAAGGTAGTTGTTCATAGTGTTCATTGGAGTCCTTGGATTCGAGTACGTTGGGGCGGGGAGCGATCGGCGCGTTCGCTCAAGTGCTGCCATGCCGCATACAAGGCGTGGTCAGTGCCGAATGCACCGGCCTTGGTAACAATGCCGGGACGATGCCCTTGCCGGGAAACGGTGGGACGCGCGAAAGCCACGCCGGCTTCGATTTCCGTGAGCAGTTGGAGGCTGTCGATGCCGACGGTGGTCAATATGGCCCGCGCCGTCTCGCCCCCCGTGGCAATCAGGCCGCCGACCTTGGCGAAGTGCGGTTCTACCAGCGCGGCCAGCCGGGTTGAGAGTCGAGCGCCCTCCTGGGGATCGAACGACTCATCGCGACCAATGCGCAGCAACAGGTCACTCCAGCCATCCAACCGCTCGCCGATACGTGCTTGCCACAGCGCCCAATCGACATGCGTCGTGCCTTGGCGCAGGACTTCGGGCGGGACCACCAGTTCGCTGACCCCGGCGCGCTCCTTGAGCAGTGCGCATTGCCGTTCGCAAACTCCCGACAGGCTGCCGACCATGATCAGAATCGGTGCCTGGCTTTTTTCCTGCGTTGTGGGTTCGATTGCCGTGAAACGTGCTTCGGAACAATCCGCAAGACTGGCGATTTCCCGAGCCAGCCCCCCCGAGCCGATCCAGAACAGCGGCTGTTCCATCGACGCGGTCAGGCGAGCGATCGTCAGCAGGTCGCCTTCGGTTTGCGCATCGACGATCAGCGCCTGGGTCCCCTTGCTCGCCACTGCGGCGATGTGATGCACGAGTGCCTCTTCATTGCCGCGCAAAGTGTCGAGATCAAGCTTGGCGGTGCTCAGGCCTGCGGCCACCAGCATCGCCTCGACATCCGCCGGGCGATCGGCGTTTTCGAGCTTCCAGGTATCGGTGGTTTCCAGCGGCTGGCCGTTAACGAACACCCGCCCTCCTCGCAACGTGCGCCCGGTTGCAGGAAACGCCGGGGCGACGATGGCCAGGCCCGCCAGCGGTTGCAGGGCGGCCACTTCCGCCGCCCAGTTGCCGCGCAAGGTCGAATCGATTTTCTTGTACAGCCGCTGGCCGGGACGCTGCAGCGCCTTGTACGCAGCGACCGTGCGTTCGGCGGCTTGCGCAGGCGACAGGCGCCGTGTGTCCGTGTCGGCGGCAATCACCTGGGCGTCAGCCTTGTCATGCAAAGGGTCGAGCGTGACGACCGTTTGCATCCCCGCGCTGGCAAAGCCGATGGCGCAGTCCGCCGCGCCCGACAGATCGTCTGCGATGATCAAAATGCTCATCGCACGGCTTCCTGCTTTTGCGCTTGCAGGTCCGGCTCGGGGACGACGGCGGGGTTGCGCTGTTGCACGCGTTTGGCGACCGCTGCGGTGAGCAACGGTGCAAGGATCGCGGTGACCACGACGCAGGCAGCGACCAGAATCGTCGCGCTCTTGGCCGCTTCGGCGTACACCGGATTCGCCGCTGCGATCAACGCCGGAACGGCAGCGGCATTGCCCGCGGTGGTGGCTGCCGCCACGCCGGCAACGCCGGTGCCGCCGGTCAAGCGATCGGCAAAGAACAGCGGAATGCCGGTCAGCACGACCACCGCGACACCCATGCCGAGCCCCAGCAAGCCCGCCTGCCAGACGTTATGCAGGTCGAGGCTGGCACCCAGTGCGAGGGCGAAGAACGGGATCATCACCGGCACGGCCTTGGCCAGGAAGTCGCGCATGTCGCGGTCGAGGTTGCCCAGCAGCATGCCCAGGGCCAGCGGCAGGATGCTGCCCACCAGCGTTGGCCAGGGGAAGGCTGACAAACCGGCAATGCCCAGGGTCACCATGGTCAGAAAAGGCCCGGATTCCAGTGACATCACCGAATAGGCACCGACGTCTTCGGAACGGCCGTACTGCCCCATCAGCGCCATGTACAAGCCGCCGTTGGTGTCGTTCATTGCGGCGACCACCGCCAACGTGGAGATACCGGCGAAAAGCCCGGAGGATATGGGCTGCTCACCCAGGAAGTGACCGAGCACGATACCGATGAGCACGGCGATGCCGACTTTGGTGATGAGCAGCGTGCCGCCCTTTTTGAGCAGGTAAGGCGTGGCCTTGATATTGATGCTCGCGCCCATGCACACGTAGAACACCGCCAGAATCGGCAGTGCGCCGGTGAACAGCGCATTGGTGAATGATCCGAAAAATTTGGGCGTGTCAGGCAGGAATGTCGCCACGAGTGAGCCGATCAGCAGAGGCACGATCATCATGCCGCCGGGGATGCGTTCAATGGTGCGCTTGATAGGAATCTGGGCCACGAGGGTCTCCTTTTATAATTGTTTGGCAAGACGTGTTTCACCTCGAATCTGACTGAATCGATCACTCAGTGATTAATTCAGTCAAATTGATCTTATGCCAACAACTGAAACTGCGCAATTCAATCATTCAAATGATCGTTTCGCTCATTTCTGATAAAAATTCCGCTCAGCGCAAGCGGGTCGAACCCTCCCGTGTGCGGGCCAGAGCCTTGCCGGGGCAAACTGTGTTTGCCGATGTCGATGCCCAGAAGCGTCATCGTGTTCATAAGAGATCCTGCGCCGAAAACGAGAAAAGCCCTGCAAGCGAAATCTTGCAGGGCTTTTCGGTCAGAAGCGGCTTTCCCACCCTTGATCTCACACTTTGTTACCGCATACCCCAGCCGGGTGTAAAAACCTGCATTGGTAACAGCCTCGCAGCCCACCTCCTCCCTGCACCAACCTGTCTGAAAAGCCCATTACAGAGCACTGTGCACGTTTTCTCAAACGCCCGGCCCGCGAATTGGCCGGCTGATTGCATATGCTTGTCTGTACAAGTATCTGCGTGTGCATAAGACGCTTTGCCACGCAGTACTCGCGCTCTTGCGGCACAAGCGCTTTCGATGGTCCTTGGGAATAAAATAATGAAAAAAGCATTTCTCACCCTTTCTGCATTGGCTTTGTGTGTGGCTGCCGGATCTGCGCTGGCCAAGGAGTACAAGGAGTTGCGCTTTGGCGTCGACCCCTCTTATGCGCCGTTCGAATCCAAGGCCGCCGATGGCAGCCTGGTGGGCTTCGATATCGACCTGGGCAACGCGATCTGCGCTGAGTTGAAGGTCAAGTGCAAGTGGGTTGAAAGCGACTTCGACGGCATGATTCCCGGCCTCAAGGCCAACAAGTTCGATGGCGTGATCTCTTCCATGACCGCTACGCCTGCCCGTGAGAAAGTCATCGATTTCTCGAGCGAACTGTTCTCCGGGCCGACCGCGCTGGTATTCAAGAAAGGCGCGGCCATCGGCACCGATCCGGCCTCCCTCAAGGGCAAGAAAGTCGGCTACGAGCAAGGCACCATCCAGGAAGCCTACGCCAAGGCCGTGCTGGACAAGGCCGGGGTAGAAACCCAGGCCTACGCCAACCAGGACCAGGTCTACGCCGACCTGATCTCCGGCCGCCTCGATGCCTCGATCCAGGACATGCTGCAAGCCGAACTGGGCTTCCTGAAGTCGCCACCAGGCGCCGACTTCCAGATCAGCGAGCCGGTCGAAAGCCCCCTGCTGCCGGCCAAGACCGCCGTCGGCCTGAGCAAAGGCAATGCCGAACTCCAGGCCTTGCTGAACAAGGGTATCAAGGCACTGCACGACAACGGCACCTACGCCGCCGTCCAGCAGAAGCATTTTGGCGATCTGAACCTCTACAGCGGCAAATAATGACCCTGCGCCCATTTGCGGATGGGCACTTTTTTGATAGAGGTAGGGCTGCTCAATGCTAGAAAACCTATTGCAGATTCTTGGACTATCAGGCTTCAGCCTCAAGGGTTTCGGCCCGCTGTTGCTGCAAGGCTCCTGGATGACCGTCAAATTATCCTTTCTGTGCCTGCTGGTGAGCGTTGGCCTGGGCCTGATCGGCGCCAGCGCCAAGCTGTCGAACTCGGCACTGCTGCGCGTCCCTGCGCAGGCCTACACCACGCTGATCCGCGGGGTGCCGGACCTGGTGCTGATGCTGTTGATCTTCTACAGCCTGCAAACATGGCTGACCAGCCTGACCGAAGCGCTGGACTGGGACTACATCGAAATCAACCCGTTCAGCGCCGGGGTCATCACCCTGGGCTTCATCTACGGGGCGTATTTCACCGAAACCTTCCGTGGCGCCATCCTTGCCGTACCGCGCGGGCAGATGGAAGCGGCTACCGCCTACGGCCTGACCCGCGCCCAGCGTTTTCGCCTGGTGGTGTTCCCGCAAATGATGCGCTTTGCCCTGCCGGGCATCGGCAATAACTGGATGGTGATCCTCAAGGCCACCGCGCTGGTGTCGATCATCGGCCTGGCCGACCTGGTCAAGGTGGCCCAGGACGCGGGCAAGAGTTCCTATCAGCTGTTTTTCTTCCTGATTCTGGCCGCCTTGATCTACCTGGTGATCACCACCGTTTCGAACTACGTCTTGCGCCGGATGGAAATCTTCTACGCCGCCGGTACCCGGGAGGCCGTGCGATGATCGAGCTACTGCAGGAATACTGGAAACCGTTCCTCTACCAGGACGGCACCCACATCACCGGGCTGGCCATGACCCTCTGGCTGCTCAGCGCGTCGATCTTCTTCGGCTTCGTGATGTCGATCCCGCTGTCGATTGCACGGGTCTCGAGCAATGTCTGGGTGCGCTGGCCGGTGCAGTTCTACACCTACCTGTTTCGGGGTACGCCGCTGTATATCCAGCTGCTGATCTGCTACACGGGGATCTACAGCCTGGCCGCGGTGCGGGCTCAGCCCGTACTGGATGCGTTCTTTCGCGACGCGATGAACTGCACCATCCTGGCCTTCGCCCTGAACACCTGCGCCTACACCACGGAGATCTTCGCCGGGGCGATTCGCAGCATGGCCCACGGTGAAGTCGAAGCGGCCAAGGCCTATGGCCTGACTGGCTGGAAGCTGTACGCCTACGTGATCATGCCGTCGGCCCTGCGTCGTTCGCTGCCTTACTACAGCAACGAAGTGATCCTGATGCTGCACTCGACCACCGTGGCCTTCACCGCCACCATCCCGGACATCCTGAAAGTCGCGCGGGACGCCAACTCGGCGACCTTCCTGACCTTCCAGTCGTTCGGCATCGCCGCATTGATCTACCTGGCAGTCACCTTCTCCCTGGTCGGCCTGTTCCGCCTGGCTGAACGCCGCTGGTTGTCTTTCCTCGGCCCGGCTCACTAATTCAGGATGCTTGTTCATGTACAAACTGACCGTTGAAAACCTGCACAAAAGTTACGGCAACCATGAAGTCCTCAAGGGGGTTTCGCTGAACGCCAGGACCGGCGATGTGATCAGCCTGATTGGCGCCAGTGGCTCGGGCAAGAGCACCTTCCTGCGT
Source organism: Pseudomonas sp. 18173 (assembly GCF_050432945.1). Taxonomy (NCBI): domain Bacteria; kingdom Pseudomonadati; phylum Pseudomonadota; class Gammaproteobacteria; order Pseudomonadales; family Pseudomonadaceae; genus Pseudomonas; species Pseudomonas sp. 18173. The sequence goes on from NZ_JBKFTN010000025.1 coordinate 59,535, forward strand.
TGCATCAACTTCCTGGAAACGCCCAACGACGGCGCCATGAGCCTGGACAACCAGCCGATCAAAATGGTCCATGACCGCCACGGCATGCGCGTGGCCGACGCCAATGAACTGCAGCGCATCCGCACGCGCCTGGCGATGGTGTTCCAGCACTTCAACCTGTGGAGCCACATGACCGTGCTGGAAAACATCACCATGGCCCCGCGCCGGGTGCTGGGCGTCAGCAAGAAGGACGCCGAGGATCGTGCCCGACGCTACCTGGACAAGGTCGGTTTGCCGGCACGGGTTGCCGATCAATACCCGGCGTTTCTCTCCGGTGGCCAGCAGCAACGGGTCGCCATTGCCCGGGCCCTGAGCATGGAACCGGAGATCATGCTGTTCGACGAGCCGACGTCGGCCCTGGACCCGGAACTGGTGGGCGAAGTGCTCAAGGTGATCCAGGGCCTGGCCGAAGAAGGCCGGACCATGATCATGGTCACCCACGAAATGAGCTTTGCGCGCAAAGTGTCGAACCAGGTGCTGTTCCTGCACCAGGGGCGGGTCGAAGAGCAAGGCGCGCCCGAGGATGTATTGGGCAACCCGAAAAGCGAACGCCTGCAACAGTTCCTCAGCGGCAACCTGAAGTAACCGCAACGCCCTCGAGCGACCGCAAGGTTACTCGAGGGCGTTGGCTCAACCCTCAAGACACCCACGCTCAACCTGAAACGCGCTAGAGACTCACGGGCTTTGCACAACGGCAGCCCGTACGTTTTGCCTGTCACTGACCAGACAAACCACCAGCGCCGCCACGCCAATACCGAACAGATAAAGCGCTTGCCTTCCGAAATACTCCATTAACGCACCTGCAACCAACGGGCCGATGGCCGCGCCGATGCCGAACGTGACCAACAGTACCCCGGCCACGGACACACGCAACTCGGGCTCCAGATTGTCATTGGCATGAACAACGCCCAATGGATACAGGCAGAACTGCAGGAAACCGATGACGGCTCCCGCCAGCATTAACCAACCCGGCTCCGGTGCCTGTACAAAAGCCAGTGGCAGGTAGGCAATGCAGAGCAAAGCGGCAGTCAAGCGGATCAGGCCGACGCGGGAAAACCGGTCCGACAGTTTTCCAAGAGGCAGTTGAGCGAAGAGTCCGGCGGCAATACTCAAGGCCATGAACTGGCCAACCTGTGCGGGAGTAAAACCCGACTGCGCAGCGAATATCGGCGTCAATCCATAGAAGCAGCCGTTGAGCAACCCCGAAGCGAGAACAGTGCCCAGCGATTGCGGCAACCGACGGACATAGCGCATGAAGCTGACCCTGACTTGGCTGATCGGACTGGGCTGCATTCCCTGGTGCATGGCCATGGGTACCAGCCCTATGGCGAAAGCAATTGCCACGCCGGACAACACCAGCGCGTCGAGTCCGTTACCGAAACTGAGCAACAGCTGCCCCAGCATCATGCCGACGTAACTGGCCACCATGTACAGCGACATGGCGCCGCCCCGCCGATTGCCCGGCGCACAATCATTGAGCCAGCTTTCAATGACCATCAGTTGGCACATCATCGCCACACCCACAACAAACCTCAGCACCAGCCATAGCGTCAGCCAGTCACTCAACTGGTGGCCGAGCACCGCCGTGACGATGACGCCCGCACTGACCACGAATGCCCGCACATGCGAGATCCGGCCAATCAGCCAATAACCGGCACGTCCCCCCAGCACCATGCCCAGCGCGTTGGCCGCCATGAGCGCGCCACCCCAGAATTCTGCGGTACCGGTGGCGTTCAGGCGCAAGGCCAGGTACGTCATGAGCAGGCTGGACCCTAGCTGCATCAACAGAGCCGCAGCGTAAATCGTTGCAAACACCTTGGTGAGCGCAAACATTTTCAGTTTCCCGAGTCAGATGAGCCCGTGGCGCTGCTTCCAGTCGCCCGGATGCACGACATAGCCAAACAGCGCGTGTCCCCCATAGACGAGCTCGGTCCCTTCGGGAATCCACAGCAATTGCCCTGGTTCCACCCGGTACAACTCACCGTTAGCTCTCAGTTCGAAACAGCCCTCGATGACGAAAATGACTTCGTCGTACAGCAAGGTCCAGGCAACCTCGGCCCCTTCCCACCGAGCAAAACCGATCCCCAGATGAGGCGACACCTGACTGTTCACGGCGCGCGCTACGCTGGCGCCCCCCGGGGCGCCACCGCGATGCACGAAGTCGAGGTCGCGGTGATCGACCAGCATCACCGGCCTTCTGTCAGTCGCAGCAGGGGTCATAGCTCGCTCCTGCTGTTCCACGCCGCCCAGCGGATACGCGAACGCACGCCCAGCCCCAAAAACGGTTCCGGCGGATTGCGCGAAGGCATGCCAGTCACCGAGAGGATGTCATTGAGCCGTTGCGAGTCGGCACCCACCACCCTGTCTGCCAGCAACGTGCCGGAGATGGTGCCCCATGCGGCCCCTACCCCGTTATCACAAGCGGTGGCGAACACGCCGTTGTCGAGTTGCCCGAAGAAGTTGGTGAAGTTGCGAGAGATCGCGTAGACCCCGCCCCACGTGTGCGTAAAGGGTACGTGGGAGAGCGCGGGGTAACGCGAGAGAAAAGCTGCACGATGATCCTCGCGGACTTTCAAACGAGTCGCGTCATCGATGCTGCGCCCGTAACGCGGTACATGCTTGTAGGTATTACGGATGATGAGACGGCGGTCCCGGGTCATCCTCACCGTGGTGCCGGCATGGTCGGCAGGTGTCAGCCCCCAGTCGGCCTGCACCCCCACAGTCGCCATCTCGGCGTCGGTCAGCGGGCGCGTCCAGCTGGCAAACGTCATCACCGGCAGCAGCCGATTGCGCAGGTAGCCGAACTCCCGGGTGAAGATACTGGTACCCAGCAACACCTTCGGTGTGCGAATCGATCCTTCTTTGCCCTGCAGGATCCAGTTCCCGCTGGCGTCCTTCTCCAGGCGCTGGATGGGCGAATCTTCCAGTACTTCGATGTTTTCCGGCAGTGACCCGCCCAGGCCGCGCACCAGTGCCGCCGGCTGCATGAGATAGCAACCCGGGGTAAAGATGGCGCGACTGTAGTAGTCGGTACCCAGCACACCGGCCAGCTCCTGGCGCTCCACCAGTCGATAAGGCTCACCCAGGTCGGCCATCAACTTCTCGAAATGGCCCAGATAGGCCAGGCCACGCTCACCCACTGCCCCTTGATACTTGCCGGCATGGGACCACTGGCAATCGATGCCGTAGCGACCGATGAGGGTTTGCAGCTGTTCAATGGCCGCGCGGTTAAGTCCGAGCAGGCGTTGCTTGTGTTGTGGATCGGGATGTTCCAGGGCGAACTTGTGCGGCAAATCGATGACGAAGCCGGAGTTACGACCCGATGCCCCGAAGCCGACACGCTGGGCATCGACCAGGAGAATGCGCGCCTCTGGCATGTGCTCAGCCAGCCGGCGTGCAGCGGCGAGACCGGCGAATCCCGCGCCGATCACCGCATAGTCGGCCTTTTGCTCACCGATCAGGCGGGTGGCTGCAAGCGGTTCGGGCAATGCGGCGTACCAGCCACAACTGCGATCATCATGAGGCAGGTTAACGATACTGTTCATGGGTCGATTCTCAGGCCACATGCTGATGGGTGTCCTGGCAGCTCTGCAGCCAGGCATTACGTTTTTGTTGTGCTTGTCGCCCGAGAAGGACGAAACCACGCAAGGCCCCGCCGCTGTCACGGAACGCTGCACTCAGTCCGTCCCCGGTCGCGTCGCAGTGCCATTGACCCTCGCAATCGACCGGAGGCGGGAGCAGGCACAAAGGTGCCGCCGGCGTTTTCACCGTCACAGGTGCGAGCGGGTACGTCACCGGCGTCGGTTGCCCGGACAAGGTCCTGGCCAAAGCGCGAATGCCCTCATTGATCGGCGCGAGATACGGCAGCAATTGCCCGTCGACCTCGATGCAATCCCCCAAGGCATAGATGCCGCGTTGCGAAGTCTGCAGGTGCGCATCCACCTTGATGCCGCGTCCGCACGCCAGGCCAGAGGCTTGTGCCAGCGCAAGGTCGGGCCGCAGGCCCACCGCCGACAACACCAGATCGGCGTCGAAGGCCTGGCCGTCGGCCAGCTCCAGTCGATAGCCATTGGCGGCTCGCTCGATGCGCTGCAAGGTCGTGCGCAAATGCCATTGCACGCCAAGGGCCGACAACGCCTGTTGCAGTTGCAGTCCCGCCGCTTCCGGCAACAAGCGCTCCATCGGCCAATTGCCCAGGCCGATCACCCGGACCTGATAACCGCTGCTTGCCAGGTCATTGGCGAATTCGCAGCCAATCAGCCCATCGCCCAGGACCGCCACGCTGCGCACGCCTTCCAGACGCTCACGGAATGCGCGGTAGTCCTGCAGGTTGTTGACGCTGAGCAATGCATCGGCACAGCCCTCGATGGGCAGGCGCAGGGGTGACGCGCCGCTGGCCAATACCAGTTGGCCGTACGGCATTTCGCCAAGATTGGTGTACAGACGCTGCGCCTGTGCATCGATTCGCTCGACCCGGCAATGGCTGTAGACGCGAATACCCCAGCGCTGTTCCAGCGCCATCGGACTTTCCGTCGCCAGCGCCGCGGCGCTACGTCCTTGTGCCAACGCGATCGACAGCGCCGGTTTGGAGTAGTTGTGCCCACTTTCCTGGGTCAAAACCCGGACATCGAGTTGCGGGTTGGCTTTGCGCAACGCCTGTGCCAGGCCGTAACCGGCATAACCGCTGCCGATGATGACCACCGGTTGGGCCAGTTGAACGGCAGCCAGGGGCTGTTTCACGAGTGCCGGGGCGGCAGCCACGGCTTTCACCGGCTCACTGATTTCGATCATCTCGAAATCGGATTTGCCCACCTTGCACTCGGGGCACAACCAGTCTTCGGGCACATCTTCCCAGCGGGTCCCGGCGGCAATACCGTCGTCCGGCCAACCCAGGGCTTCGTCGTAAATCAGGCCACAGATAATGCAGAGCCACTTTTTCATTGTGTTGCCCCCTCACTCGCCGCAAATGCGCAAGGCAAGATTCTTGGTCCGCACGTAGCTGTAGAGTGCTTCCTGGCCTTTCTCCCGACCGAAACCGGACAGCCCAACGCCACCGAATGGCGTTTCGATGCCGCCGGCGTACCACTCGTTGATGAACACCTGACCCGCGCGCAATCGCCGTGCGCAACGCAGGGCGCGATTGAGGTCCTGAGTGAAAACGCCCGCCACCAGACCGAACTCGGTGCCATTGGCGATGGCGATGGCTTGCTCTTCGGAGTCAAACGCAATGACCGTCAGAACCGGACCAAAGACTTCCGCCTGGGCAATTTCCATGTCCGGGCTGACATCACGGAAAACCGTTGGCGCCATGAAGTGTCCGCGCATCCCGCTGATCGCCTCACCGCCGGTTGCAAGCACTGCGCCTTCTTCCACGGCTCGCCGGCACATCTTTTCAATACCCTGGAGCTGGCTGGCGGAAATCACTGGCGTCAGGTCCGGATTGTCCTGTCCTAGACCGACACCAAGCCCCTCGGCCATCGCCACCACATCGGCGACCACCTCTTCGTACAGGGAGCGATGCACCAACAGGCGCGACATGGCCGAGCAGACTTGGCCGGCATTGAAGAAAATGCCGTTGCGCACGCTGGCCAGCAGTTGCTCGCGATCCGCATCGGGAAACACCACGGCAGCCGACTTGCCGCCCAGCTCCATGACGCTGGGAATGGCGTGCTCGGCGGCAACCCGCAGGATGCTCTGACCGGTGCCGACGGAACCGGTGAAGACGATCTGGTCGACCGCGCGATGCCCGGCCATATAGGCCCCCACTTCCCGACCCTGACCGCAGATCAGGTTGACGGCGCCCCGTGGCAACCCGGCGCGCTCGATGGCCTGCATCAGCACACACAGCCCCAGCGGAGAAATCTCCGGCGACTTGATCACCACGGCGTTGCCGGCAGCCAGGGCCGGCGCCAACGAGCGGGCGCAGATGGACACCGGGAAATTCCACGGCACGATTTGCAGCGAAACGCCCATGGGGTCGTAGACCGTGAAGTCCATGTAGCCGTTGCCCAGCGGAATCGACGTGCCTTCGATCTTGTCGGCCATTCCGGCGTAATACTCGAAGTAACGTGCCGCTTCGATGAATTCGTCACGGGCATCGCGCAGGCTCTTGCCGTTCTCCTGGCACAGGACCCACGCCCCCTCATCGGTCACCGCGCGGATCTGCGCGGCGATCTCCAGCAACCAGGTGACCCGTTGTGCGGGCCGTGCGCGGGTCAACTCACCACTGTCGGCACAGCGGCGTGCCCCCTGCAACGCACGTTCGGCGTCGGGGATGCCGGCCTGGGCGATGGTGGCGACAGGCTCGGTTGTACCTGGGTTATTGACGGTGATGGACTGTTCACTGTCGGTCCAGGTGCCATCAATGAAGTTCAACCAATGCGGTTGGATCGAATACATGGCCATGACCTCAAACGCTCTGCGCGCAGTCGAGAAGCTGACGCGCAGCCCACTTGTGGAAGAAGTGGGTTGGCAGATCCATTTCCGGGGAGAACGCACCACCACCGTAGCCGGGGGAGTGACGGCCCTTCTGCATGCCTTCGACCGACGCGATGTCTTCGGCGAACACCACGCGCCAGGACTGCATGACAGCGTCACGCGCCGCCTCGAAACGGCTATCGAGAGCCTCATCGCCTACATAGAAAAGACGCAGGTGCTCGATGGTTTTGCCGGGGGCGACCGGCTCCAGCATCATGGCGAAGGCGTGGTCCGCCTGGATGCCCAGCAAGACGTTGGGGAAGAACGCGACGTATTCTGCGGTGCGCAAGCGGTCCTGCGGCCAGGACGGGAACATGGGCAGGTGTGTTCCGGCAACGTCGGACAGGTTATAGGCATGACTGCCCTGACCGGCGAACTGATCGAAGATGATGTTGTAGTGGTCTTCCAGGCGCGAATAGCTGTTCAGGCTCGGGTGCACCCATGGCAAGTGGTAGGCCTCACAGTAGTTTTCCACCGCCAGTTTCCAGTTGCAGTTGACCTCGATGCTGACGGCCCCGCTGTTGGGCTCGCGGCGCATCAAGTCCATGCCATCGGTGCCGAGGAACTGGGTCCAGCGCTCGGTCAAGGGGGCGAGCTGCTCTTGCAGATCCGGTGCGTCAGCCGACAGGTTGATGAATACCATGTCCATCCAGATAGCGCTGCGCAATGCCTTCAGGCCATGCTTCTCGCAAGCGAAACGCCCGTCTTTGTGCTGATTGATGCCGCCCACGTGGGGCGTGCCTTTGAGGCCACCGTTGAGGTCATACGTCCAGGAATGGTAAGGGCAGCGGATCACACCCTGCACTTCACCGGCCTGCTGCACGAGCTTGACGCCACGGTGACTGCAGACGTTGTGGAAGACCTGTACGACGCCTTCGCGGTTGCGCATCAGCAACAGTGGCAGCCCCATGAAATCCACCGGTTTGACATAACTGTTGCTCGGCAGATCGCTGGCAAAACCGACGCAAGCCCAGTTGCGACCGAGCAGGTGGTCGCGCTCCAGGTCGAAATAGCGTTGCTCGGTATAAAACTCGTTGGTCAGGCCATGGGCTTCATGGATCGGAGCCAGGACAGTTTCCAGGGCATGAGTCGGGATGAGGCGAGTCGCGGTCGTGGAGGTCATTATTGTTTTCTCTTGCTGGCACGAAAGGAAATACGCGGCAGGTCTGGCCTGCTGCATGGCGGCGAGTTTCGGCAAGAAGAGGAACCGTCGACAAACGATTTTTCATGCACACATTAATGACTATTAATCATCAATGTGGAAAGCCCTTTTGGCTGATACGGTTAAGTAACATCGGAGAGTTTCAGGTCACAGACGGGACCTTCAACTAATGACTGGAAGTAATGAATTGATGAGGATAAATGAGTTGTCCACCGCTCGCGTCTCCACCATTTTGTTGCCACATCTCGGGGCTTGATCGTCCCGGGGTCACCCTGAGGGGAGAATGACTGGCCGCTGGCAACAGCTGAAGGCCGGTCCACCCTTCACCGCAATATCCACAACCCTTGAACAATAATAAAAGGGGAAAAAAATGCGTGCAGAATCGGGCCTTCTCAAAGGTCTCAACCCGAATGTAACCTTGGCTTCGATCACAACCGTGGTCCTGTTTGTGCTGTTCTGTGCGTTCATGAATGAACAAGCGGCGAAAGCGTTTGAAACAGCGTCAACGTTCATCCTGACTAACTTCAAGTGGTACTACCTGGCCCTGTTGAGCGGTGTGCTCGGCCTACTGCTGTACATTTCCCTCAGCCGTTACGGCACACTCAAACTCGGCGCCGAGCACGATCAACCCGAGTTCAGCTTTGGTTCATGGATAGCCATGCTGTTCAGTGCCGGCATGGGTATTGGCCTGATTTTCTGGTCGGTCGCCGAACCCATGCTGCATTACGCCGACAACCCTTTCTCCAAGGGGCTGACCGATGAAGCCGCGAGCATGGCCATGCGCATCACCCTGTTTCACTGGGGCCTTCATCCCTGGGCAATTTTCACCTTGATCGGCTTGAGCCTGGCGTATTTCGCCTATCGCAAAGGGTTGCCCCTGGCGTTGCGATCCCTGCTCTACCCGCTGATCGGCGACCGGATCTACGGCTGGATCGGCCATGTCGTGGATATCATGGGTGTGGCAATCACCGCCTTCGGTGTTTCCCAATCCCTCGGCCTGGGAGTTGCACAAATCAATACCGGCCTGCACCAGGTATTTGGTGTCCCCGTCAGTATCGGCCTGCAGCTTTCCATCATCCTGGTGGTCACCATCATCGCCTCCGTTTCACTCCTGGCCGGTCTTTCCAAAGGGATGAAGCGGATTTCAACACTCAACATGTACATGTCGATCCTGTTGATGTTGATTGTTCTGGTGATTGGACCGACGCGCTACATCCTCAACCTCATGTTTGAATCGACCGGTGACTACGTACAGAACCTGGTCGGCTTGAGTCTCTGGATGGACACACAGAAAGACACTCAGTGGCAAAACTGGTGGACCGCGTTCTACTGGCCCTGGTGGATGACCTGGGGCCCCTTCGTCGGCCTGTTCATCGCACGGATATCAAAGGGACGGACCATTCGCGAGCTCATCGTCGGTGCCCTGGTGGTCCCCACGCTGGTCACCATTCTCTGGATGTCCGTCTTCGGCGGTGCTGCGCTCAAGAGCGAGCAAACCGAGCGCCAGCAGTATCAGAAAGCGGCGGCAAGCACTGAGCTGGTACAGGAAAAGGCCACCTACGAAGGCGGCACCATTCTGCTGGCGACCAAGAAAGAACCCACGGCGGCCATGTTCACCTTGCTCGGAAAACTGGACGGGCCGGTCATTGGCGGCGCGCTCTCGATCTTCGTGTGCCTGTTGCTCGCCGTCCATTTCGTCACCACTGCCGATGCGGGAACGCAGGTGCTCTGCACGTTGAATGCGATGGGAAGTACCAATCCGCCCAACTGGATCAGGCTGCTCTGGTGCATGCTGGAAGGGGGTGTCGCTGCCGGACTGCTCCTGGCGGGAGGGCTCAAGGCCATTCAGATGGCGAGCATCGCGGCAGGTCTGCCTATCGCCATTCTGATGATGATCATGAGCTACACGCTTATTCGCAGCCTGCGGGAGGAGCCATTCAGCGCCCTGCCCCACCAGCCACCGGCAGGCCGCCTGGCGGTTGCGGACCACGCTCACGAGGTTGTCTCGCCCCTTGGCGGCGCCATGCTCGGCGACGCTGCGGATGCATTGCTGAGGGCTCGAAAAGCCGGTTGATCCGGGCCCCGGCATCACTCTCAAACTCAAAGCCGCCAGACGATAGCTGGCGGCTTTGGTCGTTTCAGGGTCATCCGCTATCCCTGGATGGCAGGGAGCCCCATCAGCCAGTCACGAAACAACTTCACACTCTGTCGTGGACCCCGTGTACTGAGAGGCTCCAGCAGACAGAATTTGGCGTCGGTCTGCAGCACGATATCGTTGGGACGTACCAGCCCTCCCGTACTCAACGGATCGTCGACCAGATTGTTCCACGCAAGCGCAACGCCCTGCCCGCTGATGGCCGACTGGATCAGCATGCTGTAGCTATTGATGTTGATCCGGTGTTTCGGGGCAACCGGTGCCTGCTCCAGGCGCTTGAACCATTCCGGCCACCCGATCCAGTCGCGCTGCGAATCCTCGAGCCACAGCCAGGTACAGGACGACAGCCCTTCGATGGATGAAAGCTGGGGATGCTTGGCCAGGTACGACGGACTGCACACCATGAAGATCTCTTCCGAGAAAAGTGGCGTGACGTCCAGTCCCTTCGGTGATGTGCTGCAGTAATACAGCGCCAGATCACAATCGAGCCTTGAATAGTCCTTTACATGATCGATCGCAATGATCCGTAGGTCGATCTCCTCATGCTGGCGTTGAAACTCGGCAACCTTGGGCAGCAGCCAGAGCGATGCCATTGCCGTGCTGGTGGCAACGGTCACCTGCTGGTCCCCACGCCATTGCCGAATCTCCCCCGTGGAGCGGGCCAGACTTTGCAGGCAGTCGCGAACCGTCTCGTGGTATTGAGCACCGGTCGGCGTCAGGTTGATGGTGCGGGTGGTCCTTTCGAACAAGGTCTTGCCGAGATAATCCTCAAGCAGCCGTACCTGACGACTGATCGCGCCTTGTGTAACGTTCAGCTCCTTAGCGGCAAAGGTAAAACTCAAGTGCCGGGCTGCAGCCTCAAAGGCAATCAAACTATTGAGCGGCGGAAGAGGCTGAATTTTCAAAGTGTTTACATCCACTGATTCTTGTTTTTTCCAGGTCGCTCCATTCTAGTGATTCGCTGGCGGCCACGCGCAGGTTTTATGGTCTGCAGGCAATATAAATGGTGGGCCTGTCAGCGATATATCGCGGTGCGACGCCTCACCAGCATCAGCCCTGCGATAAGCTGAATGCCCCAAATCGAACCGAGGGCAAGTGCAGCAGCCCCTGCCTCCCCCAGAGAGGCAGGATCACAAGCACGCCACGCTCTACTGGTTTAACCGCCCTGGTTACCTGACCACAGCGTCGGCGCAATACAGACAGCCCCATCCAGCAGCAATCGGGCTGTTCTCATCAGTCCGCAACTCAGCAGACGATCACTTCCAGCACGCAATTCCACGGTGAACTCTCCCGTGGGGTGTTCAACCGAGAGTCGCTTGACTTCGCCCTCAACGACAGACGCCACACCCGCCGCCACACTGCCCTCGATCAGGCAGGCAACCGCCACACTGACTGCACCGAACACGCCGATACTGGTATGGCATCGGTGCGGAATGAAGGTACGGGTGCTGAGTGCCCCACCCGCCTGTGCCGGCGCGATCAGGCACATCTTCGGTACATTGCGCTGGCTCACGTCCCCCAGGTTCATGCGTGGACCGGCCTGCAAACGGATCGATTCAAGTCGGGCTTTCAACCCGGTGTCGGCATCCAGTTGCTCAGGGGGCTCATAGCCACTGAGCCCGAGGTCTTCGGCGCGGATAACAATGACCGGCATGCCATTGTCGACGCAGCTGACCTCGACATCATCGAACACATCGACGGCGTTGCCGGTGGGGAGTAATGCGCCGCAACTGGCGCCGGCGATGTCCTTGAACTCAACGACCAATGGCGCAGCGCAACCGGGCACACCGTCGATCCGTGCATCGCCGCAATAGCTGACGGCGGCATCGGGAGTCGGTACATGAGCAATCGCGATCTGCCCGGTGTTTTCCATGAAGATGCGCACCGGGGTTACATCGCCTTGCACTGCAATCAGTCCGCGCTCGATGGCGAACGGCCCGACACCGGCGAGGATGTTGCCGCAGTTCTGGCCATAATCGACACGCGGCTCATCGACCAGCACCTGTGCAAACAGATAGTCGACGTCGGCGTCGGCGCGCGAAGAAGGCTTGATGATTGCCACCTTGCTGGTCAGCGAGTCGCCGCCACCGATGCCATCGATCTGTCGCGCATCCGGCGAGCCCATGACCGCCAGCAGTACGCGATCTCGAAGCAGCGGGTCGCCGGGCAAGTCGCGGGCCAGGAAGTACGCGCCTTTCGACGTCCCGCCACGCATCAACAGGCATGGAATACGTGTCTGGCCCATGTTCAGTCTCCGAGCTCGTCGATACTGTCGACATAACGCAGGCCCTTTTCCGCGAGCCGCTGGCGCATGTTGTAGATGTCCAGGCCCAGCTCGCCCCTGGCCAGGCGCAACGCTTTCTGCTCTTCCAGATCGGCGCGTGCGCGACTGGCCTCGACCACCTGCGCAACTTCGTCGCGACGCACGATGACCACGCCGTCGTCATCGGCGACCACGACATCGCCGGGGTTGACCAATTGACCGCCGCACACCAGCGGCAGGTTCACCGAACCCAGGGTTTCCTTGATGGTGCCCTGCGCGCTGACGGCGCGGGACCAGACCGGGAAGCCCATCTCGCGCAGGGTGTGGGTGTCACGTACGCCGGCTTCGATCACCAGGGCACGCACGCCGCAGGCCTTGAGCGAAGTGGCGAGCAGGTCGCCGAAGTAACCGTCGGTGCAGGGTGAACTGGGCGCAACCACCAGGATATCGCCAGGGCGGCACTGCTCCACCGCCACATGGAACATCCAGTTATCGCCCGGGGCCACAAGCACCGTAACCGCCGAACCACTGATAGCGGTGCCCCGCTGAATCGGCGTGATCGACGACGCCAGCAGGCCTTTGCGCCCCTGCGCTTCATGAATCGTGGCGACACCGAAGTGCTGCAGTTCATCGACCAGGGCCCGTTCGGCGCGGTCGATGTTGCGCACGACGATGCCGATTTTTCCAATCAACATGCTCATGCCAGGTTCTCCGTCACGCGGGGGAAAATGCTCTGGTAGCCCTCGCCATAAACGATGTCACGGCTGGAGGTGATACCGACGTTGCGCTTGGCCTGCACGCCGCGCTGCAAGGCGACACGGGTGTAGTACTCCCACAGGTGTTCCTGGCCGGCCATGCACTGGATGGCGGCGTACTTTTTGTCCCAGACCGAGGTGATGTCCAGCAACACATCCGGGCGCCATTCGCATTGCTCGCTCTGGTGCGGCTCGAAGCTGTAGACCGGCGGTGCACCGACAATTTTCTCGCCCGGCTTATAGCCTTCGGCCTGGGCGATGATGCGTGCCTCTTGCGTCAGGTTCATCGCCAGCGGGTGATCGTAGTTGTAAGGGTCTTTCAGCGAGTGGCTGAGGACGAACCCGGGCTGGACGCGACGAAACACGTCCGCCAGGCGAAACAGCGTGTCCTTGTCGGCCCGCATCGGGTAATCGCCGATGTCGAAGAACTCGACGCTGGCACCGAGGATGTCCGCAGCGGCCTGGGCCTCTTCACGGCGGGCGCTTTTGACTTTCTCTTCGCTCATCTCACCCTTGCGCCACAGCTTGGCGGACTCACCGCGCTCGCCGAAGGACAGGCAGACGATGTGCACGGCATAACCCTGTTGCGCATGCAGCGCGATGGCACCGCCCGCGCGCCAGACGAAATCGGCAGAGTGGGCGCTGACGACCAGCGCGTTTTTCGGTGAATCGATCATTGCGGATACTCCTGCTGCGTTTCGAACGAGCATCGCACCGCGACCGGTTCCAGGAGTAATGCGTTGAAGTGTTGGAGCCATGCGTTTTATTTATTGCCATCCGAAAATGCCGGCGGCATAGTCCAGTTCGAATGTCCTTTGCAGAGCCCGCGTCCCCCATGGAATCCACCGAACTGCCCAGCCTGATGCACGTCCGCGCCTTCGTCCGGGTAGCCGACCACGGCAGCGTTTCCAAGGCCTCAGTGGCGCTGTTCCGGGCGCAATCGGTGGTCACCCGATCGATCTCCGAACTGGAGGCCCGCCTCGATGTGCCCCTGTTCGAACGCCACGCCAACGGTATGCGCCTGACCGGTTTCGGCGAGCGCTTGCTGCCTCGGGCACGTCGCGTGCTGGCCGAACTGGACAGTGTGCCGCGATTGCTCGATGGCGCGGACAAACGTGCGGTCGAGCCGCTGTACCTGTTCCAGGCCCGGCGCCTGCAAGTGTTCGTCAAACTCTGCGAAACCCGGCATATGCAGACCGTCGCCAGCCTGCTCGGCCTGAGCCAGCCGGCGATCAGTTCGACCATCAAGGTCATGGAAAACGGCTGCGGCCAACCGCTGTTCGAGCGCACCCCTCGAGGGTTGCAGCCAACCCGTGCCAGCCAGGAAATCCTCTTTCCGATCCGTCGGGCACTGAACGAGTTGCGCCATATCGAGATGGACGTCGCCGCCATCCGCGGCACCTTGCAAGGCGTGGTGCATATCGGTGCCCTGCCCTTGGGTCGCACCCGTATATTGCCCGAGGCCATCGTTCGCCTGATGGCCGATCATCCCCAGATCCAGGTGATCACCAACGAAAGTCCATTTGATCTGCTGGCGACCGATCTACGCGCTGGCGATGTCGATTTCATTTTCGGTGCGCTGCGCTCGGACACTTACGCCAGTGACCTGACCGGCGAGGCGCTGCTCACGGAAGACATGGTGGTATTGGCGCGGCGTGATCATCCTCTCTATTCCAGAACGACCTTGCACGATGAACTCGGCGCAGCCCAATGGGTACTGCCGCGCGCCGGCTCGCCAGCCCGGCAGATGCTCGATGAGTGGTTTACCCGATTCGGCATCGCGCCGCCCCGGCCGGTCGTGGAAAGCGGCGACATGGCAATCATTCGCGGGCTGTTGCTGCGCTCGGACATGCTCGCGGCAGTGTCCGCCCATCAACTGGAACAGGAGATCGCTTCAGGCGAGTTGTGCATCCTGCCGCTGGAGCTGAAACAGACCACCCGGGCCATCGGGCTGACTTATCGCAGTGGCTGCCTGCACTCGCCGGTGGCGCACGCCTTGATGGATGTGATTCGCCGAGTGATCGGCAAGCAATAGAATCTTCCACAGGTTTTAAGTACAACGCCAACCCCCTGTAGGAGCGAGCCTGCTCGCGAAAAAAGCCAGGACACCGCGGGGAATCAGATAGCCCGCGTCATCGTTGACGTCCATCGCGAGCAGGCTCGCTCCCACAGAAGAGCAGAGCAAAAGCAGATCGGCGAACACCCGCTCTGCCCTTCACCACTCAACAGGCCGAGCGTTAGCTCGCCTGCAGCTCTTGATCTTGATCCACCCGCCCCCTCGGCAGGCTGAGCGGAGGTGTTCATCCGGGGAATGGCGCGCAGCGCCGTTCGACGCAGTCGAACACATTGCAGGGAGGTGCAGCGAAGCAAACCGTAGGGCAATGCCCCCGGATGGACACCGGAGCGAAGGAACCCCGAGCCTTGGCGAGGGGCCGGACGTTCGGGGCGAGCGTTTTTTTTGCTTACTTTTTTTGAGGCGTTTGTCAAAAAAAGTGAGTCGCCGTAAGGGCGAAACCCTAAGCCGCCGTGACCGCAGAAACGGATATGTACACCGTCAGCAAAAGATAAACTGGCTGTGTGTCTGGCGACGTTTTTTGTGTACATATCCATTTCTGTGGTCGCGGCCACTTAAGGTTCCGCCCTGACGGCGGGTCACTTGGAAAAGCCCCAAGTAACCAAAGGCTCTTGCCCCTGACGTTCGGTGCCTCGCCAAGGCTCGGCATTCCCTCGCTCCGGTCCTGCTCGCGAAAAACGCCGGGACACCGCGGGGAGTCAGACAGCCCACGTCATCGTTGACGTCCATCGCGAGCAAGCTCGCGCCTACAATGTTTGTTCGTCGTACACAGCATTTGAATACCACGCCAATCGCCTGTAGGAGCGAGCCTGCTCGCGAAAAACGCCAGGACACCGCGGGGAGTCAGACAGCCCACGGCATCGTTGACGTCCATCGCGAGCAAGCTCGCGCCTACAATGTTTGTTCGTCGTACACAGCATTTGAATACCACGCCAATCGCCTGTAGGAGCGAGCCTGCTCGCGAAAAACGCCAGGACACCGCGGGGAGTCAGACAGCCCACGGCATCGTTGACGTCCATCGCGAGCAAGCTCGCTCCTACAATGGTTGTTCGTCGTACACAGCATTTGAATACAACGCCAATCGCCTGTAGGAGCGAGCCTGCTCGCGAAAAACGCCAGGACACCGCGGGGATTCAGACAGCCCGCGTTATCGTTGACGTCCATCGCGAGCGAGCTCGCTCCTACAGCAAGCTGAAGGGATAGCTGACGATCAGGCGGTTTTCGTCGAATTCGTTGCTGCTGTAGTCGCGACGAATACTGGAGTTGCGCAGGCGCATATTGAGATTCTTCAACGTACCGCTCTGCACCGTGTAGCCCAGTTCGGACTCGCGCCCCCATTCCTTGCCATCGGTGACGCTGCCAATGTGCACATTGTCGCCGCTGATGTAGCGGTTCATCAGGGTCAGGCCGGGAATACCCAGGGCAGCGAAGTTGTAGTCGTGACGCAGTTGCCAGGATTTCTCCCGGGCGTTGTCGTAGCTGCTGTTGTAGCTGTCGTTGGCCAGTGTTCCACCGCTGGTGCCGTTGACCCGCATCCACGCATCATCCCCGGTGAGCTTTTGCAGACCGACGCAGAAGGTGTTACCGCCATAGCGCGCCGAGAGAAGTGCCGAGAGGGTCCGGTTGTCCAGGTCGCCGGCCCGTGCACTGCCATCCTCGCGGCCCCGGAAGTAACCCAGGTTCGCGCCCAAGGTCCAGGCACCCAATGGCTGACTGTGCACCAGCTGCAGGTATTGCTGCTGGTAGATGTCCTTGAGCTCGGCATTCCACAGGCCGATCAGGGTGCGTTTGTCGTTGAAGCTGTACTCACCGCCGACGAAGTTGAAACGATCGGAAGTGAAGGCGGTTTTGCCCTGCATGAACATGTCTTCCATGCTCGAATCGTTGCGCGGGCTGTTCTGCCGGAACTGGCCGCCATACAGGGTCAAGCCATCGATATCCTGCGAAGTGACCTGGCCGCCACGAAAGGTTTGCGGCAACGAGCGACCGTCGTCGGAACGCAGGATCGGCAGTACCGGCATCCACTCGCCGACCTTCAGTTCGGTTTTCCCCGCTTTCATTTTCCCGGCGACCGCCAGGCGGCCAAAATCATCGGCAGGACGCCCATCGCTATCGAGCGGCAACAGCTGCGTACCACCGGTGCCCCCGCCGCCATCAAGCTTGACCGAATAGAGCCCCAACACATCCACGCCAAATCCCACTGTGCCTTGGGTAAAACCGGAACGGGCATCGAGGATGAAGTTCTGCGTCCACTCTTCGGCTTTCCCCTGCGGATAAGCCGGGTTGGTGAAGTTACGGTTGATGTAGAAGTTACGCAGGTTCAGGTTGGCGCTGGCGTCTTCGATAAAACCTGCGGCCTGCCCTTGCAGGGGTAACGCGCAAGCAACGGCCAGCGAACACGTGATTCGACGATTAACGGTGATTTTCATTGTTATTGTTGTCCGGTTTCTGGGTGAAGAAATGCCCTGCGCCCTTATGTGTCGGGCACAGTGAGATCAAGCGAAAAAGGGCTGATGGCGACCCGGGCAGGGTCGCCGAGAACGGTCGGGGCGCTTGCCCCTGATGATCAGCGCGGTGCTTTGCCCGCCACCGAGTAGAGCACCTGCTGGTTGCGGGTCTTCATGAACTCGTCCAGGCTCTGCCCACGCATCGCCGCGTAGACCTGCAAGTTGGGAATGCCGAGTACCGCCGCGAGCTTTTCCAATACGAAGAAGATCGCCCCGTACTGGATCAATCCGCGCCAGTCACGGCGCCGCAGCAGTTCGCGTTCCTCTTCGCTCAAGCGACCTTCCTCGAACAGCGCGTCCGGGGAATCGAGAAAACGTTGCCGCCATTTCGGCTCGATCATGCGATGCAGGAACTTGTTCAGGCGATAACCCTTGGCACTGCGCTCCAGGGTGAACGGATAGGTCCCTTCCAGTTTCTCTATGCCGGCCAACTGGTGCTGCATATGCTGCAAGTGGCGTGCATTCACATCGGCGGGAACCGGCCGATCCTGATTCTCCAGCAACAGGGTCGCGATGCCGGTCATGGACGGCAGGTAGTAGTCCTGATGCAGGTTTTTCACCGTGGCCGACAAGGCGCCGCGCATGATCAGCCAGGTGATCACCTCAGAACCCTCCATCCCCCCGAGGGTGGCGTACTCGGCATGGGTCATTTCGGTAAGCCGAACCGGGTCGTTGACCAGTAGATCAATGAACTGCTCATCCCACTGCGGGTTATTGAAACCGCACCGCTCGCCATGTACCTGATGAGACACGCCGCCGGTGGCGACAATCGCCACCTTCAGCTCTTCGGGATAGCTCTCTATCGCCCGGCGCAGGGCCTGGCCCAGCTTGTAGCAGCGCAAGGCACTGGGGATCGGGAACTGCAACACGCCGACCTGCAGTGGCACGATTTCCACCGGCCAGCCGGGTTCGCAAGGCAGCAGCGCCGACATCGGCGAGAAGAAGCCGTGGTCCAGCGGCTTGTCGCGGAAGAAACTCATGTCGAACTCGTCAGCCATCAGGCTTTGGCCAATATGTCGCGACAGCGCCGCATGCCCGCCGACCGCAGGCAGCGAACGGGGGTTGCCACCCTCGTCCGCCACCTCGTAACGCTCATCGACCCCGAGGGAGAACGCACCGTAGTGATCGAAGAAGAACGACGTCACATGGTCATTGAAGATGTAGAACAACACATCCGGTTGTTGCTCCTTCAACCACAGCTTGATCGGTTCGAAGCCCTCGAAGATCGGCGCCCAGGCGGCCTCGTTCTGTTTGTCGTGATCAACGGCAAAGCCGATGGTGGGAGTATGGGATACCGCGAGGCCACCGATGATACGTGCCATGATGAGTTCCTTTGTTTGAAGAAGATTATTGCGTCAGCAAGGCCTGGTTGCCCTGGCGCCGTGCATGACCGTTGGCCAGGATCGCCAGGGCGGCGATGAAGGCCGGCGCGCTCAACAGGGCGAAGAACAACGGCAACCCCAACCCGAGGCTGAGCACCGCACCACCAATGAGAGAACCAAAGATAGCGCCGAATCGACCGATGCCCAGCATCCAGCTCACGCCTGTGGCGCGGCAATGGGTCGGGTAGTAACCGGGAGCGAAAGCGTTGAGTCCGGTCTGCGCGCCGCTCATGCAAAAACCTGCCGCGACGACACCGAACGCCAACAGGCTCGACTCCAGACTGAACGCCCCCAACAGCAGGATAAACATGCCGCCCAAGGCATAGGACGTGGCGATGACCCTGTTCGGATTGCGCCGGTCCATGGCCCAGCCGACCGCAATCGCGCCGACCGTACCGCCGATCTGGAACAGGCCGGTGATGGTCGCCGCCCGTTCGATGGACAGGCCGCCTTCGCGCAACAGGGTCGGCATCCAGCCCATGGTCAGGTAGATCACCAGCAGGCCCATGAAGTAGGTCAGCCACAGCGCGACAGTGCCGAACCGCAAGCCCTCGGTGAACAGCATGCGCACCGGCGCTTTATGCTGTGCCTGAGGCTCGGTCATGGTGAATTTCGTGGCGGCCGAAAAGGTGCCACCCAATTTGTTCAGCACGTTGGCGATCTGCGCAGCAGGCGCATTGCGGGCCGCCAGGAAACGCGCGGACTCCGGCAACAGCAACCACAGCAATGGCAGCAACGCCAGTGGCAGGACGCCGCCGACCAACAACACCGATTGCCAGCCGTGCAGGGGAATCAACCAGGCGGCGACCAGACCGCCCAGCCCCGAGCCCATGTTGAATCCGGTGAACATGATGGTGATGAACAGCGAGCGGTTGCGCTCTGGCAGGTATTCGGCCAGCAGCGTGGTGGT
The DNA here is from genome assembly GCF_050432945.1 of Pseudomonas sp. 18173. Classification (NCBI taxonomy): domain Bacteria; kingdom Pseudomonadati; phylum Pseudomonadota; class Gammaproteobacteria; order Pseudomonadales; family Pseudomonadaceae; genus Pseudomonas; species Pseudomonas sp. 18173. The sequence continues at coordinate 79,259 of NZ_JBKFTN010000025.1, forward strand.
GTTCGGCATCGCGGCGCCCAGGGCCACGCCGGTCAACAGCCGCAAGGCCGCGAGTTCGTAGGGGTTGCGGGCGAATGCACAGGCAAGGCTGAGCACGCTGAAACCGGTCACGGCAAACAGCAGCACTTTCTTGCGTCCCAAGCGGTCAGCGTAAGGGCCGGCCGTCAACGCACCAATGGCGAGCCCGACCATGCCCGCGCTCATGACCGGGCCGAATGCGGCTTTTGACAACCCCCACTCCTGAATCAGTGAAGGCGCGATAAACCCCATGACCGCCACGTCGAGGCCATCGAAAAGAACAATGAAGAAACACAGGCTCATGATGAGCCACTGGTACCCGGCAACCGGACGGTTATCGATCCACGCTTTGATGTCGACCGTTTCCTGACTCATGTTTTCACCTTCTTGTTTTTATGGAAGTGCCGAACGGCTTGGGGTTTGGCGCAGGCCGGTGGCCGCCCGACAACCGAACGTTGAGGGTGACTTTAAAGCCACAGGTGCCTGCCCCGCCTCTGGGAAATCCTTAAGCAGGTATCTGTTTTCCTTATTGGGTGACTTGAGGCGTGCTGCTCGGTCGTATGGGAATGCCGATAAGAAAAAGCGATACCTGCTTAATGAGTTCACAGGCGACGCTCGGGAAACGCTTGCCTTAAGGTCGACACCACTGCCTTGACGGCGGTGGCGGTGATAGCCGCACATACTAATAAAACAGGGGGTTTGAACATGGTCACGCGTCTCGATGACAGCGGTTTTTCCCGCCGCTCGCTGCTCAAGAAAAGCTCCGTCGTGCTCACAGCCAGCACCGCGCTAGGCCTGCCGATCCTGAGCCAGGCCGCTTCACTCAATAGCAAGGAAGGCCCCCATCAAATGCCAGGCACCACCATGGATCCCCAGCTCCTGAGCCTGCTGTCACAACCCAAGATCGATTGCCACCATCATGTGATCGACCCCGTCCAATACCCCTATCCCGCTGATTCCACCTACCAGCCGGCAGGGCCCGAGATCGGCCCCGCGGCGTATTACGAACAAGTCATGCAGGCCTATGGCATTCGCCATTCAGTGATCGTGCAGCCGACTTCCGCCTATGGCTACGACAACAGCTGTCTGCTGGACACGCTGGCTCGCAACAAGGGCCGCCATAAGGGTGTCGTCGTGGTGCCGAACGATGTTTCCAGCGAGACGCTCGCGCAGTACAAGGCACAGGGTGTCGTCGGCGTGGCGCTCAATGCCGCACTGCTGGGGCCCGAGCGTTTCCTGAAGGTCGATGCCCTGATGGGACGCCTGGCCGAGCTGGACCTGTTCGCCCAGGTCCAGGTGAAAGACGATCAACTGCTTGCACTGTTGCCCTTGCTGCAGCGTACGCGTCCCCGCGTGCTGATCGACCACTCCGGCCGGCCCGATGCCAGTGCCGGCCTGCAACAACCGGCCTTCCAGGCACTGCTGGCGCTGGCCGGCAACGGCCGCACCTTCGTCAAACTGTCCGGGCTGTCGCAATACTCCAGGCAGAGTTACCCGTATGCCGATGCCCAGCCCTACCAGCTTGCACTTTTGCGGGCGTTCACTGCCGAAAACTGCATGTGGGGCACGGACTGGCCGTTCTTGCGCGCGCGTCAAAACATGGAGTTGGGTACCGTACTGACAAGCTTTGGCGAGATGTTCCCGAATGCCAGTGACCGCCAGCAGATTCTTTGGGAGACGCCAAAGCGCCTGTTCGGCTTTAGCGCCTGATCCAAAGACAAGACTGCCCGCTAGTCCTCAAAACGCCCCGTGGAATCCCGATCGCGCTCGTAGTGTCGTGTGAGCGCAAACGGCGGCAACCAGGCTTCGCGACGCACAACCCAGCTCTCGTAGGTTGGCGTCAGCTGGTCCGGTGCATCCAGCGATCCGAGGTTCACTTCGATCTCGTCTGCGCTGCGGGCGAACACGGAAGAACCGCAGTGCGGACAGAAGTGCCGCCCGGCGTAGTCACGTGTTTCGCCCTCGATCGTCACGGCATCCTGATGAAATATCGCGGAGGCGTGAAACAGCGCCCCATGATGCTTGCGGCAGTCGAGGCAATGACAGACGCCCACCCGGAACGGGCGCCCCGCCGCGACCAGGCGCACCTTGCCGCACAAACAACCGCCGGTGAATCGGTCCATGCCGTGTCTCCTCTGAAACCACAGCGTCAGGTTGATCGATTCCGATCAATCGCACGATTGCCAATTGTAGGTCGATTCGGCGTGCCCCCCAAGGTCGTCAGGCTGCGGATGGTGTACAGGCCGGCACAGCCACCCACAGCCCCTGCGTCTAACAGTTTTTGAGAGTTTTTGATTCGGATTAACGCGCTGCTACAGGCAGCATTCGGCTCGCATTGGCCGGCGTGCAAGCACCTGCTTTGCGTAACCGACTGGCGAGTACCGTGCCGAAACACAAGGCACCCAGACCAATGCCTGGCGCCAGGCCGGAACCCGAATGACAATTTTCATCACTTGAGAACCAAATACATGGGCATGTCGAATAAATGGATTGCGGGTATTGCTTTGAGCTGTATCTTTCAGGTCGGCTGCGTCTCGAAAGTGGCGCAGCAAGAGCAATACTCGGGCTTCCTGGGCAATTACCAGGGCCTGGAGGAGCAAACTACACCGAGTGAGCAGAAAGTATTGCGCTGGGTATCGCCGGGGTTCGACCCTCGCGCCTACTCCACAGTAGTGTTCCGGCAGGTGGAGCTGTACCCGGCACCCAAGCCGACCGCGCGTGTCAGCCTCAAGACCCTGCAAGACTTGCAATTGATGACCAGCGACAGCATCAAGACCGCCTTCGCCCGCCGCTATGCAATCGTCCCTTATCCGCAACTGGCGCCAGCCAATTCGCGATCGCTGATCCTGCAAGCGGCGATCACTCACGTCAGCGCCAATAACGAAGGCATGCACTGGTACGAGGCCGTTCCGATCGGCGCCATTGTCGGGGCAACGCAAGCAGCCACCGGGCATCGGGACCAGACTGCCGAGATGTACATCGAAGCCAACCTGATCGACTCCAAGACCGGTTTGCCAGTCGCGAAGGTCGTTCGCAAGGTGTTCGGCGCGACACTCGACAATGCCGAGCAGCCGGTTGTTGCCAAAGACTTCAAAGTTGCACTCAAAGGCATGACCGACGATATGCAGGCCCTCCTCCTCAAGCATTGACACCCAGGCAAACCCCATCGCAAACGTGGATGTGCCTGCCGTCCACCGGCACTGCAAGGCATGGCAAGCACACCGGCATGGGGTTTCAAAGTGGCGCCACGCCGCTTTTCCCTGCGCCGAACCGTCAGCCGTGCCGACACCTGACGTGAGACTCCATGATGAAAATACTGGTCCATCCCTTAGCGGTCCTGATGGTGATGCTCAGCACCAGCGCCCTGGCGGCGACGGTGGTTCCCCTCAAAGGTCAGACTTCCCAGACCATCCAGCAGGACACCAGTGCCTGCCAATCCCAGGCCAACGCGCAACATCCGGTACAAGGCACCGTGCCTTCCGGTGGCCGGGTAAAAGGCGCCGCAACCGCCGCGGTAGCCGGGGCCACCGCAGCCGAGGTTCGCGGCCGCCAACATGAAATCGTCTATGACCAGATCGACGACGACATCAAACAGGACTATCGCCAGAACCAGGCACGCAGTGCCGCGGCGGCGGGCGCTGTCGTAGGCGCTTCCAGACAACGCCAGGCGCGCCGGCAGAACCTGGAGGCGAGCGAGCAAAGCACCACCGCCAACAACTCGGTCTATAGCAGTTGCCTGCAACAACGTGGTTACGACGTTCTGCCTTGAGCGGCGTCGCGTTGACCTGAAGCGTCAACCGACCTTCCTGACCACGATTCAACGAACCCAACCGAATTGAACCTGAGGACTCCACCCATGCGCCTTGTATGTGCTCCTGTCGTGATGTTCGCTTGCTGGCTGCTGGCCGGCTGTGCAACCTCGCCGAACAATCCGACTTCAACGATGCAAACGGACAAATCGCCCGAGCAGTATGTTGACTGCCTCCTGCCGAAGCTGAAGGACAAAAAGATGAGCCCCCTGGTGTCCGGGAGCGAACGCAGCTACCGGGTTGTCGTTCCGAGCAAAGTGGCCGTAGACACCGTGCTGGAAACCCATAGAGCAGAGGAAGGAGGCAATGTGTATCTCTACGAGCGCCAGTTGCTGGCCTCGACCTTCAAGCCATCGAGCTTCGAACGTACCGCACAGGAATGCCTGTAGCGCCTGCCGGCGACTTGCCGGCCCAAGTGTTTGCACAGCCCGAAAAAAACCCCGCGCCCCTCATGAAAGGACGCGGGGCAAAGGCCGTTGAACGAGAGGTGAGGAACGTTGACGTCACGACAGACGAACCCTGAACGCGATGTGTATCAACGCTCCTCGAGAACCATTTAAAACTGGATCGAGCCAGGCACAAAGCTAATTGGAATCAAAAATAATTTGCAGTTGGACACGCGCACAAAAAACAATCATTGATTTGAATTGTGATAAATCCCGACCCGCTCAGGTAGCGTCCAATGCCCTGTCTGGACAACGAATCCGGTCCATCCAGACCTTGGCCAGGTGTAAATCCACCTGCCCGAGCTTGCAGTTTTCGGATAGCGCAGAGCGTCCATTCCAAGCATCATTCAGGCTGTCCAAATCAACAAACCATGGGTCATCCAGCAATGCTTTTCCTTTGTTTGATTCAACCGATGCCACTCGAGACCTTGGCTGTTGGCCGCACGGCACGCCTCTGATACGAGCCACTCCTGCATTTTGAATGCGACATACTGTGCACCTTCCGCTTGGCCCTCATCTTCGTTCGCCTCCAAGACCAGAATGTACCGAGCCAACTCCGGCCCCTATACTCAGGCCTGTATCGCCTGAACGGAAGTTTTCTATGAGCCACACCTTCAAGTTGAAAAATGGCGCTGTGGCAGTATTCGACCCAGACAGCGCCGTGCTTTGCATTACAACACCCCATGGAGATGTACAGAATTCAACGCTAGGCAGAGCCGAATCACGCTTGCTGGACCTGCTGCTCATGGAGCCAGGTGTCACCAAAAGCCGCGACGAAATCATCGACTACACCTGGAATGACCGCGTGGTTGCCTCCGGTAGTTTGAATCAAACCGTTTTCTCGCTGCGCAATATTCTCAATGACAGTCGGGATCACGAGATTCTGATGACAGTTCCGCGCAGAGGATATTGCTTCAACCGGCACTGTGTAATCGATGCTGCAGCAGATGTACCAGTTGCCGTGGAGGAAACTGCGCAGCCACCCGCTCCCGACGCAGGGCAACTGCCGCCACCGGGTAGTGATGTGCCGCCAACGGCACCCGTTAAAACCGCAAAAGCCATCGGTATTACAAAGGCCCAACTGTTCGCTTACATCGTTACGCTGGCTGTCGTTGCCTTTACTGTTTTTCAGTTCGATTTCGACGCGCCAAAAATTGAAGTGTCCAGCGTCGACAGGAATGGATTGGTCATTCACGCCGTAGGCAATGACCTGGCAGAGGCACAAGCGCTAATGCAACTGTCGGCCAAACAAGCTGAACAGTTACCGCCAAGCCTGAAAGGTCAGGTCTGGATCAACCTGTACAAAACCAACTATTCCGTTTCGTGCATTCGCCCGGATCTAAGCACGGCAAACCTGCAATTGAACAGCAGTGAAAGAGACCTTGCCTTGATGATTCGCCAATGCCTGGAAGTCACCTTATGAAGTTTGAAATCCCGCAATTCGTTCACTGGCCGATTATTGCCCTGATCAATGCGCTGTGCATTTTCTCGTTTTTTTATTCTCCTTCGCACTACATGGAAAACACCAGCTATCAAACAAAAACCCGGCAATGGCTGGAAGATCTCAACCAGCTCAATACCGAAGAATACCTCACCATCGGGCATGGTCGACTGACTGGAACCACGCTGGAAAGCCTGAATGGACAAATCCGCAATGCGACCATTTCGGCGAATATCATCGGAGAAAACAAGACGCACGTGCAGATTCAAGTCAGGAACGTCAAACTCAGCCAGGACAACGAACTGTTTGCCATTGAAAAAACCCCCGACCTGTTCTTCAGACGCCAATACGTCTTGCAGGAAGGCGCCATTCTCAATTACGAGTTGATTCCAACACAGGACAAGAACGCCGTGTGTTTTTACCTGCATGAACTTGGCCGTTTGCGCTGCATGAACCATTGATCGACCTCCCGCACCGACTCAACACCGGCCTGGCGCGGATTCATGTCAATGAATCTAGCGGGCAAAATAACGGTTATTGATTTGAATCAGTTCGCGCCCCCGCAAAAAATCCCTCGCCGATAATCTGTGGAATCGAGCCCGCTTGATTCTCATTCCGGACAATGCCTATACAGGGGAATCAAGTGAAAGCAATGCATTTCCTGCGGACCAGTAAATCGCCGACTTTCGGATTCCTGGCGGTTCTGTTTTTGTCTGCCATGCCACTCTATTCGCAAGCGCACGACGAACACGCCGTCGAAAGCACGACTATTGAATATTATGAAATCGAAACAAGCCCGGATGACAGCGAGAAGCTGTCACACCTGAAAATTCAAACCGAGAATGAATATCACACCGACGAGGAGGACAATGATTTCCCTCTCTCGGCCCCCCCACAAGGTGATACCGGCACCCGTTACGCCAACTCGCGCATCGTGCTCTGAGGCCAACGCCAGCGGTGACTGGCGCCTTCTGACGACCTGACAAATATGAGTTTTTGATTTTGGCAGGCGCAATCCGGGTGTGATTATTTGCAGACCAACCCGTGGCAGGGCTGCAGCTGTAGCGACGTTCTGCCTGAGTAAACTGCTAATAAGGAAATCGCCTCGATGCTACTGAAAAACTTCGTCACCGTGTCGTTTGGTTTATTGCTTTCACTCAAGGCCATGGCCGACGACAAGGGCGTCTACAGTGCAAAGTTGACGTGTGCCGAAACCAACAAGAAGGCTCTTAATGCTGTGAAAACTGGCTATCAGGTAAAAACGGGTTATCGCATTGACGACTTTCATTCATTTTCGGCTGCAGCCATTGACCCGATGAAACCCCAATCGAGAATCTTCAGTGCGCAGGTTGACCCACGCAACATTCAACGCCTGAACGACTCTGCGCCGGACAGCAAGTACGCATTTTCGGCGGAACTGGAACTGATCCGGGGGCTCTGACATCGCTGCACGGACAGTCATTGCCTGACCCTAATCAATCAACAGATGAGCTTTCAATTTCATGAGTATCGCACCGCCCGATGAAATCTTTCATTTGTCCTCTGCCTTGCCAAGCCAACTGAATAGAACGATAGGCAAATGGGAAATGAGCCTTGTTCCGACCGAACAAGAGGCGCACATTCGCCAACATAAGCTCTTTCACAGTCCCGAACTCCAGTGCAGTCGTCTTGAGTTCGACTCATCCATCACCCTGGTCAGCGCTGTCCCGGCCGGATGCGTAACATTCGCCATCTCACAGGCCCCGATTGGTCGACCGGTCGTAAACAATCACAAACTGCGACCCAATGAAGTCATCGTACTGCACAGCAATGAATCGGTGCATTACACCTGCGAACCGAATGAAACACTTTTCACCCTGACCACCACACTGGAGCATTATGACCAATGCCGCCAACGTCACTCGGTCATGGATATACTTGCAAACAGAACAGACCACAGTTTCCAGGCTGAAAATTTTCAATTCATTCGATCTGCCATTCAAGCCATCAGCACTTCCAGTGTCGAGACCAATGACTCGGATTCGCTACTTGTCTCTCTATTGCAGGCATTGACGCCTGCGGGCGGCTTCAGCCGTAAAGTGCCGACAAGAAGAAAGGTGGCGATAGAGGCCATAGAATACATTCATGAAAACACAAAAAAAACGCTCACTATCAAATCACTCGTGAGGCAACTTGAAACCACAACCCGTACTTTGCACTTTGGCTTTATTGAAACGTTCGGGATGTCGCCAATCGCTTATATCAGAAACTTGCGACTCGCCAGTGCCCGTCGCGACCTGATAAATAAAACCTGGCCGACCGTGACAGAAACCGCCATGTTCTGGAACTTTCATCATCTGGGTCGGTTTTCCAGGGCGTATCAGATGGCTTACGGAGAAACTCCGTCAGAAACAGCCAGACGCAGTTCAGCCAGGCCGAGGAACACGACCTCATCCGCTCACAACCGGATCGTTGCCGGGTTTTCATCACAACCCTGCAAATAACGATTAATAATTACGTTTTACCAGGCATGGATACCCACAATTGCTTATTTGCCCGCTCAAGGAGATAAGCATGCAACATCGAATTAATACGCTGCCGCTCAAGCAGAAGATCATCCTGTGCATTACCGTCTACGCCAGCGGCATTCTGTTGGCCTGGGTTATTGACTGGTACTGAAGACGTTTAATCCACGACTACAAGGTGCGCAGTGACACAATAATACCTCGGGGTTTTTCGATGGCTGCCTTATATAAAGCATTACCTGGAAGGCACGCAGTCACTGTATGCCTGATTGCAGCAGTGGGCTGGGCCGCATGGCTCTGTGCCGGGTTACTGGCAGAGCCATTCATTGCACGCAAGTTGAATAACCTCTATGCCGATCTGCGCGCTGCTCAAGTGGAGCCCAATGCGCAGATCGACAAGGTGCTGGGAGCCCTCGGCGGTCTTGATCGTTCGGGCCAGGAATGCTCCGGCGAGCAATTTTCCCGACTGGCCGACCTGGTCAAAAACCTGCGATTCGTTGATCAGGCCGCCATCCAGCTATCGAATGGCAAGATCTGTTCCTCCTACGGACAGGAACTCCCGTCGATACTGACCGATAACGCCAGGCGCAAGTTCTCCGTTGGAAAGCGAACCTATTGGGTCGATAGCAGCCACGCCGTTTCCGCGGACACCGACTTTATCATTGTGTCGGAACAGTCAACCTACGTCTGGGTAAACAAGAAGATCCTGCTCGACAACCTGAAGCTTCCCGAGGACTTGCAACTGGACCTCATCGGCCCCGGCGGCGCTGAGCCCATCGCCTCTACGGGCCCCAGGCCCCTGACGACGCAGAAGCCGTTCCACCTTGAGGAGCTCGTTACCACTGCAGACAAGGTCCTCATTGCCTTTGCCGGCAACCGAAATGAACTGATCGCCGTCATTTCACTGCCGTTGAGCTACCTGACAGTTCTCAAATTCAAATTATTCATTGGCCTTGCGTGCGTATTCGCAGCGCTGCTTTTGCTCGCAAGGTCTATCCGACGGCATTACACCTCCACTGCCGTGCGACTTCGCAACGCCATCAAAGCCAACACGCTGGGTGTCCACTATCAACCTATCGTCAACTTGACCACGGGTTATCTGGTTGGCGCCGAATCGCTTTCACGCTGGAGCGTCAACGGCAAACCTGTGCCCGCGGACGTTTTCATTGCGGTGGCGGAAAAGTCCGACCTGATCCGCCAACTTACCCGTTCGGTGATTCGACAAGTGGCGGAGGATTACAGCACTTATCTTTGGGCGTGCAAGGACTTCTACATTACGGTCAATATTTCCGCCCAGGATATTCAGGACCCGACCTTTCCGGACTTTGTGGCCAGCGTGCTGGCAACCTATTCCATGCCAGCGCACGCCATGACGTTTGAAATCACCGAAAGGACCTTGCTCGACCAGAAGCCGGCGGCCATGCAACTGCGCCGGCTTCGTGCGTGCGGCCATCGCATTGCCGTGGACGACTTCGGTATCGGTTATTCCAACCTCTCGCTCCTGGATTCGGTGCCTTTCGATATTCTGAAAATAGATCGCTCGTTCATCGCCGACGACAAGATCGCGGCCAAGGATGCCATGTGGCGACACATTGCGCAGCTGTCCAGATCACTAAGACTCAAGGTGGTTGCCGAGGGTGTCGAGACTCAGGAGCAACTGCCGCATCTGGTTTCGGAAGGTGTGCTCTTGGCACAAGGCTGGTTGTTCTCCAAGCCGCTGCCTATTCAGGCGTTGGCAAGACGCTACTTTCAATGTCCGGCAAACATCCCGCCCTACGACTCGAAAATATCAATCAATGATTTCTATTAGCGCCTCATGGACCCTCAAATGCACGCCGAACCCTAACACCTGACAAACCTGTACAAGGACTCCACTACAGATGCTACTTCGAAACCTTGGCTTCGCCTCACTGCTATCGCTGCTGTCTTTCCAGGCGCTCGCCGATGACAAGGGTTTATATCTTGGAGCTGGCGTAAGCAGCATCCAGACCGACGAATCCAGACTGGATGACGACGACACCAGCTACAAGGTTTATGCAGGGTACCGCGTCAATAGCTACCTGGCCTTCGAGGGTGCCTACGTCGATCTTGGTCAATTCAAGGACGGGAAAGTCGATTTCGAAGGCAAGTCGGCCCAGGCTGCCGCCCATGTCGGCTTTCCGATAGGCGATCGGTTGCGGGTATACGGCAGCCTCGGCGCTCACGCCTGGGACGCCGACGGCAATGCCACCGACGACGATACCGGGGTTGACCTGACCTACGGTCTCGGCCTGGAGGTCGATGTCTTTCGCAACATCGGCCTGCGCGCTGAATACGAAGTCCTGGAGGTCGGCGAGATCGACCTGAATCAGACCACCGCCTCCGCCTATATTCTGTTTTAACCCCGCTGCAACCGAGCGGCCGTTCCGGTCGCTCCACGCACTCGTCGCCAAGGTGCGAACTCCCCTCCTCTCGCAATCATGATTCCTTGTGCTCCTGTGCGGGTGCCGGGTACCACTTGTCCCTGGGTCCCCATTTCTCTTGCTGCGGATCGCCCAGATAGTGCGGCGACATGATCTGTACGCCGCACAGAGTTGGCTGAAGTTGAGTCGACCGGACAGATAGTCGGCAATGAACATCACTTTCAGGTCCATAGGTTTCAGCTCTCGCCACGGCATGGTCAGATCCTCGGAATCGACCCGTGCCAGTTAAAAACTGTTACCCATGTGCTTGAACTGCTTTGTTACCTATGTGGGTGAGTCATACCCGAGTGTTTTTTTGCTTACTTTTTTTAGGCGCTTGTAAAAAAGTGACTCGCCGTAAGGGCGAAACCGCCGGCCGCCATTACCAAAAAAACGGATATGTACGCAGTCAACAAAGACCGTCGGCTAGCTAACACAGTGATATCTGTACCCGATTCAAGGGTTGACCTGATACCCCTTACCCTGCAAACAACTGGTGTAGGCCGTCGCAGTGTTCGCCTGGGTGGTCTTCGATTGCTCCCGGCGTTCCTGGCGCTGACGTGAAGCACCGACCACGGCGCCGGCCGCCGCCGTCTCCTTGGCGCGGTTCTGGCGATAGTCCTGCTTCCTGCTATCGTCGACGCGATCATAAACCTCGTCGTGCTGATTGCCGCGCACCTGGGCCGCTGTCGCCCCGGCAGCGGCCCCGACCGCAGCGCCCTTGACCCTCCCGCCGGAAGGCGTGGAAGCCGTCGAGGCACCTTGGCTGGCGGCGATGCTGTTGCATTCGTTGATGTCGGCCTGGGTTTGTTGCGAACTCTGCCCTTTCATCGGCACCACCGTTTGCGCCCATCCCGGGGCACTGAAAACCGACAAGGCAAGGCACAGAGTGATGGGTGACAACCTTTTCATGAAGTCCTCCGGATGACCGTGGTTCACACCCAAAGGAGTTTAGATCAGCCCTCGTCAACCACCCGGTTACTGACCGACGGTGAAATCGGTCTCCATCACCAGTCGGCGGTCGACCCAACGCACCGGTACGGCCTCCAGTTGCGCGCCTTTACACGGGCCGTCGATGCAGTGTCCATCGGCAAAACGAAACATTGCGCTGTGATGGGCACACATCAGGACGTTGCCGCGGTAGATACAGAATTGCTGCGGATTGAAGTCCAGCGGCACCGAAAAATGCGGACAGCGGTTGACGTACACCCACACCTGTTCGCCCTGGCGCACCGCCACCAGCCCGGCGGGATGCAACTGACGGTGATGCGGCAGCCCCAACGCCCCGCCGTCGGTAATGTCGTCGAGTTGGCACAAGGTAATGGTGGTCATGGAAAACCGCGCAGTTCCGGGTTGCCCAGGCTCCAGTGCCAGGGGTGAATGTGGATGTTGGCGAACAGGCCCGCCTGCACGTAGGGATCGTCCTGCATGAACGCTTCCACCTCCGGCAGGCTGCCCGCCTCGATGACCAGCAACGTACCATTCATAGCCGTGCCGGCATCATCGAGGATGGGACCACCGAGCCGCACAACCACCCTGTGGTCCCCGGTGGCACGCAAATGCGCCTGGTGACTGGGCCGCAGACGCTGACGCAAAGCCTGCGAGTCCGGATGGTCAGTGGCGAAAACCGCAAAGAACTGGGCCATGATTCACGCTGATTCCATGACAAATTCATAACACGCACGCTTGAACGGCACTTCCATACCTAGCCTGGCAGACACATCGTCGTGTGTGTTCAGGTCTTCATAGATCACCTGCAACGACTGCTTCACCCCAAACACGGCATCGGATTGCAGATACGGATCATCGTGATTGAACAGGTGCGTGACCAGCTTGCGATAACCCGGCACCTCAATCATGAAATGCAGGTGCGCGGGTCGCCACGCATGACGGTTGGCGGCATCGAGCATGCGCCCCACCGGGCCATCGGTCGGTATCGGGTAGGCCACCGGGACAATCGTGCGAATCGCAAAGCAGCCATCCGCATCGGTGCGATAACGCCCGCGCAAGTTGCCGAAAGGCTGTTCGGTGTCCTGTCCGGAATACATGCCGTTTTCGGCGGTCTGCCACACGTCCAGCACCGCACCGGCCAGTGCATTGCCGTGAATATCGACCACGCGTCCGCGCACCAGCGCCGGCTCGCCCGGCGTGAAGGCCATGTTTTCGCCGAACTCGCGCTCGGGCATGCCTTGGATGTAGAACGGCCCGAACACCGTCGTTTCGGTGGCTGTTGCGCTGTGCCGATGGTTGATCGCATCGACCAGCATCGAAATGCCCAGGGTGTCCGACAGCAGAATGAATTCCTGGCGCACCAGGCCATCGCACTTGTGCCCGGTGTCGGTCAGAAAACCAATGCCTTCGAACCACTCCTCTTCGGTCACTTCGACCTCGCTGACGAACGCATGCAGGTGACGCACCAGGCTTTGCATGATCTGTTTATAACGCGCGTTGGGCGCGTCGTTGAAGCTGTTCACTGCCTGTTGGGAGATCAGTGATTCCATGGCTTTGTCTTTATCGGTCATTGTTGTTATTCCGACGAGGATAAGAGTGGCTGGCAGATCAGGCTGGGGCCTGACCTGTCAGGGCACGGTTCAACAACGCCTCAATCGGACCTTGTTCAAACGGCCGTGGGTTGTAGTAAGGACTGGCGCAGGCGATTTGCGCAGCTTGCGCCGGGCCGTTTGCCGGGAAGCCAATGTCCGCCAATGCCAGTGGAATACCCAGTTTCCGGTTCAGTGCGTACAACAAGGCACCGACCTCGCTCGCCTCACTCCCACCCAACGCGCGTGCAGCCCGTTGCAAGGGCCCCGCTGCCGCTTCGCGGTTGTAATGCGCGGCGTGGGGCAAGACGATGGCGTGCGCCTGGGCATGGGGCAAATTGAACGTGCCGCCCAAGGTATGGCAGAGCTTGTGGTGCAAGGCCATGCCGACCGAGCCCAGGCAAATGCCCGCCAGCCACGCACCGTACAGCGCCTGGCTGCGCGCCTCGGGGTCATCGGGATTGCTGACCACACCTGGTAACGCCTGCGCTAGCGAGCGAATCGACTCTTCAGCCATGAAACCGATGATCGGGTTGGCGTCCTGGGCGTACAGGGCCTCGACCGCGTGAGCCATGGCGTTCATGCCCGAACAGGCCGATATCTGCGATGGCAGGGTCAGGGTCAATTGCGGGTCGTAGATCACGGTCCTGGGCAGGACCTTGGGATCCCGCCCGGTTTTCTTCAGGCGGTTTTCGGTCAGCCCGTAGATCGGCGTCATCTCGGAACCGGCGTAGGTAGTCGGCACCGCCACGATCGGCAGGCCGGAATCCATCGCGATCGCCTTGCCCAGGCCGATGGTCGAGCCACCGCCAATGGCCACGCAGCAATCAGCGTCCAGCCGCGCCGCCTCGATGCGCGCCGCCTGCGCCACTTCCAGCGGAACGTGCATCACGGCTTTGGGATAGACCCCGGCCGCACGATCACCGAGCAACGCGGCGACCTGCTCGCCGAGCCCGTGTTGTTCCGGCGTCGTCAGGATCAGCGCGCGGCGGGCGCCCAAGCGCTCGATTTCTTCCGCCAGCGCCGAGAGCTTGCCCCAGCCGAACACCACGCGGGTCGGCAGGCTTTGGTATACGAATGGATTCATGGCAGGCCTCAGCGTTTGTAGTACGGCGGGATGTTGGCGTCGACATTGACCCAGACCGAACGGGCTTCGGTGTAATCGTGGATCGCTTCAAAACCCATTTCCCGACCGTAACCGGATTGGCCGACACCGCCAAACGGACTGCCCGGATTGACCCGTTTGTAGCAGTTGATCCAGCACATGCCGGCGTGAATCGCGTCGGCGATTTTGTGTGCGCGGCTCAGGTTCTGCGTCCACAGGCCGCTGCCCAGTCCGTATTCGGAGTCGTTGGCGATGGCCAGGGCTTCTTCATCGGTGCTGAAACGCACCACGGTCACGAACGGGCCGAAGACTTCCTCCTGGCAAACGCGGTCACCGGGCTTGGCCTCGACCACCGTCGGCTCGACATAAAATCCATTGGCCAACGCCTTGTCGTCCGGTGCCTTGCCGCCGGCCAGGACCTTGCCCCCCTGCTCGATGGCAATGTCGATGTATGCCAGCACACGGTCGCGGTGCAGCGCCGAGGTCAGCGGGCCCATTTCAGTTGCCGGGTCCAACGGATCGCCCAGGCGGATGGACTTGGCCAGGGCGATAAAACGCTCCAGGAACCGGTCGGCGATGTCTTTGTGCAGGATCAGTCGCGAGCCTGCGATGCAGGCCTGGCCCTGGTTGTGAAAGATCGCCCAGGCCGCGCCGTTGACCGCCGCTTCCAGGTTGGCGTCCTCGAACACGATATTGGCGCCCTTGCCGCCCAGTTCCAGCTGGATGCGCTTGAGGTTGCTTTGGGAAGCTTCGACGATACGACGCCCGGTGGCGGTCGAACCGGTAAAGGCAATCTTGCCCACATCGAGGTGTTCGGCCAGCGCTTGTCCGGCGGTATGGCCGTAGCCCGGCACCACGTTGACCACGCCCTTGGGGAAGCCGACTTCCGTCATCAGCTCGACAATGCGCAAGGTCGACAACGGGGTGATTTCCGAAGGCTTGATCACGATGGTGTTACCCGCCGCCAGCGCCGGGCCCATTTTCCAGCTGGTGAACATCAACGGGAAGTTCCACGGCACGATCTGCCCCACCACGCCAATCGGCTTGCGTTGCACATAGTTGAGGAACCCCACTTCCACCGGAATCACCGAGCCTTCGATCTTGTCGGCCATGCCGCCGAAATAACGAAAGCACGCCGCTGTGCGCGGCACGTCGAGGCCGCGGGAGTCACGGAGCGGGTGCCCGGTATTGAGGGATTCGAGCTGCGCCAGTTCCTCGCTGCATTCTTCGATCCGGTCCGCCAGTTTGAGCAACAGGCGCCCGCGCTCTGCGGCCCCCAGGGCCGACCAGGCCGGGAAGGCACGCTTGGCGGCGGCAACGGCCAGGTCGATGTCGGCGGCTTCGGCGGCGGCGATGCGGGTGATCAACGAACCGTCGTGGGGCGACACCACATCAATGGTGGCGCCAGCGACGGCGTCCACGAAGCGGCCATCGATATAGAGCTGATTTTGCATAATGGTTTCCTCGCACCGCGCGGCTGGCGCAGTGTTTGCTGAAGTGATTCCTGAGCGCGTTGCCCGGCGCGAGGCCGCGCCGGACACGAAATCCTAGAACTCGATCGGATACGGCTTGAGTTCACCGCTTTCGTAGCGCTGCGGCAGGTTCGGCGTGGCGTTTTCCCAGACCATCAGCATCGAGCGTTTGGTCGAGTAGCCCTGGTGACGGATGTCCGCGGGCATCGCGCAGATGTCGCCGGCACGCATGGTGATGCGCGCGCGGGGATTGCCGTCGTCCTTGTCGCCGACGTCCCAGATGATTTCGTCGGACATTTGCAAGAACCACTCGATACGGTCGTTGCCGTGGAACACCGGCAGGATGAATTCCTCGGTAGTCGGGCAGAACAGGCTGGCCTTGCACACCGAGGTCACCGACGGGTTCCAGGTCACGTCGGAGCGCGACAGGTACTTGAACAGGTTGAAGGCATGCAGTTCGCCTTCGAAGCCTTCGGCGGCATGAACTTCCGGTTCGTCCTGCGGCACGTCGATGAACTGGCGGTTGACCGGCAGGTCGTCGCGCAGCGGCGAGTCACCCTTCAGGCCCGGCATGCGTTTGGTGGCGATGCGGGAGCGCTCGATGGCTTCGATGTTGTCGCCGTTCTTGCGGCCGAATGCGCTGCCGGTTTCTTCCGGTGCGGCAAAGGGGTCGAAGGTGGCATTGGTCCAGTCCCGCAGGATGGCCTTGAAGGTGGCCATGATCAGCGGTGTTTCGAAGTTTTCGGTGTAATTGACCCCGGCCGCCTTGAGCGTGCCGTTGAAGGTGCCGGCGTACAGGTCGACCTTGCCGTAGTAGTTGCGGGTGCCGATGACGTGGTCAAAGTTGACCCAGCCATAGAAAAAGCCCCAGGCGACATCGCGCATCATGGCGCGCAGGAAGGCGTCGACCGGGATCAGGTGCGAGCGGGTCTGGCCTTTGGCCGGCCAGGTGATGCGGGCGAAATACTCGTCGCGCGACAGTTCGAAGGCGCCGAGTTTGAATGAGCGGTAGCCAGTGATGGCGTGGGGGGCGCTGGCCTGGATTTCATCGTCGGCAAAGTGGGCGGTTTCGGCAGCGGTTTCAAGCATGGCCATGGCGGGATTCCTCTTGTTGTTGTGGGTGGGCGGTCGGGCTGGGCAGATCACTTGAAGCAGATGTCTGCCCACTTCTCGACCGACAACGGGCCTTTGATGGTCTGCTGCAGGATCACACCCGGGCGGCTAGCCTCGAAGCGATAGGCGCTGCCGACCGGCAACAGGCATTGATGGCCGCGCTTGAGCAGGACGTAGCCCATCGGTTTGCCCGCCGGCACTTCACCGGCCAGGTGAGTGCCCTCGCCGGCCTTCAATGGCGCATCGAGCTTGAGGAAGTCCACGCGCACTTCACCGTCCATGACGATGGCGAACTCGTCGTGTGCTGCGGTGTACCAGGGCGACTGACCTTCGGCGCGCAGGGTTTCCACGACGTAGCCGAGGTTGTAACCGACCACGACCTTTTCGTAAGGGCTGGAAAGATCGGCCACTTCGAAAATGTTGGAAAAGGCGTAGTGACTGGCCTGGCCGCTGATGATTTCAACCGACCCTTTGGTGTAGTTGTCCAGCGAGCCGAAGACCGTTTCGATTGCAGCGCTACTCATGGTTTTCACCGTTTTGTTGTTGTAGTAACAGTGAGCCAACAGTACGTCCGAGTCCTGGCGGGGACAATTAGAGAGCTGGCGACAACAGTGTTTGCGAAACGCAAACACTGGCGTCACCTCACTCCCTGTAGGAGCGAGCCTGCTCCGGGCGGCGTTCCGACGATGGTCGTCAACGTTAACGCGGGCTGTCTGAATGATCGCGTTGTTCAGACGTTTTTCGCGAGCAAGCTCGCTCCTACAGGGGGAACGCGTTCAATTGTGGTCAGGTCGGCTGTCAGGCCGCCTCGCTTTGGCTTTGGCTTTTGATCTTCTTGCCCCCTCGAGAGGCCGAACGTCAGGGGCAAGAGCCCTTTGGTTACTTTGGGGCTTTTCCAAAGTGACCCGCCGTCAGGGCGGAACCATAAGCCGCCGTTACCGCAAAAACGGATATGTACACAAAAAACCGTCGCCANTCTTGCCCCCTCGAGAGGCCGAACGTCAGGGGCAAGAGCCCTTTGGTTACTTTGGGGCTTTTCCAAAGTGACCCGCCGTCAGGGCGGAACCATAAGCCGCCGTTACCGCAAAAACGGATATGTACACAAAAAACCGTCGCCAGACACAAAGCCTTCGCAAGCAGGCTCGCTCCTGCAAGGTTGGGGTGTATTCAGGCTCAGCGAACCCAGCCACGCTCCAGCAAGGGCTTGTCCCAACACGGCTCTTCACCGAAGTTGTCCACCAGAAAGTCGATCAACGTACGGACTTTCAAGGCCCGGCGCTGGGTGGCGGGATACACCGCGGAAAAGTTGAAAGAGGACAAGGCATATTCCGGCAACACCGGAATCAATCGGCCGCTGAGCAGGTCATCGCTGGCCACCAGGGTCGGCAGGCAGACAATGCACACTCCGGTCTGCGCGTAATCTCGCAGTAAATGCACCGAGTTCGAACGCACCTGACCCGGCAGGCTCAGCTCCACTTGCTCGTCCTCACGGGTGAAGATCCAGCGGTTGCGCGACGGATAACCTTCATACAAGGCGATCTTGTGCTGCAGCAACTCCTGGGGATGGGTCGGTACACCGAACTCGTCAGCGTAATCGGGCGACATGCAGAACAATCGGCGCACGCTGAACAGCTTGCGCTCGATCAGGGTTTCGGCCATGGGCGGGAACATCTGGAACGCCACATCGAAGCCTTCTTCGATGGGGTCCACCACGCGGTCATTAACGATCACGTCGACCTCGATGTCCGGATACAGTCGGGTGAACTCGGCCAGCATGCGGCCAAAGTGACCGATGGCAAACCCCGGCAACATCTGCACCCGCAGCTTGCCGGTGGGTTTGGCCCGCAGCTCGCGCATGTGCTCGGTCAGCGAGTTGAAGCCCGCGACCATGTCTGCGCATTCCTTGTAGTAGGTCTCACCCACTTCGGACAGCCGCACATGCCGGGTGCTGCGATGAAACAGCGGCGCGTTGATGAACTGTTCCAGTTGCTGGATACGGTGGGTGATCACCGAGCGGGTCACGCCCAGTTGCTGGGCCGCCTTGGCGAAATTGCCGGTTTCGGCAACCCGCACAAAGGCTTCGACACTGAGTAAACGATCCATGGGCAGGTTCTCTGGAGGCTTTTGTTCTTATATGAACAACGAGGTTAGTCGGTTGGCACCTCGCACTCCACAGACCGGGAGAAAACCTGACACCGCGCTCATGCTCAACTCTGTAGGAGCGAGCTTGCTGGCGATGGACTCAAGAGCGCCGCGTTTCGTCAGTAGTCACGCGCAATCGTTGACGACCATCGCGAGCAAGCTGAACTGGTCAAGTAATCCCA
>NZ_JBKFTN010000026.1:0-94481 GCF_050432945.1 Pseudomonas sp. 18173
GCCCGGAAAGTCTCGATGGAAGCCTTCCAGGTTGCCCAGAAACAGAAAGCTGAAGCCGGTGTAGCTCAAAGCAAAGCCAAAGCGGCCGATCGCACCAACAGCTGATCGCTGTAGCGCACCCCGAGGCCGCCAGCAATGTGCGGCCTCAAACCTCAAATGCAGCACCCTCAGTGCTGCTGGCGCTGATTTGAACCAGGTCCTGGTTACCAGAGTCCGCCTGTTGCACCGACCAACTGAATCCACATCGTAAGCAATGCGCGGGAAACCAAAGCCCGCGACGCCAGGCCATTGTCAATCCCCCTGCTCAATGGCAATAACCACGCCCGAACGGGCATCAGACACCGAACAGTCCGATGACCTTTTGACGATGGGCGCCCTGCCCGTCATCCAGATGAAAACCGCTTCCGATAGTCACTCGGCCCAACCCCGAGACGCCGCATGAAGGCCCTTCTAAACCCATCCGTATTGGCATAGCCGACGTTATCGGCCAAGCGCTTGAGCGGTACGTCCGAATCCTCGATCAGTCGCCTGGCCGCATCGATGCGGGCCAGCTCGACAAACTCGGCCGGCGTCGAGCCGGCTTCGGCCTTGAACGTGCGGGCAAAGTTGCGCTCGCTCATGCCTGCGCGAGCGGCCAGGGTGGGTACGCTCAGGTCGGCCTTCAGGTGCTGCACGACATACTCCTGTACATCCCTGATCACACTGCGCTCGGCGGTTTGCGCGGCCAGCTGCGCGCTGAACTGTGATTGCCCGCCAGGTCGCTTGAAGAACATCACCATTTCACGGGCAACGCTGAGCGCCAGCTCCCTGCCGTGATCCTCTTCGACGAGCGCCAGGGCCAGGTCCATGCCGGCCGTGACGCCCGCGGAGGTATAGAGGTTGCCGTCCTTGATGAAGATGCTATCGGGGTCGACGTGGGCATCGGGATGTTCCCTTGCGAGTTTCGCGCTGGAATTCCAGTGAGTGGTGACACGCCGCCCGTCAAGCAAGCCCGCGGCGGCCAGCAGGAAGGCACCGCTGCAGACCGAGCCGATTCGGCGCACTGATTTCGCCTGTTTGCGCAGCCACTCCTGCAGCGCGGGGTTCAGGGCAATCTCGTCGATGTGCGGGCTGCCGGCCACGAGCAACGTGTCAATCCGGCCTTTATAGGTTTCGAAGGTCTCGTCGACGCCGAGCTTCAAACCGCTTGAGCCTTTGATCATGCCTTTGTCGGTACCGATGACTTCAACCCGGTAGGCACGTGGATTGCCAAGTTGTCTGGCGGCCTCGGCGAAAACGTCTGCCGGGCCGACCACATCCAGCAGCTGCACGCGGGGGAATGCCAGGAGGGTTATGCGCATGATGTCTGTCCTCGTCGAATCATTGGCTGAATATGTCGTTACCAGCATATTTCAGCCAACGCCTGTTTGGCTGAAAATAGCTCCAACAGCAAATTCAGTCAAACGGGAGATTGCCATGAACACTGCATACACCCCCAACGTCGCTGCAGCTCAATCGGTACCGACCAGCACGATGTCCATCAAGAACCTGCCCATCAATCTGTTCGGTTCGGTCATGGGCCTGGCCGGTCTGGGCCTCGCCTGGCGCCTGAGCGGTCAGCACTACGGCATCGGTGGCATGCTGGGCGAAGCGATTGGCGCATTTGCCGGCCTGGTATTCGTGTTGCTGACCCTGGGCTACCTGGGCAAGTGGGTGAAGCACCCTGAAGCGGTACGGGCCGAATTCAACCATCCGGTCGCCAGCAACTTTTTCGGCACCGTCACCATCGCCCTGCTGCTGCTTTCCGCAGTGGCAGCGCCCCACAGCCCGTTGCTTGGACAGGCACTCTGGATACTGGGCAGCGTATCGACCGTGTTGCTTGCCGGCCTGGTGGTATCGCGCCTGTTGTCGGGCGGTCAGGATCCATTGAATGCCGTACCCGCCTGGTTGATCCCGGGTGTTGCCACCCTCGATATCGCAGTAACCGGTGCGCACATGCCCATGGCCTGGGCTGGGGAGTTCAACCTGTTTGCGCTTGCCGTGGGTGCGGTGGTGGCCCTGGTTTTCTATACCCGGATCTTTTCGCGACTGGTGCATCAGGCCGCCCTGGCCAAAGGCATGGTGCCTTCACTGATGGTCTTGATTGCACCCTTTGAAGTGGGCTTCCTGGCGTACACCAACGTGTTCGGCGAGATCGACCGGTTTGCCAGCGTGCTGTTCTACTTCGGCCTGTTCCTGTTCGTGGTGCTGAGCTTCAAGGTGTTCCGTCGCGATGTGCCCTTTGCCCCTTCGTGGTGGGCGATCAGCTTTCCCATCGCGGCCCTGAGCAATGCGGCGCTCAAATATGCACATGCCCAGGACAGCATGCTGTTGATGGTCATCGCGGCGCTGATCCTGCTGTTCCTCACTGTGGCATTGAGCGTGTTGACCGTGAAAACCCTGGCCAGTCTGTTCAGCGGAAAATTGTTGGCCAACTGACGTGTTACCTCCCTTTGGCGAGCCTTGACCGGCTCGCTTTTTTTTTGCCATCACAGGTCTTGTCGCATGACTTACACCACTTCCTGGTTACTTCTGATCGTCGCCGGACTCCTGGAAATCGCCTTTGCGGTCGGATTGAAATCCGCAAACGGACTGGAACGGCCCTGGCTGCTCGCCGGCACATTCGTGGTATTGGCCGGCAGCTTGTCCTTGTTGACGATGGCATTGCGGACTCTGCCCGTCGGCACCGCCTATGCCGTCTGGACCGGCATCGGCGCTGCCGGTACAGCCCTTGTCGGCATGTATTGGCTGGGTGACGGCGTATCGCTCGGGCGGTTGTTCTGGATCGGCTTGATTCTGCTGAGTGTCGCCGGACTGCGTTGGGCGGCCTGAACAAAGCAACAACTACAAAATTGCCATGTGTTTCCTTCGTCCTTTCTTGCGTCGCACTGTTCCTTGCCCGTTTCCGTCTGTCTGGAGTTTCCCCAATGCCCTCGCCTGAATACTTGCCCGCCGCGTTGCTGGGCATGGCCCTTGTTTGCCCGGCCATGACCGAGGCTCAGGGCCTGGAACTGGGACAAGTGCTGATCGGGGCCGAAGACCAGAGCGACGAAGACCGGACGATCGAGGACGCCAAGGCTCGGCTGGCCCAGGTGCCCGGCGGCACCAACGTGGTCGACCTGCGCCGCCCGTTGCAGGGGCGCGTGGCCAGCAACCAGGATGTGCTGGCTTACCAGCCCGGGATCTATGCCCAGTCGGCGGGCAACGAGGGAGTGAAGATCTCGATCCGCGGTTCGGGCATCAACCGCGCACCAGGCGCCCATGCCTCGGGGCTGTACACCCTGCTCGACGGCCTGCCGCTGACCGGCCCCGGCGGCACGCCCTATGAATTGCTGGAACCGCTGTGGCTCGACCATGTGGAAGTGCTGCGCGGCGCCAACGGTTTCGACCGGGGCGCGCTGGCCCTGGGCGGGGCCATCGATTACGTCAGCCACACCGGCTACGACTCACCGTTGTTGCAGGTGCGCTACGCGACCGGCAGCCACGGCTACCTGCAGCGCCAGGTCAGCTCCGGGCAAGTGCTCGGCGACTTCGATTACTACGTGGCCATGACCGACGCCAACGCCGACGGCTACCAGGACCATACGGCCAGCGAGAGCCAGGGCGTCATCGCCAACTTCGGTTATCGCCTCAATCCCGACCTGGAAACCCGCTTCTACCTGCGCCACCGCCAGACCGACAACGAGCTTGCGGGGCGCGTGACCAAGCACTCCATCGAGCACGACCCACGGGCGGCCAACCCCGCCTACGTGGCGCGCAACGACCGCCGCGACGAGCCGGGCAGCACGTTTATCGGCAACAAGACCACCTGGTACATCGATGACGATTCGAGCCTCCAGACCGGCCTGGTCTACCACGACTACCCCATGGACTTGAGCGAGGGGCCCAACCGCCTGAAGGTCGCGTACACGGACGTCAGCGGCACGTTCGACTACAAGCGTCGCGACACGCTCTGGGGTCTGCAAAGCCAAAGCACGCTGGGCCTGCGCGTGACCAGACACCTGCCCAATGATGGCGCCAGCGAGTTCGTGCGCATCCCCACCGGCAACACTGCCGGCTACGCGCCGGGCACGCTGATTCGCAACTTCACCTATCAGGGCTCGGACACGGTGCTGCATGCCGGCAACGACCTGGAGATCGCCGACGACCTGTGGCTGACCACCGGCCTCGCCGCGATCTACACCCGCCGTGAAAGCGATGTCACCTACCCGCAGGCAGGCGGCAAGACCAGCCTGCACGACTGGGACTACGCCCCGCGCGTGGGCCTGCGCTATCAAGTGACGCCCGACCTGCAACTGTTCGGCAATCTCAGTCGCTCGGTCGAGGCGCCACACCCGTGGTCGCTGATCTATAGTTCCAATGTTCGCTTCCCCGCCGGCAGCGGCGTTGCCACCGGTGCCCAGCGCGATCCGGTCAAGCTGCAAAACCAGACCGCCACCACCCTGGAAATCGGTGGCCGCGGTGACAGCACCCTGGGGCAGTGGAGCCTGGCCTGGTACTACGCCCAGGTACGCCATGAATTGCTTTCGGTGTTGCCGGACGCCAACGCCACCACGCCCTACGAACTCAACGCCAGCCCCACCGTGCACCAGGGCGTGGAAGCCAGCCTGCTGAGCCCCCTCTGGTCACCGGACGATGGCGGCCAATTGAGCCTGCGCCAGAGCTATACCTTCAGCGACTTCCACTATCGCGACGATGAGCGCTTTGGCGACAACCGCCTGCCGGGCCTGCCGATGCACTATTACCAGGGCGAACTGCGCTACGACTGGCCACAAGGCTTTTTCGCCGCGTTCAATACGCAATGGGTGTCCAAAGTGGCGGTCGATTACGCCAACAGTTACTACGCCGATCCCTACGCCATATTCGGCGCAACCCTGGGCTACAACGCGCCCAAGGGCGACTGGCAGACCTGGCTGGACCTGCGCAACCTGACCGACAAGCACTATGCCGCCACGGTCACGCCGGGCTACGACGACAAAGGACTGGACGCGGCACGCTCCACGCCCGGCGAGGGCATGGCGATGTACGTCGGGGTGTCCTGGAGCCTGCTCTGAGGTAGGGGTTACCCACCGAAAGGCACGTCGAAAAGCAGGTTCACGGGGAGAATCGATTCACCTGAACAATCCCGAAATTTTAGATAGCTTACTAATTACAAGCTAAACTATGATGAGCTAACTCCCCTGCGGCAGATTTCACCATGACCGACGCATTGACCCTTGGTTTTGCCCTGCATGACAGCGCCCGGCTGATGCGCAAGCGGTTTGAACAACGCGCGCGGCATGTCGGCCTCACTCGCTCGCAGTGGCAGGTGCTGGCCATGCTGTCGACCCATGAAGGCATTCATCAAAAAGGACTCGCGGATCTACTGGAGCTCGAATCAATTACCCTCGTGCGTCTGCTGGACAAGATGGCCGAGCGCGGCTTGGTCGAGCGACGTCGCCACCCTACAGATCGACGCCTGTCCCTGCTGTTTTTGACCGAGCAGGCCCATCCGCTGCTGCAACTCATGCGGGATATGGGCCGGGTTACCCGTCAGGAAGCCACGCGCGGATTCTCTGCCGAGGAGGAACAACTGCTACTGCAGATGATGAAGCGGATGAGGTCCAACCTGATCGAAGCCTGCAGTCTTCCTGTTGAAGAACAGGAGCATCGTCATGATTGAGAGACGGCAACTCGTGCGCACCTCGCTCTTCGCCTTGCTCCCCATCGTGCTGGTGGTCGGCGGCTATCTGTATGTAACAGGCGGGCAGATCGTTGCCACCGACAATGCGTACATCCAGGCCGATCATGTCGGTGTCTCCACCGATGTCTCGGGCCTGGTCGCCTCGGTTGACGTCAAGGACAACCAGCGGGTGGTCAAGGGCCAGGTCCTGTTCACCCTCAAGCCCGAGCCCTTTGAAATCGCATTGGCCAGTGCCAGGGCGCAGTTGAGCAATGTGCGCAACCAGATCCTCAACCTCCAGGCCAATTACCAGCAGGCGCTGGCCGAAATCGACCAGGCACAGATCGACCTCGCGTACTACCAGGCCAGCTTCCAGCGCCAGCAAACCCTGGTCAGCGTTGCTGCGGTGTCCAGAACCAACTACGACGATGCCAGGCATGCACTGGACAGCACCCGGCAAAAAATCACCGTGGCCAGGGCCACGGCACAAATGGTCCTGGCGCAACTGGGCGGAAATATCGGCACCCCCGTCGAACAACAGCCTGCGTACCGGGTTGCCCAGGCCGCCGTCGACGAAGCGCAGCGCAACCTCGACAACTCGGTGGTCAGGGCGTCGTTTGACGGTATCGTGACCAACGTCGACTCGCTGCAGGTCGGCTCGTACCTGCAACCACCGCAATCGGGCATCAGCCTCGTGTCGGCCGACCACCTGTGGGTCGCGGCGTCGCCCAAGGAAACCGAACTGACCCACATGAAACCCGGTCAGCCGGTCGATATCAGCGTCGACAGCTATCCCGGCGTGCAGTGGCACGGCACCGTCGACAGCATCAGCCCGGCGTCGGGTTCAAGCTTCTCGTTGCTGCCGGCGCAAAACACCACGGGCAACTGGGTCAAGGTCGTGCAACGGATTCCCGTGCGCATCAGCATCGATGATGCCGGGGGAAAACCGCCGCTGCGCACCGGCATGAGTGTGCAGGCCGAGATCGATACCGGCTCGGCCCGTGGCCTGCCGCACCTGTTCTCGGGGTTGCTGGCGGACAAGGTCTCTGCCCCGGCTCTGGCCCATGAATGACCCGGCCGCGACCGAACCGGTGGCCCATCGCGGGATGATCACCGCGTGCGTCGTGCTGGCGGTGATCATGCAAGCGCTCGACACCACCATCGCGAACGTCGCCCTGCCCTACATGCAAGGCAGCATCTCGGCCAGTTCCGACCAGATCAACTGGGTGCTGACGTCCTACATTGTCGCCGCCGCGATCATGACGCCGCCGTCTGCCTTTCTGGCCCGGCGCTTCGGGCGCAAACGCGTATTGTTATGGGCGATTGTCGGCTTCGTGGTCTCGTCGATCCTTTGCGGCCTGGCGCAGTCGCTGGAAGAAATCATCCTCGCCCGCCTGTTGCAGGGCCTGGCGGGTGCGGCGCTGGTGCCTCTGTCCCAGGGTATTCTGCTGGACATCTACAGCCTCAAGGAGCGCGGTTCGGCCATGGCGCTGTTCGGCGTGTCGGTCATGGTCGGCCCTGTGCTGGGGCCGATGCTCGGTGGCTGGCTGACCGAGAGTTTCAGCTGGCGCTGGGTGTTCTTCATCAATTTGCCCATTGGATTGCTGGCGCTGGCCGGGATCGTCTATTACGTCAGCGAAACGAGCACCGACACCACGACCCGCCTGGACTGGCTCGGCTTCTGCTCGCTGAGCGTGGCGATCATGGCCTTGCAACTGTTCCTGGACCGGGGTGAGCAACTGGGCTGGTTCGCGTCCGGTGAAATCCTCGTCGAAGCGATCGTGGCCGCTGTCGCCCTGTACGTGTTTGTGGTTCACACCTTCACCACCGATGCCCCCTTCATCAGCCCGAAGCTGTTCAAGGATCGCAATTTTTCCATCAGCGTCATCTTCATTTTCATTGTCGGCATTACCTACCTGGCCTCACTGGCATTGATGACGCCCTACCTGCAAACCCTGATGGGCTACCCGGTGCTGACCGCCGGCATGGTGATGGGCCCGCGTGGCCTGGGCACGATGCTGACCATGTTCCTCGCCGGGCGCCTGTTGGGCAAAGTCGATACCCGCCTGTTACTGCTGACGGGCCTGGGGTTGTCAGCGCTGTCGATGGGGCTGATGACCGGCTGGACGCCGGACGTGTCGATGCAAACCGTCATCTGGGTCGGCTTCATCCAGGGCACCAGCCTGGGCATGTTGTTTGTGCCACTGACCACGGTTGCCTTCGCGACCCTGCCAGCCTCCTTGCGCGCCGAAGGCACCGGGCTCTACAGCCTGTCGCGCAATGTCGGTTCCAGCGTCGGGATTTCCATCGTGACCGTGCTGCTCACCCAGAACATCCAGGCCAACCACGAGCAGATCGGTGCCTACATCACGCCCTTCAACCGCGCCTTCGACGCCGCGGTGATCAAGAGCTTCCTGGACCCGATGGCCGCCTCCGGCCGCGCCACTCTCGACGCCATGGTCAACGTGCAAGCCAGCTGGATCGCCTACGTGGACGACTTCAAGCTGCTGATGCTGTTGTCACTGGCGGTCATGCCGTTGTTGCTGATTATCAAGGCCCCAAGCCCGCATTCACAGGAAGAGCCGCCAGCGGTCATGGAATAAACACCGGCGTGAGCTTGCCTGCACAAACGCAAGAACCGGGACTCGCCCGGTTCTTGCGCACCTGTTGAAACCGGCGTTGGGCCGCCGCGTCAGACCTTGAAGTCGGTGGACAGCGCCAGCGCTTTCCACTCACTCAGTTCCGCTTGCACAAAGCGGTTCTTCGCCTCGATTCGAGCCACCGTGTCGCTGCCCAGCGCCAGCCGTTGTGGTGGCTCCGGGGCGTTGACCAGCGCGAGCATCGCTTCGGCAAACTTCACCGGGTCGCCAGGCTGCGCATGGTTGGCGCCTTCGGCAAACTGGCGCATCTTGCCCACGGTTTCCTCGTAGTCCGGCAGTTCCAGGGCGGTCTTGACCAGCGACTGCTCGTCCAGGAAATCGGTACGAAAGAACCCGGGTTCGACAACGGTCGCATGGATGCCCAAGGGCGCCAGTTCCTGATGCAGCGCTTCGGTAATGCCCTCCACGGCAAACTTGGTGGCACCGTAGACGCCCCAGCCCATGTAGGCCTGATAGCCGCCGATCGACGAGATGTTGATGACATGACCGCTACGCTGGCGACGCATGTGCGGCAGCACGGCGCGGGTGACGTTGAGCACGCCGAACACATTGGTGGCGAACAGACGCTCCGTTTCGCTGGCACTGGTTTCTTCCACCGCACCCAGCACACCGAAACCGGCGTTGTTGATCAGCACGTCAATGCGCCCGAAACGCTTGATGCCTTCGGCGACCGCCTGATGCGCTTCTTCCTCGCGGGTGACGTCCAGCCGCACCGCGAGCAGGTTCGGGTGATGACCCAGACGGTCAGTGATGTCTTGTGGTTTGCGGGCAGTGGCGATAACGGCGTCGCCGGCACGCAGGGCGTGTTCTGCGATGAGGGTGCCAAAACCACGGGAAGCGCCAGTAATGAACCAGGTACGCATTTCAACTCCTCCTGTCAGCGACCCGTGCGACATTGCCGGGCCTTCTCGATGAGTTGATGCGACTTTAAGCCCGTGCTACTGATGTGATAATCCCAGCAAATTTACATGGCTTAGTGAAAGGCGCTCACAAATGAAATCCCCCTCCACCGCCGACCTGTCGTTGTTCCTGTGCATTGCCCGGCACCTGAACTTCAGCCGTGCGGCCGTGGAGCTCGGCCTCACGCCTTCGGCCTTGAGCCACTCATTGCGCGCCCTGGAGAATCGCCTGGGCGTACGGCTGTTCAACCGCACCACCCGCAGCGTGGCCTTGACCGACGCAGGGGAACGCCTTTACGCCCGGCTGAAACCGGCCTTTCGCGACATCGACGATGCACTGGAAGACCTCAACAACTTTCGCGACAAGCCCTCCGGCAACCTGCGCCTGACAGCGGGTCGACAGGCCTGCGAGCTGGTGTTGCTGCCGATCGTCAGCCAGTTCTTGCAGGCGTACCCGGATATCCGCGTGGAGATCGTCGAGAGCGACGCCCTGGTGGACGTGGTCGCCGGTGGTTTTGACGCGGGGGTACGCTTTGGCAATCGCCTGGAAGCCGACATGGTTTCACTGCCCATCGGGCCGAACATGCGCTCGGTGGTCGTGGGCTCACCGGCATTCTTCGAACGGCATGCTCCGCCACGCAAACCCGAGGACTTGCATGGCTTGCCGTGCATCCGCCATCGCTTTCCCAGCGGCGCGATGTACCGATGGGAATTCGAACGCGGCGCGATCGCCCAGGAAATCGAAGTCAGCGGCCCGCTCACGCTCGGCGATGTCAGCCTGATGATCGGCCCGGCCTTGCAAGGTGTGGGTCTGGCCTATGTGTTCGAGGACATGGTCAGCGGGCACCTGGCGGATGCCCGCTTGATCCAGGTGCTGGCCGACTGGTGCCCTTACTATCCGGGCCTGCACCTGTATTACCCGAGTCGCCGCCATGTGCCGGCAGCGCTCAAGGCGTTCATCGACTTTGCCCGTGCGGCCCGCCAACTCAAAACGTAACCGCGCACGACGGCTAAGCTTTTGTAACGTCACTTCGTCCCTCAAGGAGCTGTCCATGAGCGCCGCCGCCCTGTCCGAGCTCGATGCCGCCCTGCCCGGCCTGACCCGCAAGATCCGCGTGCTCGATGCCCTGTCCTGGCCGGACGGGGTCGAGGAAGACTTCCTGGCGAAATGGCGCGGCGGGCGGGCGGCGTTACCCAAAGTCGAGTTGCAGCCCCGCGACCACAGCGCCGACATCGCCGCCCTGGAAACCTTTATCCGCCGTTGCGATGTGGGGCATCCGGCCGGCAATTACCTCGCCATGACCGCCCGTAGCTATGCCACGGCCGGGCACATGCTGGGGGCCATTGGCACCCCGGCGTTTACCCACTATTCGTCGGCGCTGTACCGGCGCCCGGACTTCTATTACACGCGCTTGCAACTGAGCATGCTCGACGCGGCGCATTTCTTCCTCAAGACCACCGACGCCCTGCTCGGTGGAGCGCAGATCCCACCGAGCCCGGCCGAGATTCCGGCCAAGGCGTTCGCCGACTGGCTTCGACCGGAACTGGACCGTTTCTTTGGCGTCGGGCAGATCACGGTCGTGCTCGATCCGAACCTGGCCGCCAAGGCCATCGCCGGATCGAGCCGCATTCGCCTGCGCGCCAGCGCACTGTTCACCGAGCTGGACAAGAATCAGCTTTTGCAACACGAGGCCTTCGTCCATGTCGCCACGGCACAAAACGGTGCGCGGCAGCCCAACCTCACCAGCCTGGGCCTGGGAGCGCCCCGCACGACCCAGACCCAGGAAGGCATTGCCACCCTGGCCGAACTGTTCACCGGCAGCATGGACATCAACCGCCTGCGTCGCCTGGCCCTGCGCGTGCTCGCCGTCCAGCAGGCGCTGGAAGGCGCCGACTTCATCCAGGTGTTCGAAAGTTTTCTGGCGGCCGGGCAGTCGCAAGAGGAATCCTTCCGCTCGACCCAACGGGTGTTCCGCGGCGTCGATCTGCGGGGCGGTTCGGCGTTTACCAAGGACGCCGCTTACCTGACCGGGCTGCTCGGCGTGCACACCCTGCTGCGCATAGCCATCCGCGATAACCGGCCGGAACTGATCGGGCATTTGTTTGCAGGGCGCCTCAGCCTGGCGGACACCCTGCGCCTGGCGCCACTGTTCGACTCCGGCTGGCTCAAGGCACCGGTCTATCTTCCGGCCTGGGCCTCGGACCTGCGTATCCTGGCCGCCAACCTGGCGTTCTCGGCGTTCATCGCCCAGATCAAGCTGGATGTGCTGGACCTGAAGGTCTTCATGGCATTCGCCGAGGAACACGAAAGCGATGCCAGCGCACATTGAACAGGATCACACCTTTTTAAACACAACCGGGATCCTTGAAATCAGCTGCTACGCTTAGGAAGCGGTGTCCAGGCTGAGCTCTGTGGCTTGCAAAGCCGGCTTGCACCTGCAAGGGATTGTTCCACTCATTTCAAGCCTGCCTGATCACATGGGGGTGCAATGCACATTCCATTACTTTACGCGCTGTCGGCCGTACTGCTTTTGAGCGGATCGTCCTGCCTGGCACTGGGCACGGAAGGGACCGCCGCCGCACCGGCTCCGACCGGCGCGGCCAATGCAGCACCCGCCACGGCGGCGACCAAGGATCCCGTGTTTACCCAGGAACAGCTGGATCAAATGCTGGCGCCCATTGCGCTTTACCCGGACCCCTTGCTGGCCCAGGTACTGATGGCTACCACGTACCCCGGGGAAGTCGGTGAGGCGGTAAGCTGGTCCAAGGCGCACCCCGACGCCAAGGGCGACGACGCGGTCAAACAAGTGGCAAGCCAGCCCTGGGATCCGAGCGTGCAGGCGCTGGTCGCCTTCCCTCAGGTCCTGGCAACGCTGGGGCAGGATCCCGTCTGGGTACAACGCCTGGGCGACGCCTTCCTGGCGCAGCCCGACGATGTCATGAACGGCGTACAACGCTTGCGTCGTCAGGCCCAGGCCGCTGGCAACCTGGAGAGCAACCAGTATCAGAACGTGACGATTCAGAACGTCGCGGCGCCGGCTCCAGCGGCCACGTCCACAACTCAGGCAGCGGCGCCAGCCCCTGCTCCGCAAGCGGCACCGGCCAGCAGCTCGACCATCATCATCCAGCCTTCCGATCCGCAGGTGGTGTACGTCCCCACCTATAACCCGACGACCACCTACGGCACCTGGCCCTACCCGGCTTCGCCTCCCGTGTACTATCCACCGCCACCCGCCTATTACCCGGGCCAGGCCTTGATGGCCGGGCTGGCGTTTGGTACCGGCGTGGCCATCGTCGGGGCATTGTGGGGGGAATGTGACTGGGGCAATAACGACGTCGACATCGACGTCAACCGCTACAACAACATCAACGCCAACAACCGCATCACCAACAACCAGAACAAATGGCAGCACAACCCGGTGCACCGCAATGGCGTTCCCTATCGCGACAACAAAAGCCGCGAACAGTACGGCCGCCAATTGAACGGTGCCAGCCAGCGTGAAGCCTACCGAGGGGATAATCCCCAGCGCGCCCAGGCCCGTGAAAATGCCCGCAACTCAATGGACAAGCACGGTATCGAACGACCTGCCACCAGCAACCGTGAAGCCCGTGACCAAGCGCGCAAACTCGAGTCCGGAGCCGCGGGCGGCAACCGGTTACAGGCCGGTGCAGACAGACCCAAGGCGGCTGACAGAGGCCAGGGGACTGCCAGGAACACCCGGGACAACCAGCAGCCCCGGAACGCGAACCGTCAGGCCGATCAGCAACCCAGGAACCAGAATCGCCAGGCCAGCCAGCAACCGAGGAACCAGGCCTCCCAGCTCAATCAGCGCAAAGAAGGCGGCGCACAGGCGCGTCAAGGAACCAGCAAACGGCCGGCCGCCAGTGCCGGCAGTGCCCGCAACAACGCGTTCGCTGGCGCGCGCTCGCCGTCCCAGGCCAACCTCCAGGCCAATCGTGGCCGGGCGAGCCAGGCATCCGCCCATCGTCCCAATGCCTCGCGATCGGCCGGTCAACAGATCAGTCGGCCGTCCAGTCCACCAGCGCGTCAAAGGGGGGGCCGCCGTTGAAAAACCATCCTCGAATGAAGGGACTCACGGGATTGCTCCCTCATGTCCTTGCGATATCTGCCGGCCTGGCGTGGTCGTGCATGGCGATGGCACAACAGGCCTTTCCAACGCCGGAAAAGGCCGCGGAAGCGTTCGTTGCAGCACTGGGCACGGAACATTCCGACCAGGCTCGCCTGACCGAACTGCTGGGCAGTGACTGGCACACTTACATCCCGCGTGAAGGTGTACAGCGCGAAGATGTCGATGCGTTTTTGCAGCAATACCGCGAGCAACATCACATTGAAAACACCGGCGACCGCAAGGCCGTCCTGGCGGTCGGCAGCAAGAACTGGACACTGCCCATCCCCATGACAAAAGCCGCTGACGGTTGGCGCTTTGACCTGAAGGCTGGCAGTGCCGAGATCCGTGCACGGCAAATCGGCCGCAATGAACTCGCCGCGGTGCAATCGGTGCTGGCCTACCACGACGCCCAGATGGACTATGCGTCGGTGGATCGAGACGGTGATGGCGCACTCGAGTATGCGCAGAAAATCTTCAGCACCCCCGGCAAGCACGACGGACTCTACTGGGAAGAAGACGATAGCGGCCAGATCAGCCCGCTGGGGCCTTTGTTCGGCAAAGCCATTGCCGACGAAGACTGGCATGGTTACCGCTTCCGCATCCTTGATGGCCAGGGGCCTTCAGCACCGGGTGGCGCCTACAGTTACCTGATCGGCGACAAGATGAGCCGCGGCTTTGCGTTGATCGCCTGGCCGGCGAAATACAACGACACCGGGGTGATGAGTTTCATGATCAGCCATGATGGCCAGGTGTTCGAGAAAGACCTGGGGCCCGGTGGTGAAAAACTCGCCAAAGCCATGAAGCGCTTTGATCCGGATGACAGCTGGAAAGAGGTGGATGAAGATCAGGCGCAGCAGGAGTGACCGGGGGCTTGTCTAAAGCGGCAGGACGAATCGCCGTTCGTTCCCCGTGCTTTTGTTGCAGGAGGGTTGTTCCAGCTGGAAGCCGCACCGATCGAGGACTTTTCTTGAGCCCAGGTTTTCCTTGTAGGCAAAGGCTACCAGTTGCGTAAGCCCCCAACGCACCTGTGCCTGCTCGATCAGATGCCTCAGCGCCAACGTTGCCAGCCCCTGCCCGCACGCGCGCTGATCGATCCGATAGCCCACTTCAGCAGAACCTGACGCCAGGTCGATGTTTTTCAGATTGGCGCGGCCAACGATTGCCTGACGGCAATCCACAATGACAAACGGATGCCAGGCGCCGATGGCAAAGTCGGACAAATAGCCTGCGATATGATCGGCGACACCCTGCAACGAGTAAAAAGCCGGATCGCGCGCGTCAATATGGGATTCGAACCATTCACGGTTACGGGTTTCGAAAGCCAACAATGCTTCAGTGTCCGTTGTTCTCAGCTCGCGAACGCTAAACGATTCCATTGATCACCTCTCCTTTGTCCAGCGCCGATGTGGCGCACGTTTATCTCATACCCGGACAACCTTGCCGAGCCTGACTTTCTCCTTCCAGAGTCCGAACGGCTTGCTTACAACATATGGATAATCGTATATTCGTATTTCCATATGTATCGAGCTTCGCTCATGCTCAATCCTGCCGCCGTATTCAAATGCCTGTCCGACGAAACCCGCGTTCGGGCCACCTTGCTCATCGCCCGTGAAGGCGAGTTATGCGTTTGTGAGCTGGTCTGCGCCCTGGACGACAGCCAACCCAAGATTTCCCGCCACCTTGCACAGCTTCGCGGATGCGGACTGCTGCTCGATCGCCGCCAGGGGCAGTGGGTGTATTACCGGCTCAATCCTGACCTGCCGACGTGGGTTCGTGACGTACTCGAGACAACGTTACAGGCAAACGCCGATTGGCTTGAGGGCAACAGCACTCGCCTGAACGCGATGGGCGACCGTCCTCTCAACACTTCCGCCTGCTGCTAAACCTCATTCGTCGAGACTGTGCATGTTGACTGCATTTAGTATTTTCCTGCTCACCATGGTGCTGGTCATCTGGCAACCCAAGGGCCTGGGCGTCGGCTGGAGCGCCTCCCTGGGAGCCGTTCTGGCCCTGCTTGCGGGCGTCGTGACACCGGGCGATATCCCACTGGTGTGGCACATTGTCTGGAACGCCACCGCGACATTCATCTCTCTGATCATCATCTGCTTGTTGCTCGATGAGGCCGGGTTTTTCCAGTGGGCCGCTTTGCATGTGGCGCGCTGGGCCAAGGGTGACGGACGTCGCCTGTTCGTCTTCACGATACTGCTGGGGGCCGGCGTGTCCGCGCTGTTTGCCAATGACGGCGCAGCGCTGATCCTGACCCCCATCGTTGTGTCGATCCTGCTCGCGTTGCGTTTTTCACCGGCATCTACCCTGGCGTTCGTCATGGCGGCCGGCTTTATTGCCGACACGGCGAGCTTGCCGCTGGTGGTGTCCAACCTGGTCAACATCGTTTCGGCGGACTACTTCGGCCTGGGTTTCAGCGAATACGCCTCGATCATGGTGCCGGTCAATGTCGTTGCCGTGGCGACCACGCTTGCGGTGTTGTACTGGTTTTTCCGGCGTGACATTCCCAGGCACTACTCGCTGGACGATGTGCTGGACCCGCGACGTGCCGTGCGCGATCCCCTGACTTTCCGCGTCGGCTGGATTGTCTTGGCCTTGTTGCTGATCGGGCTGTTTGCGCTGGAACCCCTGGGCATTCCAATCAGCGCAATCGCAGCGGTCTGTGCCGCGATGCTGTTCGCCGTGGCTGCGCGCGGGCATGTGATTTCCACCCGCCGCGTGCTGCGTGAAGCGCCCTGGCAAGTCGTGATTTTCTCGCTGGGCATGTACCTGGTGGTTTATGGATTGAAAAATGCCGGGCTGACAACCTCCATGACCATGGCCCTGAACCACCTGGCCGAATTCGGCATCTGGGGCGCCGCGCTGGGTACCGGCCTGCTCACGGCTTTGCTGTCATCGGGCATGAACAACATGCCCACGGTGCTGGTGGGTGCCCTGTCGATTCAAGCCAGTGACGCCACGGGCGTAGTACGTGAAGCCATGATCTACGCCAATGTCATCGGCTCTGACCTGGGCCCCAAGATCACCCCCATCGGCAGCCTGGCCACCCTGCTCTGGCTGCATGTCCTGGAGCGCAAGGGCATCCGCATTACCTGGAGTTACTACTTCAGGGTCGGCGTGGTCCTGACGCTGCCGATCCTGTTCATCACCTTGTCTGCCCTGGCCCTGCGCCTGAGCGTTTAGCCCCTGAGCGACTGCAAAGAGGAGTCACCATGCGCGTCCTGTTTATGTGTACCGCCAATAGCTGTCGCAGCATCCTGTCCGAAGCCATGTTCAACCATCTCGCCCCGGAGGGTTTTCAGGCGATCAGTGCCGGCAGCTTCCCCAAGGGGCAGGTGCTGCCTCGCAGCCTGAGCACGCTGCAAGAAGCCGGCATTGCCATTGACGGCTTGAGCAGCAAAGGCAATGACGCTTTCGAAACCAACCCGCCGGATATCGTCATCACGGTTTGCGACAAGGCCGCCGGCGAGACGTGCCCCGTGTACTTCGGGCCGGCACTCAAAGCGCATTGGGGACTGGAAGATCCATCAGACATAAAGGGCGATGAAGAAACGGTATCGGCGGCGTTCCACGCGACCCTGGCGCACATTGAAATGCGCTGCCGGGCATTCCTGGACCTGCCCTTTACCCAACTTGACCGCGATGCGCTGAAGCGGGAACTCGACCGCATCGGCACGCTGTAACCGGAGCCTCCATGACCCATCCGCTGCCCAATCTCGACACCTCACTGACTCAACCCATCGCCAATGGCCGCGATGACCAGCACAAGCCGCGCATCCTGTTGCTATACGGCTCCACTCGCGCGCGCTCGTTCAGCCGCCTGCTGGTCGAAGAAGCCGCCCGGTTGCTCGAACACTTCGGCGCCGAGACGCGGATCTTCAATCCATCAGGCCTGCCACTGCCGGACGACGCACCCACCGATCACCCGAAAGTCCAGGAACTGCTCGAACTGATGCAATGGTCTGAAGGACAGGTCTGGTGCTCGCCAGAGCGCCACGGCGCCATGTCCGCCGTATTCAAGGCACAGATAGACTGGGTGCCATTGGCCTTGGGGGCCGTTCGCCCAACCCAGGGAAAAACCCTCGCTGTCATGCAAGTCTGCGGCGGTTCCCAGTCCTTCAACGTGGTCAATCAACTGCGTGTGCTGGGGCGCTGGATGCGCATGTTCACGATCCCCAATCAATCTTCCGTGCCCAAGGCATTTCTGGAGTTTGACGAGGCCAACCGCATGAAGCCCTCGTCACTGTACGACCGGGTGGTGGACGTGATGGAGGAGCTGGTGAAATTTACCCTGTTGCTGCGCGATCGCCCCGATCTGGTTGACCGCTACTCGGAAAGAAAGGAATCAGCGCAGGAGCTGACTCAACGCGTGAATCAGCGGTCGATCTGAAGGCAGGGATGTTGCCCTTGACCCAATAGCCGAAAAAAGCCGCAAACCCCGACGTCTCGGGCCTTGCGACTGTTTGCCAATACGTCCCTCAAGCTCCCGGGACGTATTTTCCGGGTATGCCTGCCGTGCGCATTGCGCAAAGTGCAGGCCTCACTCCTCTACCGCGTCCTGCAACAACGCCAGGGCACGGTCAAAGTCGAAGCGTTCGACCTGCTGCGCCACAAGGCTCAGGCGCCTGGCCAGGTCCAGGTCAAGCGACAAACCACGCAACTCGTCAAGCACAGACACGGCAGCGGTGTCGCTCTCGGCCAACAGGTACTTGAGCCTGGCAAGCCGCCCCTGCAGATCCGCCCCGGCCTGCCGAACCTCAATCACCGGTGCAGGGACTGTTTCACCGAGACGGCTCAGGTCAAACAATACCGGTGCCAGGCACTGCTCCACTTCGGCCAGGCGGGCCTGCACCCCATCGCCGGATTCGCCTGTCTGGCAGGCTGTCTCCAGTTGCGCAGCGGCCTGCGCCACGGCCTTGGCCCCGATGTTCCCGGCGCTACCGCACAAACTGTGGGCCAATCGAGCAGCGGTCGTGGGGTCAGGATCGGCGAGCGCCAGCCGGAACTGCTCGGCGAAATTCGTCTGGGCGGCGTGGAACATGCGCAACAGGCGCAGGTAAAGCTCGCGCTTGCCCATACAGGTGGCCAGCCCGGCAGCCAGATCGATGCCATCCAGCCCGGCGGGCAGCGAATCGCCGGCCACTGGCGCACTCGCCATCGCGGTAATACCCCGTCGCCCGGCGCGCGGGTTGACCCATCTGGCAAGGGTGGCGAACATGCCGGCTACATCCAGGGGCTTGGAAATGTGGTCGTTCATGCCACAGGCCAGGGCCCGCTCGCGATCGCCAGCCATGGCGTTGGCGGTCATGGCGATGACCGGCATCCGGGTGAAGCGCGCCTGCTGGCGAATTCTGCCGGTGGCGGTGTAGCCATCCATTACAGGCATCTGGCAGTCCATCAGCACGCCGTCAAAATCGCTGTCGCGCTCCAATAGGTCCAGTGCCTGCTGACCATCGCAAGCCAGAACGAGGTCGATACCTGCGCCTTGCAATAACTCGCAGGCCAATTCCCTGTTCAACTCATTGTCTTCCACCAGCAACAGGCGCGCACCTTTCAGGCTGGCCAGGTGGCTGGCGCTCTGCATGCTGCGCTCACTGGCCCGGGTATCGGCCTGCCCCCCTCTGCCGAGCACAGTGCCTATGGCTTCAAGCAAAGTGGACGGGGTGACAGGTTTGGTCAGCACCACTGGTAGTAACACGCCCTGGCGCTCGGCCTGCTCGCGAATCTCCTCGCGGTCGAAAGCCGTGACCATGATCACCGAAGGTGTGTGCGTCAGATTCGCGGAGTGCATCCGGCGTACCGTCTCCACCCCATCCATACCCGGCATGCGCCAGTCCATCAACACCAGGTCGTAAGGCAACGACCTCTGCTCGGCTTCTGCCAGCATACGCAGGGCTGCGAGACCGCTATCGGCCACATCCACTTCGACGCCGAAGCTTTGCGCCATGCCCGAGAGGATTTCCCGGGCACTGGCGTTGTCATCCACCACAAGCACGCGGATGCCGAGCAACTCATCGGCGGTAAACATGCGTCGCGGTTGTGCGTCAGTCTGCACACCCAGGCTCACGCAGAAATGAAAGGTGGAACCACTGCCGAGTTCGCTTTGCACCCAGATGCGCCCGCCCATCAGCTCCAGCAGGCGCTTGGAGATAGCCAGGCCCAGACCGGTACCGCCGTATTTGCGCGTGGTGGAACTGTCGGCCTGGTTGAAGGACTCAAAAATCCTCTGGCACTGCTCTTCGCTCATGCCAATGCCTGTGTCGCGCACCCAGAAATGCAGCTCCACCTTGCCCTCATCGCCGCCCTGGTGTTCCACACCCACGACGATTTCGCCTTGCTCGGTGAACTTGGCAGCGTTGTTGCCCAGGTTCACCAGGACCTGGCCCAGGCGCATGGGGTCGCCAATCAGTGCGGTGGGCAGGTCGGCTACCGTGCTGTAAAGCAGCTCCAGGCCTTTTTCCTCGGCCTTCAAGCCAACCATGCCGGCGAAATTCTCCAGCACGTCCTCCAGGTGGAACGGGATGAATTCCAGATCCATCCTGCCGGCCTCGATCTTGGAGAAGTCGAGAATATCGTTGATGAGCCCCAACAGGCTCTCTGCCGAACGATGCACCTTCTCGATGTAGTTGCGTTGGCGGTTGTCCAGTTCGGTACGCAACGCCAGGTGGCTCATGCCGATAATGGCATTCATCGGGGTGCGGATTTCATGACTCATATTGGCCAGGAACTGGCTCTTGGCTCGTGTCGCCTCTTCGGCCACTTCCCGGGCACGCTGCACCTCCGCTTCGGCGGCCTTGCGGTCGGTGATGTCGTAATACCAACTGGCGCTGATGCGCCGCTCGCCAAGGGTCAGCGGTACCGCCGACAGCAGCACATCGAATCGTTTCCCGCCTTCCTGTTGCAGCCTGGCCTCGAAGTTCAGCACCTCCCCCTCAGCGGCAGCGGCCCGGAAGTTTGCACGCGCTTGTGCATCGCACCAAAAGCGACTTTCGTCCACCTCGCCGAGTTGCTCGCGGCCATGGCCGAAGAGGTTTTCCAGCTCCGGGTTGCAGTAGCTGAGGCTGCCGTCATCGTCGCGAATCAGCATGGCCACGGGACTGCTGTCGAGCACCGCGCGCAGCTGCGTCTCGCTGGACTTGAGTGCCGCCTGCAATTGTCGCCTTTCGCTGACGTCGCGCACGGAAGCACAGATGCAGGTGCCGCGCCCCTCCAGCGCCGGCAAGTGCGACAAACCGATCTCCACCGAGAACAGGCTGCCGTCCTTGCGCACACCCTGCAGGTCCTCCAGGTTCGCGCCCATCTGCCGGGTGCTGCCGTGAACGATGAAGCCATCGCGAAACGCCACATGCCGCCGGCGCACCGCCTCGGGAACCAGTCGTTCGACGGTTTCGCCATGCAGCTCCCCTGCGGCGTACCCGAACTGATTATCCAGTTGCGGGTTGGTCATCAGGATTGCGCCGTCAGCGCCTATCACCAGCATGCCGTCCGGCGCCGCCTCGATGATCCCGCGATACCAGGCCTCGGTGGAACGCAGCGCACTCTGCTGAGCCTCCAGTTCCCCGGATTGCTGCTCCAGCCGCAACGCCTGCTCGCCCATTTCATCGGCCTGGCGGCGGGTCTCGATCAGCAGCGATTGCACCGCCAGGTTACGCTCCATGACAGCCATGGTTCCGGCCAGCCGCGGCAATGCTTCTTGCAAAAGCGCCGACTCACGCTCTCCAAGCGCCTGGTAGCCCGCCAGCTCGAGCACGCCGAGCAGGCGCTCACCGCGCAGAATCGGCTGCAGCATCAGATTGCTGGCCGACACCTCGCCCAACTGCGAATGCAACCGGCCGAACGACTGCGCAAGCCCCTGCAGCTCACGCGGCACGCGATCGACTGCGCACTGCCCGAGCAGGCCGGCGCCCAGGGCCACGACCGGTGCAGGCGGGTGCTGCGGATCGGCGGCGTAACTGCCAGCCAGCTGCAAGTTGCTACTGCTTTCCTGCAGGCTATAGAGCACGCCCCGGCAGATGCCGAGCATGCTCGCCATATGTCGCAGGAACACCTGGGCCAATTCATGGGGTGTTTCCGCTTGCGGCAGATCGGCCTGTAGCTGTGCCGTCTGAACCTTGATCCAGCGCTGGCGCTCCAGCTGCCGGGATTCTGTCTGCAGCAGGGCAATGGCACGGGCCAGGTCGCCGGTCTCGTTCTGCAGATCGGTATGGGGAATAGTCTGCTCCAGCTGGCCGGCCGCCAGCTCGTCAATGGCGGCGCGTATCCGGTCCAGCGGCTGGCGAATCGAACGGCTGACCACCCAGGCCATCAGCAGTGCCAGCGTCAGGCCGCCCAGCAGTAACACATAGGTGAGCGTGGTGCTGTGCTGCGCGAACTCGGCGATCTGCTTGGCCGTGTCATGGATGGAGGCTTCCTTGACCCGGGCTATCTGCCCGAGCAGCTCATCCCCCTGCTGATCCAGCCCCTGGAACTCGTCACTGTCGAGTAACTGCAAGGCCTGTTCCTGATGGCCCTCGCCAGCCAGACGCAGTATCTGCTCGCCCTCGTGCTGCAACTGCTCCTGCAGCACCTCGAACCTGGCGAGCCGCACCTGATTCTCCTGACGCCAGAGCGTCGGTTGGGCCTGGG
Organism: Pseudomonas sp. 18173; assembly: GCF_050432945.1. Taxonomy (NCBI): domain Bacteria; kingdom Pseudomonadati; phylum Pseudomonadota; class Gammaproteobacteria; order Pseudomonadales; family Pseudomonadaceae; genus Pseudomonas; species Pseudomonas sp. 18173. The sequence goes on from NZ_JBKFTN010000026.1 coordinate 22,001, forward strand.
CCAGGGCTTCCTGAAGGCGCTGCTGAACATCGCGCAACCGGGCAACCGCCTCGACGCGAGTGTCCCCGTTGCGGGTGCCGACGGCACGCTGCAATGCCTGCACCCAGTGCGGCATCTGCACCCTCGCCTCGTGCAGCTGGGCGATGCCGACCAACTCCTGCCGATACAGCCGCTGCATGTCCCGCTTCAACGACTCCTGGGTACGCAGGCTCTGCGCTCCAAGCACCAGGATCAGCACCAACAGCGTGACGAAACCCAGAATCAGCTTGTACCTCAAGGACAAGCGTTCCAGCAGGGCGAACACTTTGCTCATTGCAGCTCCCCGTTTACGCAAAACTTGCGTGATAGCGCTTGAACCGCTCAGGGCTCCCGAGCGATGCGCTCCATCGCGGCCAACTGCCTGGCCATGTCCTGATCGCTGTCGGCAAAGCGTTCGGCAATGGTGCGAAACTGCTCGGCGCTGCTCAGGAAGGCATCACAAATGTCCGGATCGAAATGTGAAGAGCGCCCTTGCCGGATAATTTCCACCGCCTGTTCGTGCGACATTCCGGCCTTGTACACGCGCCGACTGATCAGCGCGTCGTAGACATCCGCCACCGCCATCAGCCGGGCACTGACCGGAATGTCGTCGGCGGCCAGCCCTTCGGGATAGCCGCTGCCATCCCACTTTTCCTGGTGGCTGTAGGCGATTTCCTTGGCAATGCGCAGGAAACCCACCGAGACGCCCAACTGATCCTCGGCATGCTGGATAGCATCGCGCCCCAACGTGGTGTGGGTCTTTATGACTTCAAACTCCTCGGGGGTGAGACGTCCCGGTTTAAGCAGGATGTGATCAGGGATGCCGATCTTGCCGATGTCATGCAGCGGCGCCGACTTGAACAACTGGCGGATGGTTTCATCGTTCAGAAAGTGCCTGAAGCGCGGGTGATCACGCAGCAGTTCGGCCAGTAGCCGAACGTAGTTCTGGGTACGACGGATGTGGTTGCCAGTCTCGTTGTCACGCGTCTCGGCCAGAGAGGCCATGGCCTGGATGGTGACGTCCTGGATGGCCATGACCTCTTGGGTACGGCGCTGAACCTCCTGCTCGAGGAAGTCGTTTCTATCGCGAAGGAAGTCGGCAGCCGCCTTGATCTTCAGTTGGGTCTCCACCCGCGCCAGAACGAGCGGTGGGCTGATGGGCTTGGTGATGTAGTCAACCGCGCCCAGCTCCAACCCCTGGATTTCATCCTCTATCGACGCCAGGGCGGTGAGAAAGATGATGGGGATATCCCGAGTGCGCGGTGCTCCCTGCAACTGCTGTGCGACCTGATGACCCGACAACCCCGGCATCATGATATCGAGCAGGATCAGATCCGGCAGCGGGTCACCCTGCAGCACGCGCAGCGCCTTCTCGCCACTGTTGGCGGCCTTGACCCGATACCTGTCCTTGAGCAGGTCTGTCATCAGCATCAGGTTGTCTGGCGTATCATCGACCACCAGAACAGTGGCCACCGGATAAACGTCTGGTTCGCTTGCCATGGCTATCGGCTCCCCGTCCCTAAGAGGAGAGGCCGTACAATGCCGCTCCATCGCATGGAAGCGTAGCTCTTATAATCGTTATCGCTCAGTGGAACGCTTGCTGACAGGATCAACGCGTCCGGTAGATCCTGTTCCAGGCAAGCCCCCCATCAATCCCTGTTCAGTACATCGATGATCGGGCAATCGGACCCGCCGTCGCCTGCATCGCATTGCTCCACCAGCCCGCCCAGCACCTGTCGCATGGCGACAAGGTCGGCGATCTTGCGCTCGATCAGGGCCAGCTTGCGCACGGCCAGTGCCCGAGTCTCGCTACAAGTGCAGGCCGCATCCAGTGTCAGCAGAGCCCTCACTTCATCCAGCGTGAAGCCCAGCGCCTGCGCCCTCTTGATGAAGCGCAACCGTTTGACCTGCTCCGGCAGATAGCGCCGAAAACCGCTGAGGGGCTTTGGCGGCTCATCCAGCAAGCCACGTCGCTGGTAATAGCGAATAGTCTCGATGTTCACCCCGGCAGCTTGCGCCAACTTGCCGATACTCAGCCCTGTCGCCATCGCACGCCTCTTGATCCTGTACCCGGGTACGGAGTGTAGAGTGACTCTAGGTTAGATCGATTCGATGGAGAAGGCGATGGCTCGGGCTGGCGCAGAAACCATCAAGGTCGACCTGCCCGGGAAATGGCCATTGCCACCTTTGCCCCCGATAAAGCCGCCCCCACCGCGTACCAGTGAGGCCACCATGAGCACCGTCATCCTCGAATCCGTCCTGACCTGCCCACGTTGCGGTTTCGCCAAACAGGAAGTGATGCCCACGGACGCCTGCCAGTTCTTCTACGAGTGTCGCAGTTGCAAAACCCTGCTACGCCCGAACCCCGGCGACTGCTGTGTGTTCTGTTCGTTTGGTACGGTGAAATGCCCGCCGATTCAGGAGCAGCGCGGATGTTGCGGTACGGCTTGACCTGGGTTCATTCGGTTTCAAGACGCCCTGACGCGCCTCAAACCGCGCTTATGGGAGGTTAGTGTCATGTGGAACTACGCTCTGATGCTCGTGGTGGTCTACCTGGTTATCACCCTCTTCATCGGTTGGATATATACCATGGCGCTCCTGCATTGGCTTTGATCCAACAGGAGAAGTGCTACTGCAACCACTCACCAAACTGGAGAAGACAGCTTCGCTCCCCCCCTTCCATTGATCCTTTGCCAATCACCCCCACGCTCGCCATACACCAATAGCGGCAATGGACCACGTCAGTACGATGAGCACCGCCGCCAGCTTGTTGACCGGGCGCTGCAAGTCCCTGGCCTCCCACTCGGCCGCCTTGAGCTGACATTCCTGCAGCACCGCGATCGGCATCAGCCGCAAGGCAAGCAGAATGCCGAGCGGCAAGATAATCACGTCGTCCAGGTATCCAAGCACGGGAATAAAATCGGGAATCAGGTCGATTGGACTCAGCGCGTAGGCCACGACAAAAACCGAGACCCACTTGGGTAGCCAGGGCGTTTGCGGATGCCGATAACAAAACCAGAGCACCATGGTTTGCCGTTTCAGCTGTCTGGCCCAGCCACGCAAACAACGAAGTAAGCGGTTCATGTCGTTGTGATCAGTGCGTGAAGGGTGTGATCGCCAGCGTAATGCCATTGGACAGTGGCTGCCATGGGTTGGTCAGCAGGCGTTCGGGGCAGGCAGGTTTCCACCTCACGTAAATAGCTACGTATTCCACTGCGAGATCAATTGCCAGAGCCATCCACCAAGATACCGTCGATCAAATCTCCAAATGCCTGGCTCTGTATAGCCGAAGCCATTTTAGCTCGTGCCTCATCCATACCTTTGGCCCAGCCTTGCAGATTCAGGTAATGCCGATTGATGGTTTCGTAGCGTTCCTCCAGGAATCCATCTCCCGCCTGACAGCCTGTTTCAGACCAGAGATCGAAACGCTCAAGGAAGTGGTGAACCAGCTCATTGCGCAGTTCGACCAACTCCTTGAGGGCGACTTTCGTTGCCTCATAACGCTCGGCTGGCATTTCCAGGAGGTATCGATAGCTGAACCAGATCTGGCCACCGGCATCGGCTTCCGTCGGTGATTCTTCATTTGGGGACGGCGGCGTCAGCAAGTTTTCGGTCAGCATCCTCATCAGCGTGCCCATGGTCTTGTTCTGGGCACATGTGATCTTCTGCTCACGGATAATAGGCAGCCGATCCACAGGGCCGCTCAACTCGCCATGCGCGACTATGGCTTTCAACTGCCGTTCGTATTGCTGCAAGCGCAACAGGCAACGTCCGAGTTTGCGCTGCACAATTGGTTGAAGGTCAGGTACATCATCCGCGGGCATGGTAGCGATTTCACTCATGAATAACGACTCAGGCATAAGTGGCAGGGCTAGAGCCGATTCACTGCAGTACGCTTGCCCTGCCAAGAGGGTTTGCAACGCGTATACCAGACTCTTTTCAAACTCAGTGTAGGTTGAAGTTATCCGCTCGGACCTTTTCAACATCATCGGCCAGGAGCGGTCATTCAATGCGACCCATAGTCCTCATCCGACAGTGCATCCTCCTCCCGTGTGGCACCAGTGACAGAAGTGCAGAGTCTCTTACCGTGAATCAGGCATTTACACTGCCCGCCTCCGACGAATGAGCCTATTGAAATGGAAGTCATCTATCCAAAAACCTGGCCAAACTGGATTTCCAATCTTTCGAGAATGCCTATGGGTTGTGGATTCAACCGGTCAACAATAGATACCCCCGCCCAAGCTCGACCTGCCCTCCTTCCCCTCCACATTTGCCACCCGATTCCAGCATTTGTATGGGTCATACCCACCGATATGCCAGTAAAAATTGCTACATCCAGCATATTGCCGGGTGCCGGCCGGCATTTCGCCCACCCATAATGGACTTACAACAATAAAGGGGCTCACCCCGAGGTACGCAAGCCATGTACAAGGACCATATCGTCAAGGCTCGTATGACTGACAACGTCATATTCATGGGGATGGTCGCCGCGGTCATTTTCATCATCACACTGGCCTGCGGTGTGGGCGAAGGCCGGCTTTCCAATCTGATGGGGCCGATCGTTCTTGACTTGAAGGCGCCTCTGGCGCGCGACATCGCGGTCGGCGGCACTTTCACGATTACGGTTGTCCTGAACCTGTTCATCCTTGGCCGGTTTCCGTTACGGGCGCAGATCATTACGGTCTGGTGCGAACTGCTGGTGCTGTTCCTTTTATTCTTCGATACCTTCAATCTTTCCTACAGTTTCATCGCGACCAAAGTGGGCTTCATGATTACCCAAGGGGTGTTCACGACCGTCTATGTGTCCGCGATTTCCATTGCCATTGCATTCGTCCTGGCCTTGTTGGGGGCGACGGCCCGGTTGTCCTCCAACGGTTTCGCCATTGCCATCGCCAGCTTCTACACCTCGTTTTTCCGCGGTGTTCCCTTACTCATCCAGATCTATCTGATCTACCTGGGCATTCCTCAACTCGGCTACGTGGTCGGCGCCGTTCCGGCAGGGATACTCGCGCTCTCGCTCTGCTATGGCGCCTACATGACCGAGATCTTCCGCGCCGGGATCAGCAGTATTTCGCGGGGTCAGTGGGAAGCCTCCCGGGCGATTGGCCTGAATCCGCTCCAGACGATGACGCGGGTGATTCTCCCGCAGTCCATGCGCCTGATCATTCCGCCGACGGGCAACCAGTTCATCTCGATGCTCAAGGACAGCTCGCTGGTTTCCGTGATCGGGGTCTGGGAGCTGATGTTCCTGGCGCGAACCCAGGGACGCGCCGAGTTCCGGCACCTGGAAATGCTCATCACCGCCGCCGTTCTCTATTGGCTGCTGTCGATCGTGCTGGAAACCGTGCAGTCCCGCCTGGAAAAGCACTTCAATCGCGCCCATCGCTGAATCAGGAGCATAACGATGAACCCGCTATCAGTTGCAGCAGCCCCTGCCCCGTATCCGGCCATTTCGATTCACGACATGCACAAATGGTATGGCGATTTTCATGTGCTCAATGGCATCGACCTGCACATTGCCAACGGCGAAATCGTCGTCGTTTGCGGCCCGTCGGGTTCCGGCAAATCGACGTTGATTCGCTGCCTGAACCTGCTGGAAGACTTCCAGAAAGGCAGCGTGTTCATCGACGGAACAGAGTTGACCCGCAATGCCGCCTGCGTGGCCGGCATCCGCCGCCAGGTCGGCATGGTGTTCCAGCAGTTCAACCTGTTCCCGCACATGACCGTCCTGGAGAACCTCATGCTCGGGCCGCGCCTGGTGGGCAAGCTCAGTGAATCCGAGGCGCGCGAACTGGCCTGCGAATACCTCGATCGGGTGCGCATCGGGAACCAGGCGGACAAATACCCCAGCCAACTCTCCGGCGGACAGCAGCAACGCGTGGCCATTGCCCGCGCACTGTGCATGCGACCCCGCATCATGCTGTTCGATGAGCCCACCTCCGCGCTCGACCCGGAGATGGTCAAGGAAGTGCTGGATGTGATGGGCGAACTGGCCCAGGACGGCATCACGATGGTGTGCGTCACCCACGAAATGGGCTTCGCCCGGCGGGTCGCCGATCGGATCATCTTCATGGACCAGGGCTGCATCATCGAGCAAGCCAGGCCCGACGAGTTTTTCGACAACCCGCAGCACCCACGCGCGCGGGAGTTTCTTTCACAGATTCTCAGCCACTGAGAAGCATCGCCGTACCTTCGGAAGTCATCGACAAGAACAACAAAAAACCGCACTCAGCACACCTGGAGGCTTACCCATGATCTCGATTACCCGCCTGTTCACCGCAGCCGCTGTCGCCACTGCCGTCACGCTCGCCACGGGGGTCGCCTGGGCTGGTTCGACCCTCGACCGCATCCATGAAAACAAGGTGATCAAGGTGGCCACGGCCGCGAACTGGCCACCGCAATCGTTCCTCGGCCCGGACAACAAGCTGCAAGGTTTCGACATCGATGTCGCCAACGAAATCGGCCGGCGCCTGGGCAGCAAGACCGACTTCGTGACACCCGAGTACGGGATCATCACCGCTGGACGCTGGTCCAGTCGCTGGGACCTGTCGGTCGGCTCGATGACGCCAACCACCGAGCGCGCCCGGGTCCTCGACTTCCCCGCCATCTACTACTACACGCCCTACGTGTTCGCCGTGCACAAGGATGCCGCCGGAGCCAAGGCGGCGGATTTGAACGACAAGATCATTGGCGTCGAAGCCGGCACGACGTCGGAGGACTACATCAATCGTCGACTCAAGATCGACGCTGTGGATGTGCCCGCGTTTACCTACGACGTCACGCCGGGCGAGGTGAAGACGTATGGCGACAGCATGGGCCCCCTGGATGATTTGCGCATGGGCAACGGTGTCCGGTTGAACGCCACCCTGTCCGCGCTTCCCACCGTCGTTGCCGCCGTCAAGAACGGCTACCCCATCGTAAGAGTCGAAGGCAAACCCGCCTACTACGAACCCTTGGCCATCGCCGTGGATAAAGGCGATGAGGCGTTCAACAGCGCGCTGACCAAAATCGTTGCCGACATGAAAGCCGACGGCACGCTCAAGCAACTTTCCGAAAAGTGGTACGGCGCCGATCTCACCCGGATTCAGTAAATCCAGGCGCAGTAAATCCGCTGCAATAACCCCAGGCATTACAGGCGCCCGTTCTAAACGCGGCGCGCTGTATGCCTGCGCCGCAAAAAAGGACAACGGACTTCATGCACACCTACAACAACAACTACTACACCGCCACGATGAACGTCACGGCGCAGCGCGCGGCACTGTCGACCAACGCCCAGGCCGACGTGTGCATCATCGGCGCAGGCCTGGCGGGGCTGAGCACGGCCTGGGAACTGCTCTCGCGGGGACGGTCCGTGGTGCTGCTCGAGGCAGGACGTGTGGCCTGGGGGGCTTCCGGCCGTAACGGCGGTTTCGTCCTTCAGGGGTGGTCCGAGGGCTTGTCAGCCATCGAGCGACGCTGTGGCAAACCGACCGCCGCCGCGCTGTTCAAACTGTCCCTCGAAGGCGTCGACACTGTGCGAGACATGATCGCCCTTCATCAATTGCCGGGGTGCGCGCCAACCCCTGGAAAGCTGAGCGTGGTGCGCTACGAGGATGGCGATAATCTGCAGCGCATGCGCGACAGGATGGCGAAGGATTTCGACTTTCACCTCGAGTATCTGGATCGCCAGGCGGTGCGGGCAAAGCTCAAGACAGACCGATATTTCCAGGCGCTGCGCGATAATCATGGTTTTCACTTCCACCCCTTGAACTATTGCCTGGGCCTGGCCGGGCTGATCGAGCGCAGCGGCGGCAGGATTCATGAACAGTCGCCCATGGTCCGGGTCGAGAGCCGGGATGGGCGACACCGGGTCAGCACCGACCGGGGCACTGTCGATTGCGCCGATGTGGTGTATTGCTGCGGCGGCTATGGCGGCCCCGAGTTCGGCAAACTGCGCCGTGCCTTTCTGCCGATCGCAACCTACGCCGTGCTCACCGAGCCTCTGGGCGAGCGCCTGGCAGACGCGGTACGCACCACCGATGCCGTCGGCGATAATCGCCGCGCGTCAGACTATTATCGAATCGTCGAGGGTGACCGCCTGCTCTGGGGTGGCCGTATCACCACCAGGAACCTGCAGGATGAAAAACGCCTGGGGCAGTTGCTGACTGAAGACATCCTCGACGTCTACCCACAGTTGCGCGGCATCAGGATCGATAAAGCCTGGTCCGGGCTGATGGGCTATGCGCGGCACAAAATGCCCCACATCGGCCCGCTCGGAAAGGGACTGTGGGCGTGTACATCATTTGGTGGCCATGGTATGAACACCGCCCCTATCGGCGGACGCGTGATTGCCGAAGCCATTTGCGGCGAGACTGATCGCTACCGACTGTTCGATGCCTACGGCCTGCAATGGAATGGCGGCCCTCTCGGCCCGGCGGCGGCGCAAACGGTATACGCTGGCCTTAAGGTGATGGACCTGTTCCAGGAAACGCGTTCGCAACGCAGGGCGACGCAAAAAAACTGAATTCCCAGCGAGGTCAAGCACGTGTTGATGGATGCGCAGAACCCCGGTCCGTTGTTTAACCTGACTGACAAGGACAGGCAATTGCTTGGCCTGCTGCAGGCCAACGCACGCGAACCCACCGCCTCACTGGCGCGTAAACTCGAAGTCTCGCGTTCCTCGGTGCAAGAGCGGATCGCCCGCCTGGAAAAGGCCGGTGTCATCACCGGCTACAGCGTGCGCATCGACCAGAACAGACTGCAGCAGATCATCAACTGCTTCACCATGACCTCCTGCACCAACAAGAGTTATACCGATGTCATGACCGCGCTGCGCAAGATGGATGCAGTGCAGGCGGTGTATGCGGTCTCGGGCGAGTCCGACTTCATCATCCACCTCGCCACCTCGACCCTGAGCGAACTCAACGCCGAACTCACCCGGATCAACATGATCAAGGGCGTGGCGCACACCGCTTCCCATATCGTGATGGAGACCAAGTTCAGCCGGAAGCTGACGGTGTAGGGCCAGGCGACAACAGGCGGTTTTTCAGCAGGAGCGCGTCCGAAGATTGATCTAGGCTTGAATGACATCCTGCGGGAGAAACACCATGTCCCTCGCTCTCGGAAACCTGTCCGTCCTTGCCTTGGGTGCCTTCTTTTGCACAGTCGCGTACAGTGCGGACTCCATCGCCCCACCGGCGATACTGCCATTGCAATCCGAATCGACGCCAACCCTCGTCGCCTATCCGCCACTTGCCGAGCCGCTCGCTCGCGGCGTTGTGATCATCCAGTTTCGAACCGAGCACGCCAGGATCATGCCGGTGTTCGGTAAAGCGGCAGTGGAAGTATCCCCCCGCCTCGGCCACCTTCACGTGACCGTCGACGACTGGAACGGTACATGGGCGCACACCAGTGAAGACCCGATTATCCTGGTCGGACTCAAGCCCGGCAGTCACAAGATTCTGCTGGAAGTGGCCGACCCGAATCACAAGATCCTCACCAGCACGACAGTGAGTTTCAGCGTTCCGGAAAAGAAACCGGCCGACGCCCCTCACACTGACGATGGTCACGCAGCAAAGCCATGACAAAACTCCCTCTTGGGTGACAGGAATGGGGTACCTTGGCGATCCGTTCCTCATTGCTCAGGGAGAGCAGCATGTCTGTGAAAATCGAACGCTCGGAAACTGTGACTGAAGCGGAGCGCCTGGCAATCCTGACACCATTGCTGGCCCACAACCTGGCCAACGGCGGTGACGACGCCCATGAAACCTTCGCCCTGTTGCTTCGGGACCCTGACGGCAACGAAGTCATTGGCGGGCTGTACGGGAAGATCTCCTATCGATGGCTGCTGATCGACCTGGTCAGCGTCCCCGAGTCGATGCGCGGCCAAGGCATCGGAGAACAGCTGATGCGCCAGGCTGAAGACATCGCACGGGAAAAGCAGTGCGTTGGCATCTGGCTGGAGACTTTCAGCTTCCAGGCGCCCGGGTTCTATCAAAAACTTGGCTACGTTGAATTCGGACGTCTGGCGGATTATCCGCCGGGGCATATGCGGTTTTATTATCAGAAGAAGTTGGGCTGATGTAGGGGTGGGTTTTGGGGGGATAGCTGCGCTTTGTAGTGGGCAGCTATCGGCCAGGAGCCGTCATTCAGCACGACCAGCGCCCGACGAAAGTTGCCTCCCACTACAGGGAGCTGTCGAAAAACTGCCGGTGAAAAATAGCCAGAACCCGATCAACAAGTGCGGTCGAGGCATCAAGCAACGATCAGGTCGGCTGGATGTGCCGCATCAAAGCGGCAGTGCTTCGCGGCCAACCTGCGCGTCCAAACCACGCACCGCCAGCGATCGCTGTAGTGATGACCAGCCCATACACCACGAACGCGGCGCCTTGTGCGATGAATACATGCACCAGGTTGCCGCCCCAACGCAAGGCAAGCCATCCTCCGAAACCGGCCACGCCCAAGCGTGCGAGGTTGCCAGCCACAGGCCAGAACAGGCGCCCAGCCCCTTGCGATGCGAAATGCAGTACCTGCCCCAGCCCGAAGAAACCGTACAACGGTCCGACCACCTGAAGGTATTGGATGCCGGCCTCCAGCATAGCGGGCTCGTTGCCAAACAGCAGCAGCCAGGATCGTGGGAAGATCGCCGCTGACAGCCCGATCGTTTCAGTGATTGCAAAAGTGATCGCGGCACCAACCCATGCGGCCTTCAGGGCACGTGCTCTATCGCCGGCTCCGATGCAGGTACCGACCATGGCCAGCAGCGGCGCACCAAAGCCAAATGCCAGCGGCACCAACAAATACTCAAGGCGTGCGGCGGTACCGTAGCCCGCAATCGCGTCCGGGCCGAATTGCCCCGACAGCGTCGTCGCGATGCCAATCGACAGATTGGTTGCCACAGTTGCAATCATGCCGACCATGCCAATGCGCAGGATGTCGCGAAACAATGGCCAGCGAAGCCGTACGCCCATCAGCTTCGGCTTGAGCAGGCTGCGTGACGAGCGCAGGTATATCCACAGCGCGACCGTACCACCGAGGTAATAGAGGAGCAGCGCCGCAGCGCCACCGGCAATGCCCATGCCCGGAATCGGCCCCCAGCCAAAGATGAGCAAGGGTGACAGCGGTATAAGCACTACAGCACCCGCGACCGTCACATTCGCGGGTACGGCCATGTTGCCAGTACCACGGATCAGTGCGGATAGCGCGTTGAAAAGCCACACCAGCACGGAACCTGCAAATACCCAATGCGAATAGACCAGCGCCGCCTCAAGCGACGCCCCGGTGCCTCCCATTTGCGCATACAACCACCGCCCTCCCAGCAGCAGTGTGACCGTGAATGCAACGCCAAAACCGAGCGCAATGACAATCGCGTGAAGCACCAGCGCATCAGCGTCGTCGCGGCGTTGTGAGCCGAGGGCTCGCGCAATCGACGACGCGATACCACCGCCAATTGCGCCTGCGGAGCTCATCTGCATCAGCATGACAATGGGAAATACCAGTGCCATCGCGGCCAGTGCATCGCCGCCAAGCTTGCCGACAAACCAGGTTTCGATAAGGCCGACGCAGGCCTGGATGATCATTACCACCACGTTGGGCGCCGCCAGTCGCAAGACGGTTGGCACGATAGGCGCTTCCAACAGTCGTCGCGTGCGCGGATCAATCGCAGTCATGTTTGTCCCCTTGTACGTTTTATTGTCTGGGTTTTACCTCCATTGGATCGATTGAAATACCATGAGTAAAATGAACCGTTTAAATTTCGCGTATTCACATCATGCATACCATCCTAAGGCATTGCTTCAGGGCGGGTGACCGCGCATTCCTTTATCAACTGACGCAACCATTTCAAGCCTGGATCTGCATCGAACCGGGCGTGCCAGTAGGCAATCAATTCGGGTTCAGGGAAGTCGACTGGCGGCTCGTGGCAGCTAAGGCCGAAAGTCTCTGCAAACGCCTCTGCAATCGGCCCCGGCAGATTGCAGACATAGCCCGTTTGCGCGGCGATCACTGGCATCGCCATGAAGTTCTGCACCAGTACGCCAACACGACGAGCCAGCCCTTGGGCCTGTAGGGTCGTGTCGATAATGTTGCCCTCCCGTTGGTGCATCTCGATCATCACTTGTGGCCGCTTCAGGTAGAGGTCGAGCGGAAAGCGTCCAGGTGGCAAGCCTTCGCGCTGCCAGATCAGCGTGAGCAGTGAAACCGTGGTGATCGACTCCTCGCGCAGACCAGCGCCCAGTTTCATCGGCGTGCTGATGACCAGATCGATTTCGCCATTCTCCAGCAGCGCCGGCAAGGCATTGTTCGGCGGCAGCGGCACCACCTCAATCATCACGCCAGGTGCTTCACGGGCGATGTGCTGGATCAGTCGCGGCAAGATCAGGAGCTCGACGAAATCGCCGGAGGCAATTCGAAACTTGCGCTGCGCCGTTGCCGGCACAAATGGCGTAGAGCCTTGCAACACTTCGTCCAGACGACTCAGTGCTTCGCGCACAGGACCGATCAGTTCGGTCGCACGCGCGGTCGGCACCAGGTTATGGCGCCCAATGACGAACAGTTCGTCGCCCAGACGCTCGCGCAGTCGGCGCAGTGCATGGCTGACCGCCGGCTGGCTAAGCGCCAGGCGCTCGCCGGCGCGAGTGGCGTTCTGCGTGTCCCACAGGGTCGCGAAGACCACCAGCAGGTTCAGGTCGAGCGTACGCGTATTTATATTGTGCATACCTGAAATTCTATCTATTCATTTCCCTCACTGTACAGGCTTTGATGTAGTGGCTCCAACGTTCCCTCGGTACAAGAGCCCACGCATGAACAATAAAAAATCCCTGCAGATGGGTTGGTTCATTCCAACCATTGGCGACACCACTGCCTTCAGCGATCCGAGTAAAAGCATCCCGCAGTCCCTCGAGCATTTTGAACGGGTAGCCGTCGCCGCCGAACAGGCAGGATTCGACTACGTGCTCGTCCCTGTCACCCCATTCTGCTGGGATGCGTGGGTGACTGCCTCCTTCATCATCGCCCGTACCCAAAAGCTGAAAGCCTTGGTGGCGGTGAAGCCCGGCTTCATCCACCCGGTTGCCCAGGCCAAGATGTTCTCCACCTTCGACCAACTGTCCAAAGGACGCATCTACATCAACCTGATCGCCGGCCTCAGCGAGAAAGATGCCTACGCCGAGGGCCAGATCGCCTCCAAGGAAGAGCGCTACGAGCAGTTGGAAGAAGAAGTCGAACTGATGAAACGCCTATGGACCGAAGAAGGCGTGGAGTACGAAGGCAAGTATCACCAGGCACACGGTCCGAAAGTCATACCAGCCCCCTTCCAGCAACCCCACCCGCCGTTCTTCCTTGGCGGTGGTTCGGAGCACGCAGCAGAAATTTCCGCCAAGCACTCCGCCGTGCACTTGTTCTGGGGCGACTACCCGGAACGCATTGCCGAACAGATCAAGGAAATGCGTGAACGGGCTGCCAAATATGGCCGCGGCGAAGCCATCGAATTCGCCATGCGCCTGCAGATCATCTGCCGGGAAACCGAAGAGCAAGCCTGGGCCGCGGCAGATACCCTGGTCAACGGCGCCGATCCAGCCTGGACCGAACACGTCAAAACCATGATGGCCGAGTCCGTTGCCAACCAACGCATGAAAGAACTCTCCAAAACCGCCGGACGCAAGATGACTCCGCACCTGTGGACCGGCATTACCGAAGTGCGTCCCGGTGCCGGTATTGCCGTGGTGGGCAACCCGCAACAGGTCGCCGACCAGTTGCTGGCGTTCGTCGATGCCGGTTGCAGCGGCTTCTGTCTGTCCGGCTACCCGCACCACGAAGAAGCCGAGCGCTTCGGCCGCCTGGTCATGCCGCTGCTCAACCGCTGAGCCACAGCACTCCTGCCCAATAACAATCAGCCGCCGGCACGCCCGGCGGCAACTGGAGTCTCCATCATGAACACCACCCCATTCGATCCCAAGCAGTTCCGCCAGGCGCTTGGCGCCTTCACCACCGGCGTGACCATCGTCACCACCCGCGGCCCGGATGGCCAGGACTACGGGTTGACCGCCAACAGCTTCAACTCGGTATCGATCGACCCGCCGATGGTGCTGTGGAGCATCAACAAGGATTCCTCGTCGGCACACGCCTTCACTGAAGGCTCGCACTTCGCCGTGCACATCCTGGCAACCGATCAGGAGCCGCTGTCCAACCGCTTCGCCAAAAGCGGCGCTGACAAGTTCAGCGGACTCGACCTGCAACGCGGCCCCAGCGCAATTCCGCTACTGGATGGCTGTTCGGCGCGCTTCCAGTGCAAGACCACCTATCAGTACGAGGGTGGCGATCACATCATCCTGGTCGGTGAAGTGTTGGCTTTCGATCGCTTCGACAGGGCGCCTCTGGTATTCCACAGCGGCGGCTACCGACGCTTGGTGCCTGCCGCCGCGCGTGGGCAGGAAAGTGTCATCTACGGCGAAAACTGGCTGGGTTTCCTGCTTGGTCGCGCCTATTACCAGCTGCAACTGCCAATTCGTCAGCAGCTCAAGGCGATGGGCATGCAGGACCAGGACTTCGAGCTGTTGGGCATCCTCAGTTTCAGCGAAGGCCGGACTCTGGACGAGTTGTTCCAGCTGTTCGAGTTCACCGGCAAGGTGCTGGCCGAAGATCAGTTGGCGCTTTGGCTGCATAAGGAGCTGCTGACGCTTGCGGACAGTCGCGTGCTGTTCACCGACAAGGGGCGCCAATTGGCGATCCAGTGGCTGTCGTTCGCCAAGGCCGCCGAGATGGCCGCCCTGCAAGTGCTCTCCTTCGACGAGGCACAGCAACTCAAGCTCTTGATCGGCCGCGTGATACAGCACACCGGAACCGAGCTGCCGGCGCACTGGCGCAAGGAAAATATCTGGCAGGACAACAACCTCTGGCAGCAACCCGACGCCATCGCGTCGGCACGCTAAAGCAGCGCCGCGCGGCGCGGCGATGCGTGCACCGCGCGACCTCGACTACAAGAACAAGCCCAAGAGGTAAATCGTCGATGACGAGTACAACAACTATCAAGGTCACGGCCATGCCCTGCGCGGCACGATTAGCGCCCAGCCGTGGCCAGGCCAACTACGCCCTCGGCGTGCTGCTGCTTGCCTACGTGTTCTCGATCATGGACCGGCAGGTCCTCAGCCTGCTGGTGGGGCCGATCCAGCAATCGCTGCACGTCAACGATGCCTGGATGGGCATGCTGCATGGCTTCACCTTCGCCGCCTTCTACGCATTGGCCGGCCTGCCGATCGCGCGCCTGATCGATCGTGGCAACCGACGCCTGATCATCACTGTCGGCATTGGCCTGTGGTGTCTGGCCACCGCTGCCAGCGGCCTGGCCAGTGAGTTCTGGCACCTGCTGCTGGCACGCGTCGGTGTGGCGGTCGGCGAGGCGGTGCTGCTGCCGGGTGCCGTATCGCTGATCAGCGACCTGTTCGTGCCGGAGAAACGCGGCCGCGCCCTCGGTGTGTTTGGCGCCGGCGGCCCGGTCGGCGTTGGCGGTGGTTTGCTCGCAACCGGCCTGGTGCTCGGCTACTTCAGCGCCCATCCACTGACCCTGCCTTTACTTGGCACTCTGGCCCCTTGGCAAACCACATTGATGTCGATCGGCCTGCCGGGCCTGATCGTTCTGCTGCTGATGTTCGGCGTGGCAGAACCGCGACTGAGTCGCGCCGGACGGGCGACGCCGACCTCAATGGCGCCTTCTGGCGTGCCACTGGATGAAGTGCTGGCGTTCTTGCGCACCAACCGGCGCACTTTCGTCGCCATTGTGGTCGGAATGGGTTGCTATAACGCCGCGGTGTACGGCGGCGGCGCCTGGGTCCCCAGCTACCTGGTCCGCGAGTTCGGATGGACTTACGCCAAGGCCGGCACGGTGATGGGGCTGATCATGTGCGTCAGCTCGCCGCTCGGCGTGCTCGGTGCCAGTTGGCTGGGTGAATACTGGCGCCGGCGCGGCGTGACCAATGGCAACCTGCGCGTGGCGATCTGCGCCAGCATGGTTCTGCCGCTGTGCGCCACACCGCTACTGCTGGCGCCCAGCGCTCCGCTGGCGCTGCCGTTCCTGGCCCTCTGCGCCGCCCTTTGGGTCTGCCTGTTCGGCATCGGTCCGGCATTGATCGTCGAAATAGCACCCGCGCCGATGCGCGGACAGTTCATCGCCCTGTTCACCGGTGTCCTCAATCTGCTCGGTGTTGGGATCGGCCCGCTGGCTATCGGCGTGATCACCGACTACGTACTGGTCGACCCCAGCGCCATTCGCTATTCGATCCTGATCGTCACACTGATCGCCTGCATCCTCGCCTGTCCGCTGCTGCTCTGCGCCCGACACAGCTTCAAGCATACCGCCCTGCGGGCCAGTCAGTGGCAGCCCGCGACCTCGACCCTGAACGCTTCCAACCAATGAGAGCACTCATGAACACGATCAAAGGCAGCTGCCTGTGCGGCGGCATCCACTACTCCAGCCACCTCGCCCCCCTGTCCACTGCGGTCTGCCACTGCAGCGACTGCCAGAAGCAGACCGGCAGCGCCTTCTCGGTCAACCTGCTGGTGCAGGCCGAAGGTTTCCTGGTCGAAGGCGCGGGCCTCGGTTGCTATGCCAAGGCCGGCGGTAGCGGCCTGCCGGTTCGACGCTACTTCTGCACCCGATGTGGCTCGGCGCTGTACACCGAAATCACTGCAATGCCCGGCGTGTTTGCAGTGAAGGCCGGCACCCTGGCCGACCCGGCCAACACCCTGCCGAATCTGCACCTCTGGTGCGCCTCGGCACAACCATGGGTGGTCATCGACCGCTCACTACCCTGCTTCGAACAGGCACCCACCGAGTGAAATACCAGCACCTGGCCGAGGGCCTGCCGAAGCCGATCGAGCACGAGCAGTCGCCCATGATCACCTGGGGCGATGAATTGACCCAGCCCTGCACTTGATTCTTCGGCAGTACCCGTAACTGACACCCCACCCGATCGCAACGCTGTTGCGCTCGCGCAGGTGTGCATCCCCCAAGCGGTTCCAAAACTTGAGAGCGACTACATGAAAACAACAAAAATACTCGCGCAATCCGGCGTCCTGGCGCTTTCGCTTCTGGCCACGGCCGTTATGGCGAAGGTGTCTCCCGAGGAGGCCGCGCAGCTGGGTACGACACTGACGCCAATGGGTGGCGTCAAGGCCGCGAACGCCGACGGCAGCATTCCGGCCTGGACCGGAGGCTTGCCAACAACGGCCGGCACTGCGGACAGCAAAGGCTTTTTGAGTGACCCGTTTGCCAACGAAAAACCCTTGTTCGTCATCACGGCAGCCACCGCCGAAAAGTACAAGGACAAGCTGTCGGCAGGCCAATTGGCGATGTTCAAGCGTTACCCGGACAGCTACAAAATCCCGGTCTACCCAACCCATCGCACAGCGGCAGTACCCGCAGACATCTATTCGGTCATCAAGGCCAGTGCGGTCAAGACCGAAGAAGTTGATGGCGGCAACGGCCTGGCCGGTTTTTCCGATACCCGTTACTACGCTTTCCCTGTGCCCAAAAATGGCATCGAAGTGCTGTGGAACCACATGACTCGGTATCGTGGCGGTAACGTCAACCGCCTGGCTACCCGCGTCCAACCGCAAACTGACGGGTCATTCAGCATGATCCAACTGGAGGACGAGATCTCCTACCCTCGTGAACTGCCTGACCTGGACAAGAGCAAAGCCGAAAACATCCTGTTTTACTTCATCCAGCGAGTTACCGGCCCGGCCCGCCTGGCCGGTAACGTGTTGCTGATCCATGAAACCATCGATCAGGTCAAGGAACCCCGTGACGCCTGGCTGTATAACGCCGGACAGCGCCGCGTTCGCCGTGCGCCACAGGTTGCCTATGACGGCCCGGCCACTGCCGCCGATGGCCTGGCTACGACGGACAACTACGACATGTTCAACGGCGCACCTGACCGGTATACCTGGGAACTTGTCGGGAAAAAGGAGCTGTACATCCCATACAACAGCTACAAACTCGATTCACCGACGCTCAAGTACGCCGACATCCTCAAGGCCGGACACATCAACCAGGACCTGACCCGCTATGAACTGCATCGTGTCTGGGAGGTGGTGGCCAAGGTCAAGCCAGGCGAACGTCATATCTACGCGACACGACGCATGTATTTCGATGAGGACACCTGGCAACTGGCGGAAGTGGACCATTACGACGGACGCGGCCAACTGTGGCGCGTGGGTGAAGGGCATGCCCAGCAGTACTACCACAAGCAAGTGCCTGGTTATACCGCTGAAGCCCTCTATGACCTGCAGTCCGGCCGCTATTCGGTACTGGGCCTGAAAAACGAAGAAAAGCGCAGCATTGAATTCGGCGCCGTAGCCTCGGCGAACAATTACACCCCGGCCGCGTTACGCCAGGCGGGCGTGCGCTAGTCTCATGATCTACGTTGCATCGGGTGTTGTTTTGGCGGCTATCCGGCCGCCTTTTTCAATGATGGCCGTTCTGAACCGGCCTTGAGGAAGCGTGGTTCATCGCCCCTCAAGAACCTCGATTCTGGTTGACTGACTTCCTCAGGACGTGAAGCTGCCCGTCGATTTCGTCTTGGAAACCCGGTCGATCTGTCTCCTTCAGCGCCTTGTTACAGGAGTTCGAGTTGTCCACGAAACCAGGGAGGCAACCCTCATCCGATCAAACAGCAAGCACGATCACACAATGCTGGCGGCAGCTGTAAGTGCTAGACAAATGCGGATGCGCTACAACAATACATAGAACCCTGAGGTCCTGACAGGAAGCGAGCGAATGTGGATGAAACACAAACTCTGCGTTGTCAGGCTGGCCCGGTTCGCATCCGCTTCGCTCATCGTGGTAGCGCCCAGTGCAGTCGCAGAGGATCTCGAACCCAGGTCCTACGCCAATACGCCGGTCGGTATCAATTTCCTGCTCGTGGGCTACAGCGATCTCAATGGTAACGTGACGGCCAACCCCTCAGTCCCGCTCCAGGATGCCAAGCTCAACATCAAGACTGTGGTGTTTGCCTTTGCCAGGTCCCTGGACGTCTGGGGCCGCTCCGGGAAGTTCGATATCGTCGTGCCCGAAGCCCGGTTGACGGGTTCGGCTCTGTTCGCCGGTGAACCCAGGGAGCGAAATGTCAGCGGGCTGATCGATCCAAGATTCCGCTTCTCGGTCAACTTGTATGGCGCCCCGGCGATGTCCCTGGCTGAGTTCCCCAGCTATCAACAGGATGTGATTATCGGCGCCAGCCTGGCAATTACGGCGCCACTTGGCCAATACGACTCCAGCAAACTGGTCAATCTCGGCAACAACCGCTGGTCATTCAAGCCCGAACTCGGGATTTCCAAGCGCCTGGGCCCCGTAACCCTGGAATTATCCGGTGCGGGAACCTTCTACACCGACAATGACCAATACCTTGGCGACCGAACATTTACCCAGAACCCGACTTACCAGGTACAGGCGCATCTTATCTATGCCTTCAGTAACGGTGTCTGGGCTTCGCTGGATGGGACCTACTTCGCGGGCGGGGCGACTTCGGTCGATGGCATCGGTAACCACGACTTTCAGGAAAACACACGTTATGGGGGCACCCTCTCGCTGCCATTGAACCGAAATAACTCGCTAAAGCTGTTTGCCAGTGAGGGTGCGCATACCCGTACCGGCAGCGAATACGATGCTATTGGCGTAGCCTGGCAGTATCGCTTCGGCGGGGGGCTTTGACAGATAGCGCACCCAGTGTCGCAATGCGCTACCGCTCTTCTCAATCAGGTGGCTGACTCTTTTTCTTCTCCGCTGCCGCCTCACACATGCCCAAGCATCTGCCACCAAAGCGGACCGACGACCAGCCAGATAACCAGGTAGATGAGGCTCATCAGGAAGCCGGTCTTCCACCATTCCCCCTGGGTGACGTAGCCGGCGCCGAACATGACCGGCCCGGAACCGATGCCGTATTGGGTCAGGCACCCGTTGACGCTGCTCAGGATGCCGAGTGCGACCGCTGCAGTGAATGGCGGGATGCCGGCAGCGACCATCAGCGCCATGCAGAGGGGAAAGAGCGCACTGATATGTGCCGTGGCGCTGGCGAAGAAGTAATGGATGTACAAATAGATCGCCGCC
The DNA here is from genome assembly GCF_050432945.1 of Pseudomonas sp. 18173. NCBI lineage: Bacteria > Pseudomonadati > Pseudomonadota > Gammaproteobacteria > Pseudomonadales > Pseudomonadaceae > Pseudomonas > Pseudomonas sp. 18173. Next base: position 42,099 of record NZ_JBKFTN010000026.1, read on the forward strand.
ACCAGCATATAGACAGCCAGCCTCGGGAAACCCTCCAGGTGTGCCCCGAACTCCTTGCCGAACCAGGAAACCATGCCGTACTCATTGAGTTTGGAAGCCAGCATGATCAGCAGGCCGATCCAGATCATGGTGTCCCACGCGGACTTCTCATTAAGGGCATCCTGCCAGGTCAGGACGCCGGTGATGAACAGCAACGAGACGCCGAGCGCCGCCGCCAGCGTCGCCCCGATTTTCAGGTCCTCACCGAAAATCCACAGCACCAGCAAGCCAACGAAGATCACCGCCATGATGATTTCCTTGGCCGAGATTGGCCCCATCGCTACGAGCTCCCTCTGTGCCAGGGCCTTCGCATCGGGTGTCTGGCGAATCTGCGGCCGGACAATCCACAGCAAGGCGACCGGAATGAGCGCAAGGCACAGCAAGCCGGGAACCGATGCGGCCACCGCCCATTCCAGCCAACTGATCGAGACGCCCTGGTCGGCGGCCATCTTGACCGCCAGGGGATTGCCCGCCATCGCCGTGATGAACATGCCTGCGGTGATGATGTTCGCGTGGAAGGCACAGAGGATCAGATAATTCCCCACCTTGCCGCGCGACTCAGGGTCATCGGCATGGCTGCCGAGGACCTCCGACATCGCTCGGGTAATCGGCAGCATCACCCCGCCGGCGCGAGCGGTGATGCTCGGCATGGCGGGCGAGATAAGCAGTTCAGTCATCACCAGTCCATAACCCAGCCCCAGTGTTCGCTTGCCCAACAGCCGCATGAACAGCAGTGCGATGCGGTGCCCCAGTCCGGTCTTGATCACGCCCCGGGAGATAAAGAAGGCGAGCATCACCAGCCAGACGAGGTCCGTCCCCGTGGATTTGGTGACGTCGGCAAAGGACACGACGCCAACCAGCACGCCCACCGTGGCGCTGATGATGGCGACCGCCGACATCGGTAGAGGGGCGGTCATGATGCCGGCGATGGTGGCGACGAACACGGCGAACATGTGCCACGCCTTCATATCGAGGCCAGCCGGCGCCGGCAGGAACCAGAGGACGATACCCAGGCCCACCGGGACGAGATATTTCCAGGCGTTCTTGAGATGTCCTTCTGCGGGCGACGGTTTCGCCGTGGCCGGGCTGGCAGGTTGCGAATCCTTTGCGGGTAATACAGCCATGATATAAACCTCTTGGCGGCGCTGTTCGGTTTATTCAGAGCGTGCGCAATGTCCTTAACGGTCGAGAAGCACGCTGTCGGTTGCCTCTTTGACGATGCACGCACTGCGCTGCAGGGCCTCGCGCTCGACGGGGCCGAGTTGCGGATAAGCCAGTAACTGCGCGCCCCTGCCATTGACCAGCATCGGCAGCGACAGACACACCTCCGGTACGCCTTCGACCTCGGCATGCACCACAGCGACCGGCAGGATGAGGTCGGTGTCATGCACGATGGCCTGGCAAATTCGCCCGATCGCACTGGCGACGCCATAGTGGGTGGAGCCCTTCCCTTCCTTGATGAGCGTGGCGGCCTCGTGCACGGAGCGCAGGATCAGATCGCGGCTGGCAGGCCCCAACTCTTTGCCGCTCCTGGCCAGGAACACATCGAGGGGCATGCCGCAGACCGTCGCACCGGACCAGTCGATCACCGCGGACTCGCCGTGCTCGCCGAGAACGTAGGCGTGTATCGCAGGCGCCACGACGCCCAGCCGCTCGGAGAGCAGCGACCGCAGGCGCCCGGTATCGAGGGAAGTGCCCGTGCTGATCACGCGCTCGCGCGCGCAGCGCAGGCGGTCAAAAACGACACTGGTCAATACATCGCAGGGGTTGGTCGCAATGACGTAGATCGCATCCGGGGCCAACGGTGCAGTGCGATCCACAATGTCCGCGGCGATGGTCGCATTGGTTCTGGCCAGGTCCAGACGAGTCTGCCCTTGCTTCAGACCGACACCCGCGGTGATTACGATGATGTCCGCGTCGCGCGCATTTTCGTAATCACCGGCATAGAAGCGGTTGTGTCCCCACAATGCTGCTGCGTGGGTAAGGTCCAGCGTCTGCCCTTCGGCCCGTACTCGCGCGACATCGACGATGACGATCTCGGCACTCGGAATGGCCACGGCCGCAAACAGGGCTGCCGATCCGCCAACCAACCCTGCGCCAACGATTACGATCTTGGGTTGCCGCATCGCATGCCTCCCTTCGCGCCAGGAGAATTGGACACCTTGACCAGGCATCAGTCCGTGGACAGTCAACCTTGAAGTGGAGCAAACCTGCCTGGATTGGACAGGCTTTGTTAACGGCTAGCCGCCCATGGCGAGTTCCTCATTCGGAACTGGCAGGAAAAGAGTAGCTCAACATCGACTGGGTGCATGACCGTGAATTTTGAAAAAAATCGCACGCCCGGGTGTTCCGGGTAATCGTAACGATCACGGTAGAGCACAGTATCGGTCCTGAACAATTCGAAGCGCTTGTGGAATGCGCGGCGTTTGTGAATTGGCGAATCGTCGCTGCTGGCGCCCTCCTCTACTGGCACTTGCTTTCAACGTTCAAGTGCTCGCACAGAATTTAGTTGTGTTGCACCGACCGGTTGAATCCACAGCCAATAGCTGCCCTTGCAACAGACTTCCATCTGAAGTGGATATCCGCATTAAGGTTGTTTAACTGTCTGTAGTAGATCCTGTTACACGATGCGAAGCAGATCTAATACGAAATGCATCAGCCAGCAGAGTAATCCATTATCGATACCTGCTGACTGAGCTTTAATTGACTGACTCCGTGTTCAACGCTGAATACATTGTGGGACTTAGTGCCCCAGTATTTTCGACAGGAAGAGCTTCGCCCGCTCCGAAGACGTCCCGTTAAAGAACGCTTCAGAGGTTGTGTCATCAATGATCATCCCCTCCTCCATGAAAACCACCCGATCTGCCACGCGCCGAGCAAATCCCATCTCATGAGTGACCACCATCATCGTCATGCCGTCCTTGGCTAGCGACACCATCACGTCCAGCACCTCGTTGATCATCTCAGGGTCCAGCGCCGAGGTTGGCTCATCGAAGAGCATGATGACCGGATCCATCGATAACGCCCGGGCGATAGCAACACGCTGCTGCTGACCTCCAGAGAGCTGTGCCGGATATTTGTGGGCATGTGCGCTGAGGCCCACACGTTCAAGCAATGCCAGACCTTTGGCTTTCGCATCGTTTGCCGGACGATGGAGCACCTTTGTTTGTGGCAACGTGAGGTTCTCGATGATTGACATATGGGGGAACAGTTCGAAATGCTGAAACACCATACCCACCTGCTGGCGCAACCTTGGCAGGTCAGTTTTTGCATTGCCGATCGACTGCCCATTCACCAGGATTTCGCCTTTCTGAAAAGACTCCAGACCGTTGACCGTCTTGATCAATGTGGACTTGCCTGAACCTGAGGGCCCGCACACCACCACAATTTCGCCTTTACTAACGTGCGTTGAGCAGTCTTTGAGGACTTGCAAATTTCCGTACCATTTATTTATTCCGCGCATTCTGATGCAGTGGGGCTGAACATCTGCAGCGAAACGTGAAACCGATGACACAGCGGCTTTAGTCTGAATCATTTGTCGAAATACCCCGCGCGAATAGAGGCGCCGATCAGGTTGACAATCAAGCGTCCGGCAGTCACGCAGGTGAGGTTGCTTGCGTTGTCTTTGCCCGGCTGGATTTCAACGATATCCATACCAACGACCCGTCCTTTTTTCACCAATCCGTGAATGAGCTTGCGTGCCTGTAAGAAAGTCACGCCACCTGGTGCCGGACCATCGACAGCGGGCATGATGGTCGGATCGAGACCGTCGGCATCAATGGTCAAGTAGTAGTTTCCACCATCGGGAATACGCGAAAGCACCGCATCCATGCCAATCTCATGCAATTCGTAGGCACTGATCAACTCCGCACCATACTCGCGCGCGACCTCGAGATCTTCGGGGCGTGCGCTGCCTTGAGCACGCAATCCGATCTGGAAGATACGGCCGACATGGGCCATTTCAGAGGCTCGACGTATTGGACTGGACAGCCCCTCCTTGATCCCGTTCACGTCGTCGCGCCAGTCAAGGTGCGCATCGATATGGATGATGGTGATCGGGTCGAGACCGTCGTAGGCCCGCAAAACGGGGGTGGTAATTCCGTGATCACCGCCAAGGATGACTGGCAACGCTCCTGCTTTGAGAAGCTGGCGTACGGCCTGCTCGGCACGCTCATAGTGCTCACCCGGTTTGGCGACATCGGGCAATACATCGCCACAGTCAATGAACCGGATATCGCTACGACCTTGCAGCAGCGGGCCATCGATATCGAAATCGTAATGTCGCGGATCACGCACCATGCGATCAGTGAGCTGACGTATTGCTTGCGGCGCATTGGTCTGGTCATTGGTGTATGAGCGTGGGCCGTATGGCGCACCAAAAGGCATGCCAAGTACCGCAATATCCGCCTGTTGAAGGTTTTCCAGATCGGTCATCAGTTCTGAATAAAGCAGGGTCTGATGGTTGGTACGTGGAGCGACGGTCAGATTCTTCATAAAAAACTCCTAAATGATGGGATTTTCTAGCGATGCCGCCAGTGTCTTTCACGGGCTTCCAAAGCTTGGCCAAGTGCATCGAGGACAATGCTCGACAGCCAATAGAGCAATGCAGCGGTGCCAAGCACTTCGAGATATGCGAAGGTGTCAGCGGTCATCAGATTGCTCTGATAGGTCAGTTCAGGAAGACTGGTTACCGAGAAGATCGCGGTGTCCTTGAACATCATGATGATCAGGCTGGTAGTAGGCGGGATCAGGTAGCCAAAGCTCTGCGGCACGACTACGTAGCGCTGAACCTGCCAGACGGAAAACCCCAGTGACCGCGCTGCGCGCGCCTGACCGGCCGGCACGCTCTTCAAGGCGGCGCGTAGAATTTCGCTGAAATACCCGGCCGTATAGAACGCAGTGGCACCAATGGCGATCGCAAAGGATGAGGCTTGCACTCCCAGTTGCGGCAGGCCAAAAAACAGCAGATACACCACGATCAGGAACGGTACATTTCGGACAAGTTCGACATAACAACGGGCAAACAGCCTTGGCAACCGATGCTTGGAATCGGCCATGTAAGCGAACAGAGCACCGATCAACATCCCCAGCGGAATACCTATGGCACTGACCGTCGCGGTGATTTTCAGCCCCTGCAACAACGCAGGGATTGCGTGGCTGATCACATCAATATCAATGGGCATTTGGCATCACCTTGGCAATGCGGCGCTCGATAAGTCGCGAGATCGACGAAGCGCACAGTAGAATAAGGAAGTAAACGACCGCTGCTGCGCTGAACACTTGCAGCGGCAGATCGCTTTGCAGCGTCGCATTGCGAGCCACGGTAGCGAGCTCACTGACGGCAATGATCGACAGTAGTGATGAGGCTTTGAGCAGTACGGTGTACTCGTTGGTCAGCGGAGGAATGGAGCGATGGAACATCTGCGGCAACAGCACGTAACGCCACTTCTGATGAGCGCGCATCCCCAATGCCTGAGCGGCTGAAACCTGCCCTTGAGGAATCGAAGTCAAAGCGCCCCGCAGGATTTCACTGATGTAGGCCGCCGTGTTGAAAGACAGGGCCAGGATCCCCGCCTGTAGTGGTGTCAGCGAAATACCAATCAGGCTTGGCAAAACGAAATACGTGATAAGCAACTGAATCAGCAACGGAGTGCCACGGATGGCACTGACGTAGACCATCACTGTGTATCGACCAATCGGTCCTGCTGCGACTCTCAGGAGAAGTAAAAACACACCCAACCCGAGCCCAATGAGAAAAGCCAGGCTACTTGCGATAAGTGTCGTTGCCGCACCTTGTAGCAGCCCATCGAAAAACGGTCCCAACGCGGTGTGGGTACTTATCCAGCTCGTCATTATCGGACCCTCCACTTAGAGGGCCGCTTCAGGCAGGTACCCTGAAGTCGGTAATGTCAGTGTTTCGCCGAACCATTTTTTCTGCAGCTCGGCCAACTTTCCGGTAGCACGCATCTCATCAAGCGTTTCGTTGATAAAGGTGCGCACTTCCGGATTTTTGGCATTGACTACCCAAGCCAACAGCTTGGCATCGCCAACCTCGCCAATCGTTTTATAAATGTCCGGCTGACGGCGCATTTGCACAGCAAATACGTTACTGGGTAGAACACCCACATCGATGGAGCCATTGGCGATCGCCAGACCGACATCGGGATAGCCCTGGAATAGCTTAAGCTCAGCGTAGCCCTGCCCCTTGCTGGCTTTGAGTTCTCGCTCGTATTCCTGCAGTGCTTGTTGGGCTGAAGAACCCATCTGGGTCCCCACCACTTTGCCTGCTACATCCTCGGGCCTGCTGACAGTGGTGTTGTCCGCCTTGACGACGAACAATGAGCGGACGATACCAATGGGCTGACTGAAAGCGAACCGTTTGGCACGCTCAGGTGTGATCCCGACGGAAGTGGCCACGAAATCAAATTTGTTACTCATCAAACCGGGAAGCAAACCGTTGAACGGCAAGTTCAACTGCTCCAGCTCAACGCCGAGTTTTGCGGCCATTTGCTCCAGAATATCGTGGCCGTAACCCACAACCTTACCGTTTTCAACGAATTCATAAGGTTCGTAAGCGGCTTCGGTTCCCACTGTCAGCTTGCCACGCTGCTTGATGTCGGCAAGCGTGCCTGCCTGAGCTAATGCGAAAGTGGAAGTACAGATAACCAGCGAGGTCAAGAGCACGGCTTTGACGATGCTTCGGCGACTGGGTGTTGTCATGATGCGGTCCCCCCATTTCTTGGAGTGTTGTATTTGTGAAGGTTGCTGAAACCAAATTAGCCAGTGCGAAAGCGCAAGTAAAATCACTTTATTGGCAATATGGTCTTGGAATCTGATACCTTTTCCCCATGAACCGATTCGACCTTACCGAGCGTGACTTACGCTCTCTGCGTATTTTCTGTGCTGCCGCCGAAGCCGGGGGGTTTGCTGCGGCTGAACGCCGGCTAAATATGACCAAAGCCTCCATCAGCAGGCATATCAAGGAGGTAGAGGAACGTCTAGGTGTACGACTGTGCGAGCGAGGTCCGGCAGGTTTCAAGCTGAGCGCGGCCGGGAGAGTGGCACTGGAGTTGACGACTAATGCACTCAATTCTCTTGAACGAATCAAGCCTGAAATTGATGCGGTACGTGCAGTGATATCCGGCACCGTCTCGATTGGAACTGTCGAGCATATGCTCGCTGATCCAAATTGCCGGCTGACCGAAGCGCTGAAAGAACTGAGACGAAGGGCTCCGAACGTTCAGGCAGAAGTAGCCGTGATGACCTTTGCCAATTTAAACCAGGCGCTGCGCGAGCGCCGGGTACAGGTGGCCATTCGCGGGATGTACAAGAAAGAGCGAGCCTTCCATTACCAAAAGCTATTCGTTGAAGAGCATCGCGTATATGTAGCGAAACAAGCGCCGGGCGAGAGACGGCTTCGTCCTCAACTGGTTTATCGGCCGCATCCCTTCGTCGAAGAAGCGCTGGCTACACATGGTTTTGAACGAGGACCCGAAGCCGCAGGGCTGGAAGCGATCGCAATGCTCGTTGAAGGTGGAGGATACGCCGGGTTACTACCGGAGCATTATGTCGAGCTCATCGCCCCGCGTTTCGACTTGTGGGAGTTACCGGACAGCCCCGTGTTCCATAACACCATTTGCGCAATAACCGAGGCCTCTCGCCCTCTGTCACGAAGCGCAGAGCTTTTTCTAGAGATCCTTGAAGAATTGCATGTAAGCGACTCCTCCATCTCGAATCGAAATAGCGCCAGATAGAAAACGAATGGTTCCGGCACAATGAGCCGTTCCAAGTTTCGTAGATGCCTGCCACAGGCGGCTTCGGGTCGATTGTTGCCTGTCGCCAATAGCCACCTTCGGCCAATCATTACCTGCAATTCCTGGGTCGAATCACCCAACGTCCGCACCTGCACAGCAGCGATAATTTATTTGACCTCCAATGTCAATTTAGGCTTTGCGGAGCGGACAAACAGGGCAAAAACCCTTTTTTTATCAGGATAAAAAGCAACGTTCGCCTTGGCCCCAGGATGCGCTGCGCAATAATTCAAGATATCTGAAATCAATAACTGAGCCAGCTGAAGATTGGATACTCGATAAAAATTTATATTGAACCCATCACGCCCGCCGCGATCCAACATCACCTCTGACTTAAGACACTCCTCCTCATTACGACAAATTCCACTATCCACATATCGCCCCACCAATGCAGCCGACAACTCCGGTCTTGATTCGGAGGATTCCTTTGCTGCGTAAGCTGTCTGCCACATGCCGCATAACATTAATAAGGAGCACAGCAAGCGACTGGTCAATCGCCAATTCATCTGCCACCTCAAGCTTATTAAGTTTTGAGAAATAACCGAAAAGAAACAGCGTCCATGCATGTTTGCCACCGCCCCTGCTGTTTGCCATACACCAGCGTAGCTGACTAAACCCCGGGCACGGGTGCTCAATGCTGAACACGATTCTCATATATATCGACAGAGTCACCCAGAATCAGTCATTCATCAGTGACTGATTCAAAGGAACCGACCAACCGCATCCAGAACGACATCAGGGGCCTCTCGATGGGGGACGTGATGACAATTTTCCAGTATCCGGTATTCCCCGGTGGCCGTCGCCAGTCTGGCGATGCGCTTGGGATGCAGAACCGATCCGTACTCGTCGTGCTCACCATGCAGCGCAAGCAACGGGCAGTGAACCGCGTCGATGGTGCCTTCAAGCGTCCAGCCGCTGAAGGCCTCCGACAGCCAGGTGTCCGTCCAGGCAAACAGCACCCAAGGCGCTTTGTTGCCATGATATTTTTCCAGACGCGCCATTTGCCCTGGCCCCTCAAACTGTACTTTGGCGTCCCGAATGCCACGCAGTGTCTGCTCTTCAACGAACGCTTGCGCTGAAACGGTGATCAATGCAACGCAGTCCTGCGGGTACAACGAAGCGCAGACGGTAGCCATCGCGCCGCCCACGCTATGGCCCATGGCGACAAACCGATCGAGCTGGAATTCAGCCCTTATGAACGCGAAGAAGCGCTCGGCTTCGTCGCGAATGAAATCCATGGGCAAGCTGCCCGGGTACGGATCCGACTGCCCGAAGCCGAGCCGGTCATAGGCGATCACCTCGCGCTTTGTAGCCTGACAGAGCCGCTCCGGGAAATCGCGCCACAATTCAACGCATCCCAGGGAGTCATGAAAAAGAATGATCGGCGGTTTTACCGGGCCGTGCTCCACGTCTGCCGGGAACCAGCGTCGAGTAAACAGTCGCCCCTGTGGCGTATCGATCCAAAGCGTTTCGGCACAGACAAGCGATGACATTGAAATCCCCGACTGATCATTCAGGCGGACAAGAGTAAACGAAGTGTTGCGGTCGCGAAATTAGCGTTCAGATTGAAAAGCCCGCCGTCGAGCGGGCTTTTTTTACCTTTGGCATCAGGCCGCAATCGGCCAGAAGCACATCAGCGCTTCATTTTTTTATGGACACAATCGTGGCCCTGCCGCCCTCCAGCTTAAAGGAAAACGATACATGGTCTCCAACGCTCAGCCCTTTCAGCTGATCTTGCGTCACTGCAAAGGCCATGGTCATCGGCGGCCACTGCACCGCTGGTACGGCGCCGTGAGCGAGGGTCACCGTATGCTTCGCGGGATCGATGGCCTTGATCGTGCCCTCGGCGCTGGCGACTGGAGCCTGCTTGGTTTCCTGCTCCATCTTCATGCCTTCCATACCGTCCATTTTCATGCCGGGCATGTCCTCTGCCAGGGCAGAAAAAGACAGCGTAGCCAGGGTGCTTGCAACTGCAATCAGGGTCATTTTCATACGACTTTTCCTTTGTGGGTGAGTGGTTCGACAGAGAGCTGCCGACGACGCATCAAGCGATAGGCCGCCGGAATGACAAACAGGGAAAGCAAGGGCGCCGTGACCATGCCGCCGACCATCGGCGCGGCGATGCGGCTCATCACCTCACTGCCGGTTCCGCTGCCCAACAGGATGGGTAACAGGCCAGCGATGATCACGGCCACGGTCATGGCCTTGGGGCGAACCCGCTGCACGGCACCTTCACGAATCGCCGCTACCAGCCCGCGTTCCGTGCTGTCGCCGAGGTCTTCTCGTTCGGCCCAGGCATTCTTCAGGTAGAGCAGCATGATCACGCCGAACTCGGCGGAAACGCCGGCCAATGCAATGAACCCGACCCCGGTGGCCACCGACAGGTTGAACCCCAGCAGGTAGAGGAACCATGCCCCGCCAGTCAGCGCGAACGGCAGAGTGGCCATGATCAACAAGGCCTCGTCGAAGCGGGCGAAGGTCAGGTAGAGCAGCACGAAGATGATCAACAGCGTGGCCGGCACCACCAGTTTGAGGCGTGCGTTGGCCCGTTCGAGGAACTCGAACTGCCCGGAGTAGCTCAGGCTCATGCCCGGTTGCAACTTGACCTGTTCATTGACGGCCCGCCGCAGATCGGCAACCACCGAGGCAATGTCCCGACCGCGCACATCGATGTACACCCAGCCCGAAGGTCGTGCGTTTTCGCTCTTGAGCATCGGCGGGCCGTCGCTGACCTTGACCTTCGCCACCGTGCCCAGGGTGATCTGACTGCCCAGCGGGGTATAGATCGGCAGTTGCTCCAGGGCGCCGAGCGAGTCGCGCCACTCTCGTGGGTAACGGACGTTGATCGGGAAACGGGCGAGCCCTTCGATGGTCTCGCCGACATTTTCACCACCGATGGCACCGGCGACGATGGCCTGCACATCGGCGATGTTCAGGCCATAGCGGGCGGCGGCATTGCGGTCGATATCCACATCGATATAGCGCCCGCCGGTCAGCCGCTCGGCCAGCGCCGAACTGACACCGGGCACGTCCTTGGCCACCCGCTCGACGGCTTGGGTGACCGCATCGATTTCCGCCAGATTGGTGCCGGCAACCTTCACCCCGATCGGACTCTTTATGCCCGTCGCCAGCATGTCGATCCGGTTTCGAATCGGCGGTATCCAGATGTTGGTCAAACCGGGAGCCTTCACCACGCGATCCAGTTCCTCCACCAGTTTTTCCTGGGTCATGCCCGGACGCCATTGCCCATGCGGCTTGAATTGAATGGTGGTTTCGAACATCTCCAGCGGTGCCGGGTCGGTGGCGCTTTCGGCACGACCGGCTTTACCGAAAACATGTTCGACCTCCGGTACGGTCTTGATCAGGCGATCAGTCTGTTGCAGCAGTTGCGCCGCTTTCTGCGCCGACAATCCCGGCAGGGCCGAAGGCATATACAGCAGGTCGCCCTCGTCCAGCGGCGGGAGAAACTCGCCACCCAGGCGGGACATCGGCCACAGCGCACTGACAAAGACCAATAGCGCCACCAGCAGGGTGATCCTTGGTCGACGCAAGACGGCGTCCAGGGCTGGCTGATAGATCCGGATCAACCAACGGTTCAACGGGTTCTGTTGCTCGCTGGGGATTCGTCCGCGAATCCAGTAGCCCATCAGCACGGGCACCAAAGTCACCGACAATCCCGCCGCGGCGGCCATGGCGTAGGTCTTGGTGAACGCCAGCGGACCGAACAGGCGCCCTTCCTGAGCCTCCAGGGTGAACACCGGAATGAACGACAGGGTGATGATCAACAGACAGAAGAACAGTGCCGGCCCCACCTCTGCCGCCGCTTCGGTCATCACATGCCAATGACGCTCGCCCTTCAGTTCTTCCCCTGGATTGGCCAGGTGCCAGGCCTCGATCTTCTTGTGGGCGTTCTCGATCATCACCACGGCGGCATCGACCATGGCGCCGATGGCGATGGCAATCCCGCCCAGGGACATGATGTTGGCGTTGATGCCCTGGTAGCGCATGACGATGAAGGCCATCAGCACCCCCACCGGCAGCGAAATGATCGCCACCAGCGATGAACGCAAGTGCCAGAGAAAGATCCCGCACACCAGCGCGACAACGATGAACTCTTCGAGCAGCTTGTGGCTGAGGTTCTCCACAGCGCGATCGATCAGCTTGCTGCGGTCGTAGGTGGTGACGATCTCTACGCCGGCCGGCAGGCTGCCTTTGAGTTCTTCAAGCTTGCTCTTGACCGCGGCAATGGTCTGGCGAGCATTCTTGCCGCTGCGCAAAATCACTACGCCGCCGACCGTCTCCCCTTCGCCGTCGAGTTCGCTGATGCCGCGGCGCATTTCCGGTCCCGTCTGGATCGTGGCGACATCGCCGAGGGTCACGGGCACGCCACCGGAACCGGAACCGGAACCGAGCTTGAGCGGGATCGCCCGAAAGTCATTGAGCGACTTCAGGTAACCGGAAGCCCGCACGATGAACTCGGTCTCCGCCATCTCCAGCACCGCGCCACCCGTTTCCTGATTGGCCTTGCCGATAGCCTCGGTCACCTCAGCCTGAGTGATGCCGAGGCTGGCCATTTTGAGCGGATCCAGCTGCACCTGATACTGCTTGACCATGCCGCCGACGGTCGCCACCTCCGCAACATTGGGCAGGGTCTTGAGTTCGAACTTGAGGAACCAGTCCTGCAAGGCGCGCAATTGCGCCAGGTCGTGTCCGCCACTGCGATCCACCAGTACGTACTGGTAGATCCAGCCCACTCCCGTCGCATCCGGCCCCAATGCCGGTTTGGCACTCGCCGGCAGACGGCTTTGTATCTGGCTCAAATACTCCAGCACCCGCGAGCGCGCCCAGTACAGGTCGGTTCCGTCCTCGAACAGCACATAGACAAAGCTGTCGCCGAAAAACGAGTAACCGCGCACTGTTTTAGCCCCCGGCACCGAGAGCATGGTGGTGGCCAACGGATAGGTCACCTGGTTCTCGACGATCTGCGGTGCCTGCCCCGCGAAGGGGGTACGGATGATGACCTGAACATCGGAGAGGTCCGGCAACGCATCGATGGGCGTGCTCTGCACCGACCAGATGCCCCAGGCCGTGACGAACAACGTCGCCAACAACACCAGGAAGCGGTTGGCCACGGACCAGCGTATGAGCGCGGCGATCATGGCTGGCCTCCGGTTTTTTCCAGGCGCTCGACCCGCAGGCCATCGTCAGTCTGGCTCACCGCAACGCGAACCCTGTCGCCCGGCTTGAGGCCCTGCGTCAGCGCCGGATTGGCGAGAGGGAACGTCATCGTCATACCCGGCATACCCAGCGTCTTGAAAGGACCGTGGGCCAGCGTGACTTCCTTGTCGTTGATCTCGACGACTTGCCCCTCCGCTTCATGCAAGCCGGAGGCTGCTGCGCCGGGTGGCGACGCTTGCTCCGGGCTGGCAACAATGCCCTTCAGGCTGGCCTCCGAGTCGAGCAGGAACTGGCCGGACGTCACCACCTTCTGGCCTTCTTCCAGGCCATTCAATATCTCCGTTTTGCCATCGCTTTCCTGCCCGGGTTGCACTTCCACCGGCCGGTAGCGGCCCGCGTCTTCGGCAAGCATCACCAAGGCACGTCGACCCGTGCGGATGACGGCCTCGCTCGGCACCCACAGCACACTCTGCTGTGTTGAGCGGTTCAAGCGTACCTGCGCGGTCAAACCCGGCCTGAGGCGTCCGTCCGGGTTGGGCAGTTCCACCCGCACACGAAGGGTGCGGCTGTCCGCATTGGTCTCCGGCAGAATGGCGCTGACCTTGCCACTGAGCTTTATCCCCGGGAAGGCGGGCAATTGCGCTTCAACCGTTTGACCCACGGTGATGGTGCCTGTCTGCGACTCTGGAACGGCCACGGCCATCCAGACATTGCTCAAACCATTGACGCGAGCCAGCGTCTCGCCCGCTGCTACGGTCATTCCCGTGCGGACATTCAACTCTTGCAGCACACCACCAATGGGGCTGGTCAGCGTCAGGTAGGGTTGGACCTTACCGCCCCGCTCCACCTGAGTGATCAGTGTTGCCGGCATCCCAGTGAGCTGCAGTCGTTGGCGTGCCGCAGCGAGCAAGTCCGCATCACCGTTGCGCTTGAGCGCCAGGAACTCGGTCTGGGCGGCGACCCACTCGGGCACCAGGATATCCGCCAATGCCGCGTTGGCTTGCAACACATCACCAGGAGCATGGGCGTAGACCCGTTCCACAAAGCCGGGAGTGCGGGCCTGTATCACGGCAACATCCCGTTCGTTGAATGCCAGGACACCGCTCACATCGAGACTGGAATCAAAGGTCCCGCGACTGACAGTCGTAAACCTTAGACCGAGATTCTGGGCCAGGCCCGGATCGATGCTGACCGTCGCACGGTCGCTACCGCCACCGGCGTATTGCGGGACCAGTTGCATGTCCATGAAGGGCGACTTGCCCGGCTTGTCGAACTTTTGCTGCGGGTACATGGGGTCGTACCAATACAGCGCCTTGCGCTCGCCCGGTGAGTTGAGGTTTTGCTCAGGGGCAGTACCGGTTGCGGCCCTCATGCCCTGATGAGCCAACCAATAACCACCGGTAACTCCCAATGCCAGCGAGATGCCCACCAGCAATGCCCCCTTCGATTTTTTCAGGATCATTGGCCGGACTCCCCATAGGCAAAATAGAGTCGCGCGCTGGTCAGCGCTCGTTGCTCTTCCACGTCGATCTGTTTGAGCCGGGCTTCGACAAGTTCACGTCGGGCGGCAACAACGGCATTCAAGTCGCCTTTGCCGGCACGATAACTGGCCATGCTCAGTTCGACCTTCTCCCTGGCCAGCGGCAACAGGCTTTGCTGGTTGCGCTGTACCGCACGATTCAGGCGCTCGTAGTCGGCCAGTTCGCTCTCCAGTTGCTCGGTATGCTCGCGTGACAGGGCTTCGCGCTCGGCCTCAAGCTGGCTCAGCTCAGCCTGTTTGGCGGCGATTTTGGGATTCTGGCGAGTGTCAGGAAAGAGCGGCAGATCCCAGGAAAACTGCACACTGACCATGTCGCCGAACTCACGGCCACGGTGCTGGTAATCCACTTCCCAGCTCCAGTCCGACCGCTTCTGCGATTCGGCCTCACGCACCTTGGCTTGCGCTTCGCGGGTCATCGGCGCAAACGCTGCCAACTCGGGATGGTGTTGCAGTTTATGCGCGTAGCTGGAGGTATCGACAGGCCATTGCGGCAGGCTGCCCACAGGCTTGTCGTTGGCGGCGGGACCAATCCAGCGCTTGAGGGCCGCGCGTGCCTGCGTTCTCTGGCGAATCAGCTCGTCCTGTTGCTCCGCCAGTTGCACCGCTTCCTGTTTGGGCGTCACCGCATCGGCGGGTTGAGCGCGGCCACCGGCGATCTGCGCCCGGACGGTGTCCGCCAGCAGGCGGTTTTCCTTGTACAAGTCCTGGAACAGCGCATCCTTGCGCTCGACCGAGTAGCTGCTGATCCAGGCCAATGCCGTGGATTGGCGAACGTTCAGGCGTTCGACCCGACGCTCTGCGGCAGCGCGATCAATGGCCGCATTGGCCACTTCAATGCGCGCCTTGCGCTTGTCGCCGTTGGGCATCTCCTGCCGCACCCCGACCATTTGCATGGTCATGAAGTCCTGGTCGATGCTCCAGCGATCCGGACCGCCAACGGGATAGTTCTGCACCCCCAGCAGCAGCTTGGGGTCAGGCAGTTCACCGGCTGGAATAGCCGCGCTGGCGGCAGCCTGAATTTTTGCGTCCTGTGCCGTCAGCGACGGCGCATTGTTTTCCGCCAGCCGCAACGCTTCGTCGAGTGTCAATGCGCCAGCGAAGCTCGGCAATGCCAGTACGCTTGCCGCCAGGCCGGCCACGAGCGGCCAGCCTGTGCAATAGCACTTGGAGTTCATGTTTACGATTCCTGTGATCATCCACTGCACGCATCAAACGACACGCGCACAGCCATGCCATCCCGCTAAAACGGAACGACGCTCAATGTGGGTCAGGAATCAAACGCGGGGCGGTCGCCATACCCCGGACGGGGTCGAGACAGGTACGGAATCGCTGATGAGGGAAAGCACTACAGGACTGAACAAGGTAACAGGAGGCTTGATGATCGAGACTTGCAACATGCCGCCCGTCTTGCATTCCTGGCCCGGCTTGCAGGGTTTGCCGTGCTCGGTCGGGCTTTTCATGTCGTTGCAGCAGTCCATCCCCATGTCGTCCATCATCGCCATGCCCATTGTCTTCATCGGGCACGGTTCCGTCGGCGCCTGAACACCCGCCATCCCGCTGAGGGGAAGCGCCAGGCTGATCACGAAAATGAGGCAAAACCGCAGGTAGCGTTTCATGGGGTTGGAGTGTAGCCGCCAGAAATAGTACTAACAATCAATTGAACGCACGCTCTCGATTGCCTTGCGTCAGGCGTCGATTGCGCGTGATATCAGCGAGTCAGGATTAAGCCAGCATTACTGATACGAAAATAGAGCGCCGGTAATACAGGTGTGGCCTCGCCGCGCCGTATCGGCCAGCAATCGCAGCGTTATGAAACCTGGTGCAGGGTCACAGAAGCTATCTATGCTCTGGATCAGGACACCGATATCAACGTCAGTCAGGCCAAGGCCTGGATTCAAGCCGTGACTTGGCGCCTCTGACTCACTGTTGACGGAACACGACCTAATCCCGGAGTGAACCCACCATGACCCTGGCTCATAAGCTGCTCGTTGGCGTCGCACTGGCCAGCCTGCTTCTCGGCGGTTGCACCTCCCAGGTCACTGAGCGCGAGCAGTACTCCGGTTTCCTGTCCAACTACAAAAACCTGGAAGAAGTGACCACCACCACGGGTGAGAAGACACTGCGCTGGGTAAGCCCGTCGTGGAACCCGGATGCGTACGACACCATAGCGTTCAGGACGCTGGAGTTTTATCCCGCGCCAAAACCCGATGAGCGGGTCAATCAGCGGACGCTGGCCGACCTGCAAGACTTCATGTCCAGAAAGGCCAAGCTCGTGCTGGGCCGCAAATACCAGAGGGTGTCCAACGCGGCCGCGGCACCGGCCGGGTCACACCCCCTGATCCTGCGTGCGGCAATCACTGGCGTCAGCGCGTCGAACGAAGGCATGAAATGGTATGAAGTGATGCCGATCGCGGCCGTTGTCGGAGCGACACAAGCCGCCACCGGACACCGCGATCAAGACACCAATCTGTTCATCGAAGCCGAATTCATTGACGCCAGAACCCATCAGACCATGGCCAAAGTGGTGCGCAAGGTATTCGGCAGCCAACTGGAGAACGAAAGTCAGCGCATTACCACCAAGGACTTCAAAGCCGCTATCGAAAAACTGAATACCGATCTCTGGACGTTCGTCAGCAGGTGAACTGACTGCATTGGGTTGGATACGGCCTCTGATGAGGGGTAACTGTCGGTTGATTTCGGTCAGTCGCGACAGGCAGCTAACGACCAGAAGCAGCCCGTCGCGATTGGCACCAATCGTCCCCATTTACCCCGGAACCCGGTCCGGGCCTGTTGACCCACCATCCCCGACTCAGGGGAATCCCCCCCAATTTTCATCTTTCCATTCGACGCCATCGAAGCGGCCTCGATCGCCTGCAGAACGTCAGTTCCATGAGTACACCTGGAAGTTTCACAGTCGTCTCCCGCGATTGGCATGGACTCTGCTTACGGCCAAAACCAAGGGCAAAGTGCTATCGACACAACGCGTGTCTGGCTCATCACCATGCTGGGAGGCAAAAACATGAAGGCCAATAAAACTACTCTATCTTGCGCACTCTTCATGCGGCCGGACATGGCCTCGGCGATATTGTTGGCCCTCTGCGGGGCGGATGCCGGCGCTTCGCCAATGGACGATGAGAGCCAGCCATCGCCCACCGACCCCTCCTACTATCGTCCCCAGCCTGCGGACCCTGCGGCCGCATTGCTGGAAATCCGCACGATGCCGGAGGCCAACCACGGCTCGCTGTCCCTGCCCAATGGTGGCCAGGGTAACCGCGACACGCCACGGACCGACAACGTCCTGCCCCCTGCCCTGCAGACCTCGTTCAACTTCCCCACCAACGGCAAGCCCAGCCCGCTGTTTGGCGCAGAAGCCTTTACCCAGCAGCTTGTGCTGTTTGAGGAGTTCGGCCCGGAGAAGCTCGACCCGCAAACGCCTGCGGCGCAAATGACTTTCCCCGTACCGACGGTGGGTCCGATGCCCGGCCAGGACCCTAACAACGTGGCCCGCAGCGGCCCCTCGGGAACTGCGCTGGAAGCCTTCCTGCGGCAACCAGGACTGACGCCGTTCCCGACTCAGTACTCCAACGTGCTGGACCGCAACCCCTGGAAGGCGCAGATCGAAGCCTTCCTCAACCGCGCGCCGGTGGGCTCCCCGGCCGAGGGACGGCCAGGCGGCAAAGCCTGGTCGCACCAGCGCTGGAACGAGTTCTACCCGCAAGCCGCGTTCAAGACCGTGCAAGCGGGTGCACGACAAAACCTCGGCCTGCGCGACAGCAAACAGATGCATGGCTACACCAAGGGTGAGTTCGGCCCTGGCGGGCTCTATCACAACACCGCCGGCCTCTCGAACACCAAGGGCACCACCAAGGGCATCGACATTCGCATCCATCCGAAGATGCCGATCCAGAACCACAACTCGGTGTGGACCTTCGACGGCACCCTGCCGCCCAAACTCCTCATGGTGCGCTACGGGCAACCGCTGCTGATGCGTCACTACAACGCCCTGCCCATCGACCCGGCCGCCAACAACGGTTTCGGCCTGCACACCATCAGTACCCATGAGCACAATGGCCACAACCCGGCCGAGAGCGATGGTTATGCCAACGCCTTTTTCTTCCCCGGCCAGTACTACGACTATCGCTGGCCGGTGCAACTGGCCGGCTACGACACCATCAACACCAAGGCCGAGGACCCAAGGGCCGCGTTCCCCTGCTCGCCGGGCGAGACCCTGTGGGTCAACGACATGGCCCCTTCGCGCAAGACCTGCGAAAACGGCACCATCAGGATCCGTGGCGACTGGCGCGAAACCATGAGCACCCACTGGTTCCACGACCACATGCTCGATTTCACCGCCCAGAACGTCTACAAGGGCAACGCGGTGATGATGAACTACTACAGCGCCATCGATCGCGGCAACGAGGCCGTCGAGGATGGCATCAACCTGCGTCTGCCCAGCGGCAACGCCCTGCCCTGGGGTAACCGCGACTATGACGTCAACCTGGTGATCGCCGACAAGGCCTGGGATGCCAGCGGCCAGTTGTGGTTCAACCCGTTCAACACCGACGGCTTCCTCGGCGACCAGATGCTGGTGAACTGGCAGTACCAGCCATTCATGAACGTGCGCGCCCGTAGCTACCGCTTCCGTATCCTCAACGGTTCGGTATCGCGCTACTTCAAGCTGGCCGTGGTCCGTGAAATCAAGGGCACGGGCGGCGAATTCCCCGGGCCGGCAGGCTCCGGCGTGTCCTATGCACGGGTGCCGTTCCACATGATCGGCAACGACGGCAACATCATGGAACACGCCATCCCCTTCGACGGCAGCATGGACCTCGACGGCGACGGTGACTTGAAGGACAACAACGCCATCCTGCCGACCCAGGCCATCGCCGAACGCTACGACATCATCATTGATTTCGCGAAAAACGGGATCAAGACCGGGGACAAGATCTACTTCGTCAACCTGATGGAACACAAGACCGGCAAGGGCCCGGAGAAAGACGAACTGTCCCTGGCCGACGTGCTGTCCGAGAGGTACAAGGCCGTCCTCAAGCAAAGCAGCAAGGGGCCGCAATGGGACAAGGGCGATCCTGTGGTGGGCAAGTTCCTGCAACTGATCGTCAATTCCTATGCAGGCCAAGACCAGAGCATGGACCCCACCGCCTATGAGCCGGCCAAGCCTGGCAAGGCGGCAGGCAAGAAAATGATTCCGTTGACCATCAACCGCGACGACGTGGCCGACAAGGCAAAACTCGACCAGGCTCGTCATCGCAGCTTTACCTTTGGCCGTTCCGACGGCACTGACCTCGCGCCCTGGACCATCAAGACCGATGGTGGCTTCGGCTACAGCATGGACCCACGACAGCTCAGCGTGGCGGCGCAATTGTCCACCGGGCCGACCGACGCCGGCTTCAGTGGCGACGGCACCCTCGAGGTGTGGGACATCAAGAACGGCGGCAACGGCTGGAGTCACCCGGTGCATGTGCACTTCGAGGAAGGGGTGATCCTTAGCCGCGATGGCAAGGCACCGCCGGACTGGGAAAAATGGGCACGCAAGGATGTGTTCCGCATCGGGCCGGAAGTCGACAGTTCCACGGACGTGTCCATGGCGATTCGCTTTCGCGAGTTTGCCGGGACCTACATGGAGCACTGCCACAACACCCAGCACGAAGACTCGTCCATGTTGCTGCGCTGGGACGTCGAACACCCCGGCCAGTTCGAGCTGATGCCGACGCCGCTACCCGGCTGGGATGGCGTCGAATATGTGGCTTCGGCCGCGCTGCCCACCTTCCGTACGGGTGGCAAGGGTAGCGGCAATGATGACGATGACGGGGATGATGGCGACGACAACAGCACCAACAAGCAGCCGGTTGCCGGCCCCGACAGTGCCAGCACCACGGCCGGCGTGGCCGTCACCCTCAACGTCCTGGCCAATGACAGTGACCCTGACAACAACATGCCGCTCACTGTGGTCGGCTTGAGCCAGCCGGATTCCGGCATGGGCGCGGCCACCACCGATGGCACCCGGGTGATCTACACGCCGCCGGCCACCCTCACCGAACCTGCCACCGCCACCTTCACCTATGAGGTGCGCGACGCCAAGGGTGGCGTCTCGGCAACGCCCGGTACTGTGACCATCGCAGTGGCGCCGGCGGTGACCAGCAACGAGGACCTGCAAGTGACCAGCGCCACTGTGGCGGTGCGCAGCAACAACCGTTACACCTGGGATCTGGCCGGGACCACGTCACAGACTGGCACGGTCCTGACGGGTTCCGCAGCGACCACCGGCGGGCCGCTCGTCCTGGGCACGGCGACGATGACACCAACAGCCACCGGCGCCCGCTGGCGGATCTCGATGAGCACCACAGGCAACGGACCGGCATCCACGCCGACCGTGACGATCAAATCATCTTCCGGTCGCTCGGTCACGGCGCCCCTCTCTGTCCGTTGACCGGTATCACCTTGCACTCCAGCCCGTACAGCTGGAGTGCAAGGCATCCATCAGTACTCTGCACAGGACGCAATCATGATCACTTCACACTGGACCCGGCCGATCAAACTCCTTCGCCTGCTGTTCCTTTTCACCCTGGGCATCACCGGATGGTCGGCAGCCGCTGCCGAAGACAGCGACACCGGCACCCCTTGGGGAAAGGACTATTTCCCCAATACCGAGCTGGTCAATCAGGATGGCCAGAAGGTGCGTTTTTTCGATGACCTGATCAAGGACAAGGTGGTGGCGATCAACTTCATCTTCACCTCCTGCACCGACTCCTGCCCGCTGGAAACCGCACGCCTGCTACAGGTACAGAAAGTCCTCGGCGATCGGGTCGGCAAGGACATCTTTCTCTACTCGATCAGCATCGACCCGGAAACCGACACACCGCAAGTGCTCAAGCAATACACCGAGAAATTCAAGATCGGTCCCGGCTGGCAATTCCTCACTGGCAACAAGGACGACATCACCGCCTTGCGCAAGAGCCTGGGCCTGTTCATCGACGGCATCGACAACGGCCGCAACAAGGACCACAACCTGAGCCTGATCATCGGCAACCAGAGCACCGGCCGCTGGATGAAATCCTCACCCATGGAGAACCCCTACATTCTGGCCGACCGCCTGGGCAAAACCCTGCAGAACTGGAAACAGGCCAGCACCAGCAACCAGGATTACGCCAGCGCCCCGACCGTGCGCCCGCCAAGCGCCGGCGAGCAGATCTACCGTACCCGCTGCTCGTCCTGCCATACCCTGGGCGACACCCAGAACGCCGGCATACGCGGCATCGACCCGGACCTGATCGGCGTCACCCGCCAGCGCGACCCGCAATGGCTGAAACGCTGGATCAAGGAACCCGATCAGGTGCTGGCCGAGAAAGACCCACTGGCGATGCAGTTGTACGAGCAATACAACCGCCTGGCGATGCCCAATCTGCGCTTGGGTGATATAGAGGCCAATGCCGTACTGACCTATCTGGCAGAAGAGACTGAACGGCTAAAGCCTGAGGCACCGATGGCGCAGGACACGCATGATGAATCTCACCAGCACGCAGGCCATCACATGCAGCAACAAGGCGGTTGAAGCCGATCCGTTCACAGGGGCACTCTGCGCAAGTGATCACCAAGAGTGCTGCCTCTATCGCCTGTCCAACGCAACGATCGGGCGATATGAGCTGGGCCAGGGTCTTGGTTATATTCACTACACCGGCGCGAGTGTTGGAGTCGTGGCAGTGATACCGGGCAGCATGACGGTGGACGAGGCCACAAAGCTGGCAGACCGCGAGATGTATAAGGTGAAACAGCAGCGAAATCGTCAACGATTGTAGGCATGCAGGAGGTCGGCCATAGAGCGATTGCCGCCCTTCGTGACAGGCTTAAAACGGCCAGAAGCTGTCGTTCGAACACCAAGGTTAAACGGGCTTGTTCAAGCCACCGTTGCAACCTTACAGTTACTAATCCTTGCGAATAAGGACTAATGACGAAGCATCCAAGGATGCCTCGTCTTGACGCTTAGGCTGGCTTGAAACAGTACGCGGCCAGTTTGTTCCCATCGAGATCCCGCGCGTACGCCGCATAGGCGTCAGGTGCCCAACCTCGCGGACCCGGTGCACCTTCGTCGGTGCCGCCACTGGCCAGCGCCGCGGCGTGGAAAGCGTCAATGGCGGCACGATTCGGCGCCTCGAAGCTGATAGTTACACCATTACCCACGCTGGCCGGGGCGCCGTTCGCCGGTTTCAGAACGAAGAAGGACGGAGCGCTCTCACCCCAGATCGAGCCATTCTCGTCCAGATCAGCGATGCGTTTCTGGCCCAGGGTACCCAGGACATTATCATAGAAGCTGCGCGCTTTTTTCAGGTCGTTGGTACCGACAGTCACATGAGTGAAAATGGTCATCTTTGTGCTCTCTTTGGTGTAGATACGGTGGGTTGATGTTGCAGGTTTTCGCGCCTTTGACTCGCCCTGACGGGCTTCGCCAGTCTGTTGAGTCAGCGATCGAAATGGATAACGGTGCGGATGCTTTCGCCCTTGTGCATCAGGTCGAAGGCTCTGTTGATCTCCTCCAGCCCCATGGTGTGGGTAATGAAACTGTCCAGCGGAATTTCGCCCTTTTGCGCGTTCTCGACATAGCTGGGTAGCTCGCTACGTCCTTTCACACCGCCAAATGCCGAGCCGCGCCAGACGCGCCCGGTCACCAGCTGGAAAGGACGGGTACTGATTTCCTGTCCTGCGCCGGCGACGCCAATGATCACCGACTCGCCCCAGCCCTTGTGGCAACACTCCAGGGCGGCGCGCATCAGATGGACGTTGCCGATGCATTCGAAGGAATAGTCCACACCGCCCTCGGTCATCTCGATGATCACGTCCTGGATCGGCCTGTCATGATCCTTGGGGTTGATGAAGTCGGTAGCGCCCAGTTGCCTGGCAATCTCGAACTTGGCCGGGTTGATATCGATCGCGATGATTCGGCCGGCCTTGGCCATGGTCGCACCGATAATGGCTGCCAGCCCGATGCCCCCCAGACCGAAGATTGCCACGCAGGCTCCCTCCTCCACTTTCGCAGTGTTGAGCACCGCGCCAATGCCGGTGGTCACACCACAACCGAGCAGGCAGACCTTCTCCAGTGGCGCATCCTTGGGGATTTTGGCCAGGGAAATTTCGGGAAGCACGGTGTATTCGGAGAAAGTCGAGGTGCCCATGTAGTGAAAAATGGGCTGTCCTGCATAAGAGAACCGGCTGGTGCCATCGGGCATCAATCCCTTGCCTTGAGTGGCACGGATCTTTTGACAAAGATTGGTCTTGCCGGATGTGCAGAATTTGCACTCGCCACATTCCGGGGTGTAGAGCGGGATCACATGATCGCCCACCGCCAGTGACGTTACCCCCTCGCCAACCGCTTCGACGATACCGCCGCCTTCGTGGCCAAGAATGACGGGGAAGATCCCTTCGGGGTCGGCACCAGATAACGTAAACGCATCGGTATGGCAGACACCTGTCGCCACAATCCGTACCAGCACTTCGCCAGCTTGCGGCGGCGCGACATCGATTTCGACAATTTGCAGAGGCTGGTTCGCCGCGAAAGCGACGGCCGCTCGTGATTTGATCATGTTCATGATTCCCGGACGCAAAGAGACGCCGTTCCTGTGTAGAAACAGTCAAGAGATTGTGTTCAGAGGGGCGTAGCAGAGGGCGGGCGTCCTTGCCCTTGAGGCCGATTAGAGCGATGCCTCGATCTTTTTTGCTGCGGCTTCGTCGACCCAGGCATGCCAGACTTCCGGGTGTTCCTTGAGGAACATCCTGGCCAGCTTCGGCGATTCGATGCGCTCGCGGGTCATCCTCGCCAGGTTCTGATTCAACAAATCGATGGGAATGTTGACCTTCTCCAGTACCCTGACCAGTTCAGGAGCCTGTTCATGAAAGGCCTTTGAGAGTCCCACCATGGTAATGACGTCTTTGTTGACGCCGGTCTTTTCCTCCAGCCTTATCGCATCGATCTGCCCCATCAGCGGCGTCGGTGACCAGTAGTAGAACAGTACCGGTTCACCGCGCTTGTAGCTGGACAGGACAGCCGCATCCAATGCCGCACCGGTACCTGGACGGAAGTTCGTGAAGGTGCTTTCAAGACCGTACTCTTTCAGCATCTCGGTATTGTCCTGCTCACAGATCCAACCCGCAGGACAGTTGTAGAAACGGCCCTTGGACGGTTCCTCCGAATCGTGAAAAACACTCGCGTACTTGCTCAGGTCAGCGACTGTCCTGAGGTCAGGCGCCTGCGCTGGCCGGTTACGTTTAGCGTCCCCTTCAACGACATAGCGCGGCACATACCAGCCCTGAGTCGCACCAATGATCGGAGCGCCAACCCCGACAACCTTTCCGGCTGCCGCCGCTTTTTTCCAGACTTCGCTGCGCTCCATCCACTCTTCGCCAAACACCTGAATGTCGTTGCCGGCCAGTGCGGTCTCCAGAATGATGGTGTTACCCACCAACTGATCCGTTGCACAACCATAACCATCCTTGAGCACGATCATCATGATGTCGGTAAGGAGCATCCCGCTCTCCCAGTTCAGCCCGGCAAATTTCACCGACTTGCCCGATTCACACCACCCGGACGCCTGGCTTGAAGCACTACCGACAAGCAAGCCAAGGGTGAGTAAAGAGGCCAACAAACTCTTCCTGTTTTTCATGATCAGACGCTCCGAATCATTATTATTGGGGGCAGCGAACTGTTGTGTGCGACACAGGAACAAACGAGTCCATCAGATTCAGTATGGACAAGTGCGTGCGCAAACACGTGAAACAAAGGCGTGAATCAATTGCTTTTATTGTTATGGGCGAGACTCAAGCCAATGGTTCAACAGAGGTACGCCCGTAGAACAACTGGCGCGCATAGGCACTGAACTCGACATCGGGCTGGTCCACGTACGCAAACACCGCGTTGAGCCTCAGCCTGTCCCCTTCCACCGGCGTGACCCGGTGCAATGAATAGCGGCCGCGGAACAATGTCAGGGTGCCAGGCACTTGAGGCAGAACCTCTACCTGCTGTGTCTGCGAGTCATCGAGAAATTGCCGGACTGCGTCATGGCAATCGTCGCTTTCATTGCGCAGCATCCGCACATACTCGAAATCCCCACCGGCGCTCGCAGCCTGAAGGGACAGCGTGACGCTGAAGTCGGAACGATCAAAGTGCCACCCCAACTCCTGTCCTGCCGTGAAGCCCTGCAAGTTAAGGGCGGCCAATGGATCGGCATGACGATAGAGCCTGTCCAGAGCCAGAACATCTTTGATGAAAGCAAGGACGTCGTCCGATCCATAGATCTGCCGGATCAAATGGTCGGCAGGAATATCGGCATAGGCAACGGTATCTTTTGCCGTGTTCATCAAGCGTCGAAGCGGATGTTGCGGATCAACGCTTTCGTCCTGGGGTTTGAAATAAACCGTGTGGTTCTCCCGAAAATGAAACATGCGCGAGTGCAGTGCAAGTGTCTGCTGTGCCATCGCGACAACCGATGGATTGCGAACAAAACCCGGAAAGATCGCAACGCCCTCTTGTGTCAGCAACGACTGACTGTGAGTGACCAGTGCGAGATAAGCCGGGCTGGTGCGATCGGTGATCGGGTAACGCTCGAGATCGACGAGATCGCCCAGGGTTAACGCAGGTGTGAAAGGCAGGGTAGTCATTGTTGTTGGTCTCCGTTGGCTCTGCTGGATTCAGATTGCATCGGCACCAAAAACAAGTCACGCTCATAATTTTACGCAATTTTGTGAATTATTTTCAGGTCCGATAGCCATGAGACTGACACTGGATCACTTGGTGATGTTGCAAACCCTGTCGGAAGTCGACTCGATAACCGCCGTGGCCGAACGTTTATGGCTGACACCTTCGGCCGTCAGTCACCGCATACGCGAAGCCGAGCGGCGGCTAGGCGTGAGCCTGACGGAAAGATCAGGAGGAAAGCTCAGGCTCAGCCCTGCCGGCGTGCGCCTGGAACGGGCCGCCAAAGACATCATCGCCATACTCAATGAGGCTGAGTCCGAGGCCCGGTCCATGGCCGGTGGCGTCACAGCGTTTGTCCGTATGGGTGTCACCTCCTACGGCCCGTTTCGCTGGATTCCAAAGTTCATCAAGCACTACTCAAGTCTTCGGCCGGACATCGAAATCACACTGGTGACCGTGCCCCGTAACGACGTTTACGCGAGCCTGATGCAAGGCAGACTGGATGTGTCCATTATCGATGACGGCATGGTGCCTAGTGGTGTCGCCAGGTTGCCGCTTTTCCGGGACGACCTGATTGCAATCATGGCAACCGACCATCCCCTTGCGGGAAGGAAAAATATCTACGCGCAAGACTTCAAGACATACAACCTGGTGACGTATTCGACCGATCGCGCCAGTGGCTGGGAGTATGACCGTTTCTTCGCCCCCGCCAGCATCTTGCCGCGCCGCATGATCACGGTGGAGTTGATCGAGGCCATCGTTGAACTGGTCCGTTCAGGATACGGAATCAGCATATTGCAACGGGATTTGGTCACCCCCAGTCTTGAGCGCGGTGAACTTGCGTGGGCGGCCCTGAATGACGGCCTGGATATCGCCTGGAACGCAATCGTTCGCCCCTCGGAACGGGAAGATAGCGAGGTCAGTAAAATGGTTACGGAGCTTGATACCTGGATAAAAAACGCAGGAAAACCTGAACTCGGCTAATCGCGACTTAGCGCTCGAAAATGTTTTTCTGGATGCCCGCAGGTGGCTCAGGCAAGTCGAGCGTCACCGGGTCTGATTCGACGGATAAAGACCGGCAAGTCGCGCGATCACGACACCCACATAAAAGACCCCGGAAAACTCTTCGACCATCACAAGTGAGCGGGCGTGGTTGGTCAATGGGATAACGTCACCGTAACCGGTGGTGGTGAGCGTCGTGAAGCTGAAATAGATCAGCTTGAAGAAAGTGCCGGGCTGTGCGAAGTCGAGGCGGCCAGGGCCGAATGAGCCAGCGCTGGAAATCTCGACCAGGGCATAGACGAAGGACCAGACGAAGGCCAGCATGATGTACCCCGCAAGCGCGCCATGCAGCTTGTCGGCGGTAATGGGGCCGCGCATGAGAATATAGCGAAGCACCCCGCTGAACGAGACGGCAAGAGACGCCGCATAAGCGATCCCGGCAAGGTCAAGTATCGCGATACTCTCAGCCCACAATGCCGCCCATTGCAGGCTAACCCCAAGCAATGCCAGGGCCAGTTTGAAGATGAACCCCCGCCGAGTCTGCCGGGTGGCAAAAGCGCCCACGAGCAGCACGATTGAAAACAGAATGCCAAGCAATAGGCGGGAAAATATGCCGTCCTCAAGAAAGGGGAAAAGCAGAATCAAACCTAGCAAGAGCAACAATAGATGAGTACAGGGCCCTCGCCCTATGACCATCTGGGCCAGATCTTCGTCGGACTCGGCTTTATCTTGCGGATTTGTCATACGGGTTTCCCATGGACCGAAACAACGCTTAAGACCTGACGCTGCGGATATGAAATCCGGTCTGGCTGTAGAAGTGTCGACAGTGGGATTCTAGTCGCGAATGCATGTGAGAGGATGAGCCGGACAGCTAACGCTCCACCGGTTGAATCCACAGTCGATCAAGGCCACTCGCGCTTGATAGCGATCGACCAAACGCGACACCGTTAAATGAAGGATCCAGGCCCATGACAATCAAGAGAATGGACAACATCCTGATCGTCGTCGACGATCTCGAAGCGGTAAAAACGTTCTTTATCGAACTGGGCCTCGAACTCGAGGGCCAAACCACGGTTGAAGGGCCCGCTATCGGGAGCCTCATAGGGCTTGGAGATGTCCGGTCCACGATCGCGATGCTGCGCACGCCCGACGGGCAAGGCATAGAGCTGGACAAATTCCACACGCCAGATGCCGTCAGGTTCGGCCCCGTAGATGCACCG
Organism: Pseudomonas sp. 18173; assembly: GCF_050432945.1. Lineage (NCBI taxonomy): Bacteria > Pseudomonadati > Pseudomonadota > Gammaproteobacteria > Pseudomonadales > Pseudomonadaceae > Pseudomonas > Pseudomonas sp. 18173. The sequence goes on from NZ_JBKFTN010000026.1 coordinate 70,590, forward strand.
GTGAACACCTTGGGGCTTCGTCGCATCATGTTTGCCGTCGACGGTATCGATGCCGTCGTGGCGCGAATGCAGGCCCGTGGCGCCGAACTCATTGGCCAGATGCAGTACGAGACATCGTACCGGCTCGCCTATATTCGCGGGCCCGAGGGCATTATCGTCGGGCTTGCCGAGCAATTGGGCTGAGGCAGTCGCCCTGCTCATCTTCAACCTCGCCTCAAACGCATCCAGACCCTAGGGTCTTCGCCTGCCGTGCCTCGTGCGCAGGCGGCAATACACTGCTGGTGAACTTCAACTGAACGGTTTTCACAGATATCTGAACGTACAAATGGAAGTCCCGCATAAACCATTTTATGCCGCATCTTTGGACACCATGCCCTCCCACGCATCCACTACATCCGCCGGAGAAAAGTCCACCACCGGTCGCTGGCGGACCACCGCCACTACCACAGGCTTGAGATAAAAATTGGCCATCGCACGACGCTGGTCTTTAGCTGCAAATATCACTTCGAGGCTTTTCTGCGTTAGAGCTTTGTCCAGGTTGGCGTTGACACTGTCGATCTCTTCTTTGGCAAGCATGAAAGCGATAGCCAGATATTCCAGTTGAGCCTGGATGATGCCGATGATCAGCACGCGATCTTCCTGAACCAGTTTGCCCATCAACCTGGTGGAGACTGCGGTGGCAACGATGCCGCCGATAATGCCGCCCGCTGTACGGCCAACCATAGCGCCTATCGGCCCCAGAGGTGCCGCGAGAATCCCGCCAGCGATAGAGCCCACCGCACCACCGGCGATGCCTGATGACGCAACAGCAAGGTTCTTCGCAAATTGCGCTTTAGAGATACGACCACGGGCCAGCTTGACGAGGTCTGGACCCGTAGTGACGGCAATCACCGCAATGGAGCTGATCAGTGTTCCTCTCAAGGCTTTGTTCAAGCCACTCTTGCTTACCCCCATACCTTGAGCCAACAACCCGCGTGTGCTCGGCGCCAGGCTCGAAACATCAATCAGGGTCAGTGAACGCTGGATAAACTGGACCCGGTGTAGTTGCTGGGCCGCAACATATACAGTCAGGCTGCGACCAAAGCTTTTTCCAGCCTGGACAGATGCCACTCGCAACGCCTGCTGACGATCTTGAGTCTTCAGATAGAACAACGTGGCGCTGACCCCGAAGCTGATACCGCCTGCCACTGCCCCTACCACCACACCCTCGGTGATGTCATAGGCAATGGACTCGAAAGTACCGAACTTGGTGATACTGCGTGCCTGGCTATACGTCAGATGGCCTTTGCGGATCAACCTGACGGCGTCTTTCGGATCCGTGACACCCCGAACTTTGCCCTCGCTGATCTTTCGCTGCAGCGTGCGTACGGCATCGGCGTACTGATCTTTAGGCACCTCGATCTGCATGGGGCGCCCTTGCTGGTCGAAATACTTGTAGTCGCCCTGCTGCCCGTTGAAAGCAGCCCCCACACTACGAGCGCCTGTCGCACAATATTTCGTCTGGATCATCTGACCCTGAACCAGCCGGTCAGCACCATTCTTGGCATTGTTGTCGCCAAGAATCTCTGCATTACGTCCCATCATGCGGTCAACCCGATGGTTAGCCTTCTCGGCGGCAAATCCATGACCTTGTCCGCCTGCGGCGAACAGCTTGTGATTCGCGTCCCAAGCACTTCCGGTCGCCATAAGCACAAAGCCATTCGCGGCTGCGTCGGCCAGGAACTCCTCTTGCGGCTTGTCACGAACACTCAGGCATACCTGCTCGGTTTCAGCACAGATCGTGGAGCAGAACCACTCTGCGTCATTCGCACTGCTGCGAACTTCAGCAAGCCCGCAAGCGGTGCAGCAGCTAATACGTTGCGATAAGGCAAAAGCGCACCAAAAGCGGCCGTCACGAAAATCCTGAAACTGACCGAAGCTCATTTGACGCTCTATAAAGTCTTGCGCAGCAGAGCCCTCAAACCCAAACGCGCTGCGCACAATCGCGCCTAGCGCCTCGGAGCGATGACGAACCTGCTTGAGCAGCACGCCATGCAGTGCCTTATACCGATTTCGGTACCAACTTTCGGCAAAGACCCAGCGCTGCCCGGCCACCTCCAGTTCGCGCAAGGTACCTGCGGCGACCAGATGGGAAAGACATCCGTTGAAAATGGTCTCGACCTCTTCGGCATCAAGCAGGCTGTCGGCAGTCAGGTCTTTGAGTGCCTGGCTGACATTGAGCGAGGTCCGCACTTCCAGTGCTTCGCCAATGCGAGATTCCAGCCTGGTGCGGGCATGGTCCTGACTGATGGAATAAAGCTGCACTAATAACGCAGAGCCCCAGTAGGCGTAGGCAGCAACCCCAGCGACAGGCCAGCGCAGCAGTTCAAACATTCCTGGTACCGCTGCGGAAACTGACAACAACGCGAAAGCGCCGTGTATACAGCGATGGAATTCCTGATCCTTCTTCAGCAACCACTCCTGCGCCAGGTTATTGGCCAGGCTGCGCTTACGCTTGCTGTGGACGACCAGCATTACCACGAACAACACGGCAGGCAGTCCAAACTTCAGGCTCGCGACAGTGCCGGGGGGATAGTCAGGGTGCCACCCCAGTACCCCCCAACAGAAAGTTATCGTGAACGTTGCGACAGCAGTCAGCCAAGCTAAACAGGAACGAAGCCTGAGCTGCTTGCTGATGGCCTCCATAGCGATTCCATAGCCGGCAGGCAGACCTAAAGCAATCAACCCGGCCAAACCAAGAGCGAACTGAAGGGCTACCCCGATGAAACGAAGCAATTTGGCCAACAGTGCCAGTGCGATGAGGACAACGATGATACCGACAATTATCCCCATCAGCTTTCAACCGACAGGGTGAGAGAAACGATTGGGAGTCGCGAGCTTCCTTGCAGTGGCATAACGCCCTCGATAAAGGTCCATGAGGGCGCGATTGATATCATATGGACACTATTTGAGCCAGTACCAAAACAGCCCGAAGAGATCTCGATCCACCGGCATCATTTACATGCGGACGCTTCGAGTTGAATTTGCAGAATCGCAGGGTTTCGATTGATTTCGGCAGACCGGAACCGGCCAATACCCGATACCTCTCCCCCGACCCGATACCTGGCATTTTTTGTCCTCTCGCTGTCACATTCACTACTGAGAAACCTTCGCAAAAATCCGTCATGACATGTTATGACCTCATCAAAAAACACCGTTTGGCCCAGCAAATACGGCGTTTAATGGACGAATGGTCGAAAGGCGTCAAGCGCGGGGAATACCCGGGAGCCTGAAGCCACTACAGGCGGCTCAGATGGGTGCGTTCGTCGCGGTATAGTGAACTTCACTTTCATCACGTGTCACATTAGGTCCCCGTCAAGTGAACTTCAGAAGAGGTAAAACGTAATGAACATCGCCACAGTAGTCAGTGCCGTAATTTCCAGTCTTGCACCAAGTGTCTTCGACCAGAATGGTCTTCAAGAACCCGGTGCACATGTTTCCGCCGTGGAATATCACTACGGAATGGAAATCGATGTGAAGCGGGTACTGCAGCGCACCGATACATCCGACAAGACCGGTATGGTACCGGTGACCCTGGTCTACGAAGATAGCGAAGGTGAAGTCCACAAGATTCGTTTCTTCGAATGGGGCGGAAGTCCTGCCAGTCCTACCACCGTTGCCTGATCCACTTGCCGCCAGGGTTGCGGGCCACGCCCTCCCCTAGACACGCAAGTTAAACATCATATGCACCCAGTGCGAATTGATGTGTTTGTTACCTGAAAATTGACATGATCGAATGATTAAAAGTTCATTCGCGAAGATCGCTATTATCTTGAGCGCCTAATGCCTCAAAATTAATTAATAGTGATTACTGAATTCTGATTGCAATCAGCAACGGCAAACGGCAATCAAGCCGTGTCGAGCATCATGCTGATTCACTAATGAAGCCAAGAGGTCACCATGGAACTTAGTATGTTTTCTTCGTCCACCGTGGAATATGTTCGTTTGGGCGTTGTATATTTCCACCTAATCGCCTGCTGTGTGGCAATCGGCCTGGTCTTGACCAGTGACGTTGCAATGGTCAAACAACTCCTGAAGGGAGATGCGTCGGGTCACCATGATGATGCGCACATGGAAAGCCTGCAAAAAACCGTAGTACTTGCACTTTGGGCGCTTTGGATTACCGGCATCGGTATTGTCGGGATCGATTATGCCGGCAAGGGGATGGAGTATTTCCTCAATCCCAAACTGCAAGCCAAGATCGGCATCGTTGTACTGTTGACCTTCAACGGCTTCCTGTTGCACAGCGCTGTATTGCCGGCACTGAAAAAAGCCGGTTCGATACTTGATCTGTCCTTCAACCTGCGCATGCTCGCACTGTTCTCGGGCGCTCTCTCTGCCGTGTCGTGGTTCTATGCCGCCATGCTGGGTGTTGGTCGCCCGCTGGCCTGGAAATACTCGCTGGTGGAGTTGCTGGCAGCCTATCCGGTACTCATCGTCGGTGGCTTCGCGATGATGGTAATGCTCACTGCCTATGCAAAAAACAAAGGCACCGAAGGGCATCTGGAGCAAGGCACCGGAACAGTACGAAACGCCGCCCTGGCTTGATGGTAAAGCCAGGTTGAACAGGCAGATTCTGCTTTAGCAAATAAATACCGTTATTCGTTATTTACAAATTTTAGTTATTTACCAATTCTCACTTGAGGAAATCCAAATGAAATCCATGAAAGTTCTTTTCGTAGTCGCCGCTCTGACCGCTTCTTCCCTGGCCATGGCCACCGGTGGCGGTGACCGGACCTTCGCCCGCATGGAATCGGCCCGGAAAGTCTCGATGGAAGCCTTCCAGGTTACCCAGAAACAGAAAGCTGAAGCCGCTGTCGCTCAAAGCAAAGCCAAGGCGACCGATCACGCCAACAGCTGATCTGCGCAGCGCACCCCAAGGCCGCCGGCAATGTGCGGCCTCAAACCTCGAATGCAGCACCCACGGTGCTGCATTCGAGGTTTAACCTGAATCGCGCCTACACTAAATCCCGTGTGTTGAATCCTCAGTCACAAACAGCCTTTCGCGAAGCGTTGCTTGCCGATACCCAGGCTCCCTTGGAACCACACTTATGTCAGCCTCGCATACCCGCCCCTCACCCGCGCCACTGCTCAAACCCGGAGAGACGGTCGTCTTGTTCGACGGTGTCTGCAAGCTGTGCAATGGCTGGGTAAGCTTCCTGATTCGCAATGACCGCCAGCGGCACGTGCGGTTGGCGGCGGTTCAGTCTCACGAGGGACAGGCTCTGCTGGCGTGGGCAGGTTTACCCTTGGATCAATTCGACACCATGGCGGTGATCCGCGACAGACACTACTGGGAACGTTCGGAAGCATTTTTCGAAGTGATCGCCCGACTGCCCGCACGTTGGCGCCCCGTGAGCCTGTTGCGCATCTTCCCTCGCAAGCTTCGCGATTGGGCATACGACCGCATTGCGCTTAACCGTTATCGGCTCTTCGGGAAATACGACACTTGCCTGTTGCCGGATCCTGACCATGAACAGCGCTTTTTGAAAACACCCCTGTGAACGCCCTCAAACGTATGGACTGAATCGCCCGTGGGGGGTTGTAGCTAGCTCCGCCACCGACAGCCAGACTCCCGTCCAAAGTATCTTTCCAATTACTCGCATCCTGCCCACCCTGACAGGCAGAAATCGGCCAAATGCAGCCCATGTGCGAAGCAACAACCAACGAGTAGCTATGCTTGATGTGTTGCCAACCCCTGATAGCAATATCGCGAAAGGAGGTGTTTGAGATGCAACTCATCACGGTGAAAATCGACAAGCCCGATGCGACCAACTTCATTCTGGGCCAGACCCACTTCATCAAATCCGTCGAGGACATCCACGAAGCGCTGGTCAATACCGTGCCCGGCATCCAGTTTGGCGTGGCCTTTTGTGAAGCCTCCGGCCAATGCCTGGTGCGATGGTCCGGCACCGATACCGCAATGATCGAACTGGCTCAGAAGAATGCGAAAGCCATCGCCGCGGGCCATGGCTTCATCATTTTCCTGGGCGACGGCTTCTATCCGCTGAACGTGTTGAACACGCTCAAAATGGTCCCGGAGGTGTGCCGTATTTTTTGTGCAACGGCCAATCCAGTCGAAGTGGTTCTCGCCGAGACGGAACAGGGGCGAGCCATCCTGGGCGTCGTGGATGGCTTCTGTGCCAAAGACATTGAATGCGATGAAGACATCCTGTGGCGCAAGAACCTGTTGCGGCAGATTGGCTACAAGCAGTGAATGCAACCGGTGGTGGATGTCCGGTTGAATCCACAGCCATCAGCGGGCGCTGGCTGCCATTCCCGTCCGGTGCTCCCGGACAGGAACCCGACCCGGTCATTTCAACGGGTCATACGCAATCAGCGTTTTCGGCTCCAGATACGCGCTCATCCCCCACTTGCCCATTTCGCGCCCAAGACCTGAATGCTTGAACCCACCGAAGGGGGCACGCGGCTCGTGGGCCAGGGTGTTGATGAGCACGCGCCCCGAATCGATCCGGCGAGCGACGTTCATACAGCGTTCGGCACTCTTTCCCAGCACCAGGGCGCTCAGCCCATAGTCCGTATCGTTGGCAATGCCGATCGCATCAGCCTCATCCTCGTAGGGGATGATCGTCAGCACGGGGCCGAAGATTTCCTCACGTGCGATGCGCATCCGGTTGTTGGCATCCGTGAAGATCGTCGGCTTGACGAACCATCCGCTGTGCAAGCCTTCCGGGCGACCCTCGCCACCCGCCAGCAACCTCGCGCCCTCCTCCTGGCCGATACGGATGTAGCGCTGCACCCGTTCCCATTGTTTCTGGCTGACCATCGGGCCGATGTCGGTGTCGGCGTTGCGCGGATCGCCCGATTGAAACTTTGCGACGCCCTCTTTCGCGACCCGCTCGAACTCCGCCAGCCGGCTGCGCGGCACCAGGATGCGAGTGCCCGCGATGCACGCCTGGCCGCTGTTGAGAAATCCGGCGTGCAGCACCAATGGCATCACCGCCTGGAAATCCGCATCGTCGAGCACCACCGTGGGCGACTTGCCGCCGAGTTCGAGCGTCACGCGCTTCATGGTGTCGGCACCGGTTCTTACCAGGTGTTGGCCGACAGCGGATGAACCGGTGAACGAGATCTTGGCCACGTCGGGATGACGGGCGATTTCCTCGCCAACCACATCGCCCCGCCCGTTGACGATATTGAATACACCCGGTGGCAGCCCCGCTTCATGCAACGCCCTGACCACGACCTGCGTCTGCAACGCGCTCATCTCGCTGGGCTTGATGACTGCAGTGCAGCCTGCCGCCAGTGCGGTGGCCAGCTTGTTACAGATGAAGCCGGCATTGCTGTTCCAGGGTGTGATCAGGCCGGTAACGCCCACGGGCGTCAGAATGACCCTGGCCATGCCGACCTGCTCCTCGAAATCGAACGCCTCCAGTGCATTGATCGCTTGCGCAATCACATCAGCCGGATAAGTCGCCATCCAGCGCCCGCGGACCGCAGGTGCGCCGTACTCCACGAGGATGGCTTCCAGCAGCTCTTCCTCCCTGGCCGCCACCGCCTGGTGCATGCGTTGCAGTGCTGCAATACGCTCCTCCCGAGTGGTACGGGACCAGGCCGGGAACGCAGCCTTGGCGGCTGCGATGGCACGCTGTGCGTCCAGAGCATCGCCCAGCCGAACCTGACCGAAGACTTCCTCGGTGCTCGGGTTATGGAGGTCAAACCATTCCTGACCGTGGGGAATGACGAACTCGCCGTTGATGTAGATGTGTTCAATGCGTTGCATGGCAATTCCTCGCTCAAAATGGCTCGCCTGAATCGAGCCTCTGTGATGCGAAGTCTAAGAAGGGTTGATTATTCCGATAAGCTATCCTTTGTCTTATGAAGTATCCGTATTTTCAGGACAATCCATGCACAGAACAGGAATGACCGAGCTGGAAGTGGTGCTGGCCGTTGCGCGCCGCAACAGTTTTCGAGGCGCGGCACAGGAGTTGGGCATGTCCACCACCGCCGTGAGCAGTGCGGTCGCCGGCCTGGAGGCGCGCCTGAAAGTGCGCCTGTTCAATCGCTCCACGCGCAGCGTTGCCCTCACCGACATCGGACAACGCTATGTGGAGCGCATCGCCCCTGCATTGGCGCAGATCAAAAGTGCCGGCGAAGAGGCCAGTGTCGGCCCCGACGAACCCAGCGGCACATTGCGCATCAATGCACCGCATGGCGCGGCCTACCTGCTGCTGGAGCCGCTGTTCAAGCAGTACGCTCAGCGCTATCCCGAGGTGCGCATCGACATCGTCAGCGAATCAGGCATGGTCGACATCGTCGCCGGAGGCTTCGACGCCGGGATTCGCCTGGCAGAGTCCGTGCCGCAAGACATGATTGCCGTGGCATTGTCAGGTGACATCCGCATGCTCGTGGTGGCAACGCCCGAGTACCTCGAGCGCCACGGCGTGCCCGAGCACCCGCGAGACCTGCTCACCCACCAGAGCATCGGCATGCGCATGGCCCACGGAGGCCTCTACCAATGGGAACTGGAGCGCGACGGCCAGAAGTTGCAGATGGACCCGCCGGTGCGCCTGGTCTCCAACGAGTTGCTGGCCATCAAGCAGGCCGTGTTGTTGGGCCTTGGCATCGGTTTCATTTCCGAGTGGTTCATCCAGCAAGAACTGGCAAGCGGCGCCCTGGTGCCGGTGCTGATGCCGTGGTGCCCGTCGTTTGGCGGATTGAGGCTTTATTACTCGGGCCATCGCTTCGTGCCGGCACGATTGCGCGCACTGATTGAACTGGCGCGCGAGTGCAACTACCCCGGATGAGTTCGGCCCGGGCGGATAACGCCGGCAGCCCGTACGTCAACGCAAGTTCCAAGGCCGGTTACAAGGGGTATAACTATCAGAACAAAAGGCGAGTCACCCGGAACAGGCCCTCCAAAGGCTGCGCCCGGGCCAGGCGCCCCAGGCCTGATCGGCGCCTGCGGCGCGGAGCGATGTGATGAATTCCAGAGCATGGCGATGGGCTCGCAAGAGCCTTCCTGGCTGCATCGGGCTGGCCCTGCTGGTCACTCCACTGTGCGCCAGCGCCATGTTCAGGTGCCAGGCCAGGGACGGAGCCATCAGCTACACCAGTCAAGCCATCGCCAACGCCCGCTGCACTCGCCTCAATGGCAAGGCGGACGCCGATGTCAGCGCCAAGACAAAGCCCCAGCCACGGCTTGTGCGGGACGACGACCCGGACGCGGTGCGGATTCGGGTGTGGACCTTCATCCACAAGGGTGTTCGTCAATTTGTGAGCCGACGCCCCGTCGGGATCTCCGCACGGGTCGATGTCCTTGAGCTCTATTACATCAAGGGCTGCTACCTGTGCATGGCGTCGAAGGATTTCAAGGTCGCCTCACTGCGCCTGGACACCCACTCCTATCGGCAGGAGATCGAAGCCGCTTCAGATCATTATGGTGTCGACAAGGCGCTGATCCGCGCAGTGATGCATGCCGAATCGGCGTTCCACCCCAACGCCATTTCCGAAGCCGGCGCCCAGGGACTGATGCAGTTGATGCCCGCCACCGCCGAGCGTTTCGCCGTGGACAATCCGTTCGACGCGCGACAGAACATTCGTGGCGGCGTGCGCTACCTGGCCTGGCTGCTCAAGCGCTTCAACGGCAACCAGATGCTGGCCCTGGCAGGTTACAACGCCGGCGAAGCGTCCGTGGTCGAGTACAACGGGGTGCCTCCCTTTGCCGAGACGCAATCCTACGTCACCCGTGTGCAGTCCTTGACCGAGCGCTATCGCAACCATCGCTAGTACCGTAGGGCGCATAGCCCCGAACAGGTCATACGCCGGGCGGGGAATGGTTCAACCGAACTTTCACGCTCACCGGTTGAATCCACAGTCGATTGCCGCCCTTGGTGACAGGCAAAAACAGGCCAAAAGCTACCTTTCACATAAGTAAATCCTGGCAGCCTGGCAACCCACACCTCCAGACTTTGATTTGCTGATGCGGCGGCGTCATGCCGAACTCGCGGAGCGCGAGTTCGGAGTCTTCCAAATCGCCACGGATAGTGACGACTCTCAGACAGGCGCAGAAATAAAACAGAGACCCTCTTGTGGAGAGTGCACCGACAGTAAGGAGCCTGGTAAAGCGCCTCGCTCAGGCATGGCTACTAACGCCGTGGAACGGCGTAGCGTCCGCCCGCTGTAAAGAGCCCCGATGACAAGTTCAGTAATGGGCGCTGGAAAAACCATTCAATCAATTCGTAGTGGAAATGCTCTGGAACAAGCCGATCAGTACCGATAGGTTGCCTGCACTGAAACTCCATTCGCACTGTTTTCGTAACTGCCACTGTATGCCGGTTGAAGACCGGAGTTGTTCTCCTGATTTACGGAAACTTTGGAATCCCAGAGATAACCATAAGCAAAGTCTATCGTCAGATCGGCATTCGGCGAGTAAGCACCACCCAAGGTCACGGCCTGGCGATTCCCGACCGGAACGCGCACGCTGCGATCGGCATTGCTGATGGGCGACGGATCATAGGCGTAGCCTGCGCGCAGCAACCATTGCTGGTTCAATTGAAAGGATGCGCCTACGGCGGTGGCCCAAGTGTCATGCCAGTTCATTTCTTCGGTCACGCTTCCCAGGCCAGCCGCCTGGCCCAGGGGGGAAAGTGCGCTGTTGACGGCCTCGACCTTCTTGATCCGGCTCCAGCGTTTCCAGGTGGTCCCCAGGTATCCGGTCCAGCGACTGTTGAAATGATGGGTGATGGACGTGTCCACGGATTCGGGCATCGTGATGTCTATCTTGTTGTCATACTTTCCGTCCAGCGGGACAACGCTCGGGGAGCCACTCACCTCGGTATGCCCTTTGAGTTCATAGTCCACCTTCGAGTGATAGTTGATCCCCCAACGGGTCGCATCACTCAAGTCAAACAAAACCCCGACGTTGTAGCCAAGTGCGGTGTCATCGCCCTTGATCGTGACATGCGTGTCCTCGCCGTTGTTCAGGGCGCCGGTGGCCAGGTCGTTCTGAAGCTTGGCGTTGAAATGGTTGATGGTCGGTCCGCCACCAATGGACACGCAATCATTGATCCGCCAGGCAATGGTGGGCTGAAGGGTGACCTCTTTGGTCGTGCTGTAGGAGCCATGGTAGCGGCCCTGAAAAGTGCTCTCGTAATCATTGATCAGGCCACTCGGCGCATAGAGGCCCAGGCCAATCGAAAAACGATCGTCAAGCGGCGTCGACAAATAGGCGAAAGGAACGACCCCCAACGGCACCGAGTCCCCCTTGTTCGTTCCCGGGGCACTGCCCTGGGCATCACTGATGTCGTCGCTCACCGAGACGACCGCAGCCCCGCCGGAAATCTCGCTACGCTTCAATTTGGTCAAGCCCGCTGGGTTGCCAAAGATGGTGCTGGCGTCCAGCGCGGAAGACGACCGTCCCGCATAAGCGGTTCCCGCGCTGCTTGCACTTTGTTCGTTCAGGGCAATGCCATTGGCCCCCGCGCTTGTGCAGGTGCCGAGTATTACCGCGGCACCTGCGAAGTTGATCCAGACAGACACCTCTCGCACCGCAAAGAGACACGGAGTTGCACGCTTGCTCAGTTTCATTTCCCACCTCGAATTGTTTTTATTTATTGGTGTGCAGGCAAAGCTTCGCCTTCCGGTGCACTTGGCAGTGCCGGTTGGAATTCATCGAAGTTGTGAAAAGGCCCTGGCTGATAACGACCAGGACCGAGGAGCCGAACTTACGAAGTCAGGATCATTTGAGCCACTCCACCTGAAAGCTATAGCGACCTAGAAGCAGGGCCAGGGACTCCTGGTCGCGCCCGGCCCGGATGCACGCGACCAGCCCACGTTGTTCGTGCTGAATTACCTCGACCGCAATGTCCTTCAGGCACATGCGCTCCACTTCCTGCCGAATGACCCGGGCCACCTCGCGCTGCTGCAAGGCGGGCTTGAAGATCTTGCCAACCGCCGTCAATGGCAACGCCTCGAGGATTTCGATCCGTTTGGGAATGGCCGCCCGCTCACTGATGTGGCGCCGGGCAAACTGCTCGAGTTCTTCGACGGTACAGTCGTGGTCTGGTCGCAGTTGCACATAGGCGACCGGTACCTCACCCGAATAGACGTCCGGGCTGCCGATGGCTGCCGCCAGGGCCACCGCTGGATGGGCTTGCAGCGCCTCCTCGATTTGCTTGGGATCGATATTGTGGCCGCCGCGGATGATCAGCTCCTTTTTGCGACCGGTCAGCCAGAAGTAGCCATTTTCATCCTGGCGCCCCAGATCGCCCGTATTCAGCCAGCGCCGGCCATTGATTTCGATCCACAGGCCCCGGTCATGGCTCTCTTCAACATAACCCTCGAACAGGTTCGGCCCCGTGAGGGTGATCACGCCGACTTCGTCGGTGTCGGCGTCGCGCAGATACTCTCCAGCGTCATCGAGCATGACTGCGCGCATGTCCTGGTAGGCAATCCGTATACCGATGGAGCCGATATGACGCTCGCCATGGGGTGGATTGACCGAGGAAACGCACGCGCCTTCGGTGAGTCCATAGCCTTCGAGGATCTTTACCCCGGTCCGGGACTCGAATTTCCTGAAGAGCTCAACCGGCATAGGTGCAGCACCACACATGGCAAACCGAAGGCTGGACAGGTCGCGGCCTTCCAGCTCGTTTTGCAACAGTGCGGCATAGACAGTTGGAACGCCGGAGAAGAAGTTGATGCCGAAGTGCTCGACCATTTCCCAGAAGCGTGGGATCACACCCTCACCGCGATAACCTTGCGGCGTGCCGAGGATGACATGATCACCCTGGGTCCAGGGCATCAGGCCTGTCACCAGTTGCGCATTGACGTGAAACAGCGGCAACCCGCAAAAAATGACCTGGCCACTTCCTCGCGGTTGCATGTGCGTGGCCATGGCCCACGCGTTGAAGACTTCCGCCCCATGGGTACGCATCGCAATTTTCGGCAGCCCGGTGGTACCACCGGTGCAGAAGTAAGAGGAACGATCCTCGGGGCGGAACAGCCGGGCACTCTTCAGGTGTGTGCCTGGCTGAGCCTCCATCAACGTCCGTAATTCGTGAATCGTGGCCCCCCTGTGCAACTCACGTTCTTTCTCTGCCAGGGATGCAAGGGATTCACGCTGAGTGACATCGACATAGGGACCCATGCCCACCCAAACGACGTGCTTGACCTCGGGAAGTTGATCCAGCTGCGAGGCCAGCTTGGGCCACAGGTCGCTGCCCGGCGTCGGTGCGAGCGTGACCACCACGCTGGCCTTGGCGGCCCGTAGCAAGGACGCCATCTGCTTGGCCTCTTGCAGCGGATTGATCGCCATGACGACACCCGCCGCTTCGCCCCCCCAGATGGTGAAGTGGGTTTCCGGCAGGTTGGGCAGGATGAACGCCAACACCTCACCCGGGGTAATGCCCAGGTCATGGAAGGCATTCGCCGCGCGAGTGATATCGTCGACGAGTTCGGCATAGCTCCAGTGGTGGGTGTTCCTGAAGCTGGCAGCGTCGGCGAAGAAACTCAGTGCGCTCGCATGGGGAGAAAGCCCGGCCGTACGCGCCAGTGCTTCATAGGTGCTGCAAGCCAGGCCACGCTCCGCCAATGGAACCTGCTCGATACTTTCAATGTCGTTCAGAGATCGCACTATCATCTTCAGGCTTCCTCGACGACCCGGTTGCGTTGCACACCCAGGTCGATCACGCCATCGGCACTGCGAATGCGCGCTTCGACGACGTCACCCGCCTTGAGATACTGCGTCCGCCCTTCCTGCGCCTTGAGGAAAAGCTTCCACTTGGTGGCTTCTGGCATCAGGGCCGCAATGCGCTGTTTGGCGGGCGAAGGGATGGTCAGCGCGCATCCCGCCGGCGTACCGGTGGCGATCAGGTCGCCGGGGGCGAGATCCTGGACCGAGGAGAGTTCGGTCAGGGTTTCAGCGGGGCCATACACCAGGTTGGCCGTGCTGTCGCTTTGGCGGACTTCGCCGTTGACCGTCAGGCGCAACTGCAATGCTTTCAGGTAATGCATGTCCTGGGCACCCAGCAGGCAAAGGTAGGGGCCGACCGGGCCAAACGTGCGGAAACTCTTGCCCTTGTAGAACTGCATCTGCGGGATCTGGATGTCGCGAGCCGAATAATCATTGACGATGACCACACCAGCAATGAACTCGTGCAGGTTGGCGTCAGTGACGGTCACTGCGCCGCTGATCACGCGTTTCATCACCAAACCAAGTTCAATTTCATAGTCAAGGAAACGGACGTTGCGCGGCTTGATCAGGGCGCTGTCTGCGGCCACCAGGCAACTGGTCGCCTTGGTGAACATCATGTTGTATTTCTTCGCATCCGGGTCCATGCCCGACTCGATCATGTGCTGTCGGTAGTTGGCCCCCTGGCAGACGAACTGCTGGTTACGGGTCACCGGCGACAACAGCTTCACTTTGTGCGCTTCCAGCTGAGTACCGTTCAGTTGAGCGAGATCATCGATACTGTTCTGGCAGATGAAGTCACCCGTGGTCTCAAAGGTACCCGGGACAACGGTGATACGGTCCTGGCGAAGCACGCCCCAGTGGATACCGTTCTCGAACTCAAAGCGGACTACATGTACAGCAGACATTGAAGGTACTCCTGGAGCAGTGTTTGTTCCGCGCTCGATGGCGCGAGAACTGTGGTGTTGTTCTGAAGGTGAGTTGGCAGCGCTGTGGATCAATGGGCCGCCGGCCATACCGTGTAGCGGTGGCCGACATGGCGGCCGCTCTACCCGAACATCCGCATCAGCGTGATCAACTTGCGAATCGTCAAGTCAGGGCTGCGTCGCAGGTTGCGAACGAGCGCCCGGACGTTGCTGAAGCTCATCCTGGGTTTGGTAAAACTCTTGGGCATGCGCTGCCCCCACTGCGCCATTGCCTCGGGACTCACGGGATGGATGCCCGTCGGCTGTATGGCGGTAAAGATATCCCCGTCGCAGTAGTGCTCGTGCTTGTCGCCCCAGGGGTCTTGCCAGTAATCGAAGATCTGACTGCCCAGGATGTGTCGGCCGATGCCCCATGAATGCTGCCAGCCTCGCTCGCGCAGGACCCGCTGCCCCATGCCCACCGCGTCGGCGTCGACAACCTCATAGGCGCTGTGGCTATAGGTCGCCATGAACCCCTGCGCGATCGCCAGCGTATGGTGATCCGCAGGCTTGTCACCAAGATCAAGGCGCATGAAAGTGACGATCGGGGTGCCGTCGGGGAGTACCTGCACATCGCTGGGAATGAACCCGAAATGCTCGGTGTACCAGGCACAGGTCGCCTGATAGTCGGCCACTTCAATGACGATGTGACCCAGTTTGATGACTTCAGGCGGTGCAATCGGTGTGCGCTGCGTGGCGTTGATTCGCGGTTGTTCTTGCGCCAGATTCCAGGGAAGCGGAGCCCTGTGTTCCAGGTTTTTACCGGGCACCTGGTCGCAAACAGCCTCGACGATAAAGCCGGAAGGATCGGTCAGTCTGACGCAGAGACCGGCGCCTGGGTGGGTCGAGGCCTCGATTGAAGATGCACCTGGAATTTGCGTCAGTTTTTCCAGATCCCTGGGCGATCGCACTGCCAGGCCGAATCCGATAAAGCCTGCCTTTCCTGCACGGTGCACGCGGTAACAATAGGCAGTGGGTGCTGCGCCGCGCAGATAGAGCATTTCGGTGTTCTGATGACTGACGGTCAGGCCGAAGTCAGTCAGGAAATGCGCGGCCTCATTCAAGTCCGGCCTTTGAAAAATCAGGTGGGTCAGGCCTTGGGCCTTCACCGTCGGCTGCCGATGCCTGGCAGGCTGTTGCGTTGCCAATCGGGGCATTTCATTTTTGCTGTTCATTGTTCTTGTTTTCCGGTTTTTCAGGGCAAAGCGATCCCCGAACCCCTGAAAAATCCAGGGGTTTGTTCGTAGTGTCGGTTATTGCGCTTAGTCGATCGGAGGAAGCGGCGGCAACTCTACGGTCGCCAGCGCTCTAGCCTCCTCGAGAGGCACACCCAAGGCCCGCAACACGAGTTCGGCCGTATCGGCTCCCGATTCGCGCCACGTTCTGTGCCCTTCCAGAACCAGGAAAATGGACCCCAGGACACTGCTCGATATCAGCGTCAGGACCGAGAGCAATTGCTCTTGCTGAAACAGGTACCGACCGGTGGAAAGTCCACTCAGAAGATCCGTCGTCGCCTGGCTGGAAAACATTTCACGCAGCGAAGCGTTGCTCATGGCGAATTTATGGATGAAGGCCCCCCACCGGGAGTCCTCGTGCGCCCGACGGATGAAGAAGCGAATGCCATTGGCCAGGCGCTGAGCCGGATCGGAGAGCGAATTGAAGCTCTTGTTGACGCGCTCATGCATCTCCCTCGCGAGATGGCTGGCGACCGCCTCGAACAGGTTTTCCATGCTGTCGATGTTGCTGTAGACCGTTCCGCGCGCCACGCCGGCCTCTTGTGCGAGGTCGAGAATGTTCACTTGAGAAGTGCCTCTTTCAGCGAACAGGCGAAAGGCAGCTTGATGAATGCGGCGCTGTGTTGGATTCAGGGATTGCACGGTTCTCTCTCCAGGATTACCTTATTGCAACATTGAACACCTGTGTTCAATTGACGTCAACAGCGTTTATTGAACAAAACGCGTACATCTCGAATAAAACCGTTATATACCTGGAAGCCCTGGTGATTAGAGGGGTTCTATTTGATCGATGAACAGCTTTACGCACCACAACAAACGAACACATATGTTCAGTTACCTGTAGTGGTTATGGCGCGACTTATCGGCAGGCCATCAACAACCTGAGCAGGCACTGCCAGACGGTGTTCGAACGATATGAGCCTTGGCGATGGCTGGCTGCATGTTCATGGGCTCAAGGACAGAACATGAACGGCTCAAAGCGCTTCAGCCCGCTTCGATGGCCAGAGTCTTGAATGAGCGGCAGGTCGGCAATGGCATCAGATCACGCGGGCAGCGGCTTGCCGGCAATTTTCCTGGCTTTGGCAGGTGTTACGCCCAGTGCCCTGAGAATCATTTCGGCAACCCGCAGATCGTGCTCTGCCACCCCCCGCCCCTCGACAACCGCGCGCATTGCCCCGGTTGTGCACGATACGACCATGTCCAGGGCGATGCCTTCGTCCTCGTAGTCGAAAATGCCCCCGCGCAGGCCTTCACGCAGGTCGCCAAGCACATGGTCCGCCAGACGCGAGCGCATGGCCCGGTCGAAATGGATGATACGCAGCAGTGCGCTGGCCCATTCGTGGTCCTCGGCGGCCCGGCGTACGAACATGCGTACGCCGATCGAAAGCCGCTGCGCGCCACACTGCACGTCCGCGCTCAGGGTGGAAATGGCATCGGAGAACTCGGCGGCCATCGCAATGCCAACGGCCTCGAGCACTTCGTCGCGAGTTCGAAAGTAGTTGTAGATGGTGCCGTTGGATACCGCTGCTTCCTCCGCGACCTCAAGCAGCGCGATCTCCCCCACTTCCTTGCGTGCGACCAGACGCAAGGCTGCGTCCACCAGGCCGCGGCGGGTGCGCTCACGCTTTTTGTGGCCTCGAGTGAGAGGCTCTTGCGTCGTTGCTTCTGAAGGAAAAGTGGAGGAAGGCATCTTCAGGCTCTTAATCGAGGGGGCTCGTTGATGGTAATGGAAACGCGTTCATGAGTGGCGTCTGCGCTAGCCAGCAGCTCCCTGCAGTCGCGAATGAGACTGTCGGCCTCTGCGCCAGGCGCGTGGTGCATGACGATACGGTCGGGGCGAACGGCGACGAGCGTTCCTTTGGCAGCCAGCGGCAGGATGTCATGATTCATGTCTTCGATGAAGTCACAACTGCCGCCGCAGCGTTGGCCACGTGTCCTGACCTCCAGGAAGTGACCGCCCATCTTCTCCCAGGCAACGATCTGCTCAGTGGTGAGCAGTGCCAACGGGTCGACACCGAATCCAACCAGGGTCAGGTTGTCTCCCAGCGCATCGTCGCTCAGCCTGATCTGCTTTTGCGGGGTGCGAACCCAGGCCTGGGGAAACAGGCTGCCACGTACCAGCTTGTCGCCCCGGCGATGTTGCACGAACAGGCCTTGCCTGAAGGTGTTCTTCGGCTTGATGTCCAGCTGTTCGAAGTACCTCCTGGTAGCGGGAGTCAAGGCGAGCATGCGCATCAGGCCGTGGATGAAGAACGCTGCGACCCGGTTCCTGGGCATCACCAGGCGGCCCATCATTTTTGCCAGATTGATCATCGCCTGGGCATGCGGGCGGCGCTCCATGTCATAGGTATCGAGTATCGCCGGCGCAGCGTGGCCATGAAGGACCCAGGCCAGCTTCCAGGCAAGGTTGGCGCCATCACGCAAACCCGCTACGAGCCCCTGCCCGACGAAGGGAGGGGTAATGTGCGCGGCGTCGCCGACGAGGAAAGTACGTCCCTTGCTGAACCGTTTACAGCAACGCGCGTGGAATCGATACACCGCCTTGCGCTCGATTTCCAGCTCCTGCGGATTGATCCATGGCGCAATGAGCCGGGCGATGCTTTCCGGGCTTTCCAGCTCCTCCCGGGATTCGCCGGGTTGCAGCATGAATTCCCAGCGCTCCCTTCCACCCGGGGCCGGCATGTGCGGCGTGGGTCGCTGCGGATTGCAGATAAACTCAATGTGATCAATGGCTGACTGATGCCGGTTTTTGGCATCGACGATCAACCAGTCCTCTGCATAGGTTTGCCCTTCGAACTCCTGGCCAATCAGTGCCCTGACCCTTGAGCTTGCACCATCTGCACCGACCAGGTACTGGGCGCGAACAGCATGCGATTGCCCATCTTGGTCCCGTACGGTGGCGACCACGCAATCGGCCTCCTCAACCAGACCCTCCAGCTCGAAGCCACCCAGGCTGGTCACTGATTTCAGTCGGGAAACCTGGCCACGCACCGCTCGTTCGAGGTCGGGTTGATAGAAGGTCACAAGCTTGGGATGGCCGTCGATACACCCCTCGGTGTTGGCTCGACCGAATTGCCCGAGGACCGGAGAGTGCATCTTCACTTCAGGGATCACGATCTTTTCGAAAGCGTCTTCCGACAATCCGGCCAGTTGCAGGATGCGCAGGGCCTCGTTGTCCAGCGCAATGGCACGGGGCATCAGTACGATTTCATGGAGTTTGTCCAGCACCAGGGTCGTAACCCCGTAGCGGCCGAGCAGCGCCGCGATTGTCGCACCTACCGGACCGTAACCGACGACCAGCACATCGACGGCGGAGGGAGGCAATTCGGAAGTTTTCTTGTTGTTGTTCATCTCGAGCCCTTGGGTGATTGAAGTCGTGAGGCGCGCAGGTCTCATCGTCAGGCGTCACCAAGGTATTCAATATTGAGATACTTTTCAATATTGACGTTTCTGTCATTATAATCTCGATCGTTGCCAAGTCACAGGAAGAGGCATTCCGGAGCGCTGGTCAATGCCGTGCCCCGTATCCGGTTTGGCGTGGCCTCTCGTCGAGACGGAACAAGGGCGAGCCATCCTGGCGGTGCATGTTCAGTCAATCGAAGCGTGGAGTGACGAGAAAAACACCTCGCGCAGAGCCCATCGCGAATTTATCCGCGATGGGCTCTGCAACCGCGCAGTCGTGTGCGACCGGCAGCAAACGCATCATGCCGTCAGGATAAAGTCCGCCTGATCGATACCTGCACTGTTAACACCGACAAGGCGAATAGAGTCCATTCCGATCCCGATCAGCGTGTCCGCCCCGTCAGCCGTAATGCTCACGTTGGCAGCGAACGTCTCGCTGCTGATCCCCAGCCCCGCGATATTGAGCAAGTCCTGCCCTCCGGCCGGATCGACGTCGAAGCCCTGGATCGAGTCGTTGCCGAAGCCTGCGGCAGCAAACGCGAAGGTATCGTTGCCGAGGCCACCATTGAGCATGTCGTTGCCCAGCCCACCGAAGAACAGATCGTCACCCGCACCGCCGACCAGAACGTCGTTGGCCAGGCCGCCCAGCATCGTGTGGTTTGCCGCCGCTGCATCGTAGGCCAGTTCACTGCCACTGCCCTCGGTGTTCGCCTGCAAACCCGCCGCCGCGTATTGGCCATTCAGCACGACCTGCGTCGCATGCGCACCGTCGTTCACGATCAGCAGACCGCCGGTGCCTGTGTCATTCGCTGCATAGGTGATCTGCGTATTGGCGCCGAACGCAACATCGCCAAAGTCCAGCTTGTCACCGGCGGCAAAACCGCTGACGCTGCCACTGAACGCCGTCGACATATTGAGCTTGAGCGTGCCTGCCGCGCCGCTGTCGAACGTCACATGCTGATCGGAGGCAGCACCGAACTCCAGCATTGCCGAACCGCTGATAGTGGCGTTTCCTGCGCCGCTGGTGTCGCCATGGATGATGATATTGCCATCGTTCGCCCACAGGCTTGCGCGGTTGACGAGCGCACTTTCAATCACCAATCCGCCGCTGCCGCTCGCTTGCAGCACGCCAGTGTTGGTGACGGCGTTGCTACCGGTATCGATCACCAGCGCATTGACGCCGCTGGCAAGAATCAGACCGGAGTTGACCAGCGTCATCTGCCCTGCCCCCAACTGGCCGGCACCCGAGATGGTGTTGTCCGCATTGGTGAGCACCGTGTCTGCGCTGCCACCAAAGATCAGGTTCTGCGCGCTGTCGGACAGAACCACTTGCCCGCCACCGGTCAATGTCGCGCCACGGAACAGAATCTCGAGTTCGGACCCGCTGCCGGTGGAGCCGAGCGCTATGGTGCCGCTGTTGTCGATACGGCCACCGAACGGCATGATCGCGCCGTCGGCAATGGTGATGGTGATGGTACCGGTATTGGTCGTGACCGGGTCCACATCGAACATCAGGTTGGCCCCACTCAACGCCGCCGCATCCACGCCGTGGACAGTGATGGTCTGGTCAGCGCTGATGCTGAGCACGGCATTGCCGTTCGCGTCGTTGACGATACTCACATCCGCAGAATCGTTGACACCCGTGAAGCCGATCAAGTCAATCTTGTCCACCGCCGCGTCGAAGCCGTAAATGACGTTGTTGCCGATCGGCTGGGCGAACACGAAGGTGTCGGCACCGGACGAACCGGTCAGGTTGTCGTCGGTGGACAAGGCGAAGACCGGTGCGCCTGGGGCATAGATTTCGACGTTGTTGAACACGTAGGCGCTTGCGGTGCCGCCGTCGCTGTTGCTCCAGTACATGTTGACATCGAGCACCAACGCACCGGCGAATTCGCTTGGAGTTGTCACCGTCAATGCGCCGGGATCGCTGGTCTGCACGGTCCAGCTGCCATCGCCGTTGTCGGCTCCTGCATTGAACACCCACCCTGAAGGAACACCGCTGATGGTCACCGTCACGGGGCCGCTAACATCGGCCTGTGGAACGTTGAGGGCCAGATTGACGGGTTCGCCGGCAACGCCTGCCGGAAGGTTTGCACTGCTCCCGGCCGCACCAGGATTACCCGCCAGGTCGGTGTAGCTGTTCGCGGCAACGTCGACTTTTATGCTACCGCCCAGCGTTCTGGTCAGCGTTGCCGTGTAGGTATCGCCGTCAACCTGGGTAAAGTTACTGAAGGTTCCGCGTGGCGTTCCGCTCGTTGTCGTCACTGCCACATCAGACAGGTTGAAACCGCTCACCGTCTCACTGAACTGGAATGTGACCGTCGACGTTGAACCCACCGCACTCCCTAGGGCGGTCCCTGTCACTACCACCGTTGGCGCCACGGTATCAACTGGCGTCTCAACAACGTTCTGCACGTTCACCGTAATCGTCTGCGTATCGATTCCGCCATTGCCGTCGGATACCTGAACGTCCACGACGTAGGCGTTGTCGCCGTCAGTACCGCCGACATCCTGGGCATTCTCGTAATCGGGCGCTGAATTGAACGTCAGCACCCCGCTCGAACTGATCGAGAACTTGCTGAAGTCCGTCCCGGCCGTATTCAGGAGCGAGTAGCTCAGCGTCTGCGCCGGCAGATCGGCATCGGTCGCCACCACCGTCGTAACCGCCGTGGTGTTCTCCGCCACATTGACCGAAGCCGTCGCACCACCACCGTTGGAAGTGATCGTCGGTGAGTCGTTGCTGCCGGCGATATGCACGGTGACCGAAGTGAGAGTGCCGTCGGCACTGCTCACCGCGAAGGTGTCGGTGTAGGTGGTGCCGGCGGCGAACTCATTGTGGGCGGAGTTGGCGACGTAGGTCCAGGCACCGCCGGTGCCGATGGAGAACTGGCCGTAGCTGCCGGTGGTGTTGGTTTGCGCGACGAAGGTGGCGGCGCTGTCGACGTCGCTGATGGTCAGGGTGCCGGTGGTGGTCAGCGCTGCATTGGTCTCGGTGAGGTTGGCGATGCCTGTGGACAGCACGGCCGCATCGTTGGTGCCGAGGATTTGCACGGTGACCGACGTGAGGGTGCCGTCGGCACTGCTCACCGCGAAGGTGTCGGTGTAGGTGGTGCCGGCGGCGAACTCGTTGTGGGCGGAGTTGGCGACGTAGGTCCAGGCACCGCCGGTGCCGATGGAGAACTGGCCGTAGCTGCCGGTGGTGTTGGTTTGCACGACAAAAGTGGCGGCGCTGTCGACGTCGCTGATGGTCAGGGTGCCGGTGGTGGTCAGCGCGGCATTGGTCTCGGTGAGGTTGGCGACGGTGGCGGACAGCACGGCAGCATCGTTGGTGCCGAGGATTTGCACGGTGACCGACGTGAGGGTGCCGTCGGCACTGCTCACCGCGAAGGTGTCGGTGTAGGTGGTGCCGGTGGTGAACTCGTTGTTGGCGGAGTTGGCGACGTAGGTCCAGGCACCGCCGGCGCCGATGGAGAACTGGCCGTAGCTGCTGGTGGTGTTGGTTTGCGCGACGAAGGTGGCGGCGCTGTCGACGTCGCTGATGGTCAGGGTGCCGGTGGTGGTCAGCGCGGCATTGGTCTCGGTGAGGTTGGCGACGTTGGTGGACAGCACGGCCGCATCGTTGGTGCCGAGGATTTGCACGGTGACCGACGTGAGGGTGCCGTCGGCACTGCTCACCGCGAAGGTGTCGGTGTAGGTGGTGCCGGCGGCGAACTCATTGTGGGCGGAGTTGGCGACGTAGGTCCAGGCACCGCCGGTGCCGATGGAGAACTGGCCGTAGTTGCCGGCGGTGTTGGACTGTGCCTGGAAGCTTTCCGGGCTGTCGATATCGCTGATGGTCAGGCTGCCGCCGGTGGTCAGCGGAGCATTGGTTTCGCTCAGCGTAACGCTGGCCGAGGACAGCACGGCGGCGTCGTTGCTGCCGGTGACGGTGACGGTCACCTGCTGGGTGGCCACGCCACCGAGGCCGTCGCTGACCTGCACGCTGAACACTTCGTTGTGAGTTTCGCCGGCCTTCAGCGACTGCACCACGCTGGCAACGCCATCGGTGCCGTTGGCCAGGGTGTAGGTCCATTGGCCGGTGGTGTCCACGGCGATCGTGCCGTAGGTACCTGTTGACGAGCCATTGATGCTCCAGCTGGTCGTGGCATCGTGATCGATGTCGGCCGAGCTGAACTGGCCGCTGACGCTGAGCACGGTGTCTTCCTGCACCGCGCCGGCCTCGTTGCCGGTCGCGAAGCTGAGCACCGGTGCATCGTTGCTGCCGGTGACGGTGACGGTCACCTGCTGGGTGGCCACGCCACCGAGGCCATCGCTGACCTGCACGCTGAACACCTCATTGTGAGTCTCGCCGGCCTTCAGCGACTGCACCGCGCTGGCAACGCCATCGGTGCCGTTGGCCAGGGTGTAGGTCCATTGGCCGGTGGTGTCCACGGCGATCGCGCCGTAGGTGCCGGTATTTGACCCGGCAATACTCCAAGTGGCGGTGGCATCGTGATCGATGTCGGTCGAGCTGAACTGACCGCTGACGCTGAGCGCGGTGTCCTCCTGCACCGCGCCGGCAGCATTGCCGGTCGCGAAGCTGAGCACCGGCGCGTCG